>NZ_JAMYUV010000031.1:0-62000 GCF_040323405.1 Mesorhizobium sp. M0048 | reverse complement strand
TGGGACGCGGTCGGCGCAGTCGTCGACCTCTTCACCCCAGCCGAATGCGCCAACTACTTCAAAGCCGCAGGATATGAACCGGATTAAACAGGACGTGCTCTAGGTCAACAAGTTCAGCCTTCGGAAGACGATATCGAGAGCCTCTAACCAAGGCAAAGGGGCTTGCCTTGCGGCAAGATGGTCCAACCCTAACTTTGTAAAGGTTCCTTCCGTTGCGATCCCGTCAGATACGATGTCAAGTGACACCTCCTCCCGCGCCAGCGCGTAGCCAGTCGCTCCCGCGATATTTCCCGCAACAACTAGCCTCGCTTGAGCCGACGTGAGCCCACGCTCCAAGAACCAAGATTCGAGCGTTGCTATGAAGCTATAGATCCACCCGGCGAGGCAGGCCCCCACCATGGCAAGTTCGAATTGATCTTCGGTTTCGAAGGTCACAATCCTACCTGCCGTGCCCAGTACCACTGCCACGTCGTCCGAGGCGGGATATATGGGTACGAGGCCTCTATCAATCGTATCAATGTAACTCGATGGCATGATGCGGACCACCGATATGTCTTGGCCTATCGCCGCCTGCAGTTCAGCAATTGTGGCGCCTGCGACAGCTGAAATTAATACCTGGTCTGGACGCAGAGCCAGATTGGGCAACGCATTGGCAAGCTGTTCGGGCCGCACCGCCAAAAGGACCCAGTCGGCCTCGGCGAGCATGCTCGCATCATCCGCGGCTACCGTGCAGTCGTGGGTGGTGGCAAGTCGCTCTGCCTTGACTCGGCTAAAGGGCGAGAGAAGAATTCGACCGCCAAACCCACCCCTTCGCAGGGCGGCGATTAAGTAGGCGGAGAAGTCGCCGGTTCCAATAAAGCCAATTGTCGGCAGGTTCATACGGCGCCACCAATATCGAATGTCGTCCCAGTTTTCAAAATACAAATCGGTCTGCGCTAGCTGCTTCCATCGCGTCTAGCCTGGATAGCACCATCGCCAAATGCGACTTGTGAACCGTGGCAACTAGACGGACATCCCGAAGCTCGAGGGTTCGCCGTATCATGCGGAGCTCGTCAAGAAGGTCTTCTACCTGCTGACGGAAATTCATCTTTTCGAGAAGTAAGAACCAGAATCTCGCCGATTGAAAGAACAGGATATCGTTGAAGTCCCTTAGTGGTCCATTGCTGCTCAAGCTATGTAAAATCCTATGTAGGCGGATAATTATCTCGGCAAACTGGCGTTTATCTTTGGTATCTAAGAGTTGGCGACAGGCTATCTCCAAGTTTTGAATTTCACGTAGGTTATCGTCAGTTACTGGAAGTGGTGAAGACTCGGCCATGGCATCCATCAATCGCATCCGAACGATGTATATATCGCGCATAGAGCTCAGATCGATCGACGTGACTTCAGTACCATTGCCGTGCTGGCTTACGATCAGACCGTCGTACTCCAGGCGTTGCAAGACAGTCCGAAGGGGTGTCCGACTGACACCAAATTCTGACGCAAGTTCCCTCTCATTGAGGCGGCTGCCTGGCTGGTAGTCGAGGAGACATATGCGGCGCCGTAACTCTAGGTATATCTCGTGTTTGCTCATTTTGCCGGCAAGTTGCCTGTCGCCTTCCGAACCCCCGTCTTGATCCTCAGGAGGCGTCGAGGTGAATTCGTTAGTGGGTACCAGGGAGCTGTTGCGTGTCATCGCTAGCTTTCTCCAGGCTGCAGCAAGGTATGTACGACCTCGGTCACGTTCCAACACGCAAAGCCGAGTTCATTTGACGCAAGTAGGCTATCACGCTCTGCGGGGTTATACGCCCGGTGGCCGGGTTTTCGTCGCTCGGACGATTTTGTATCGACATGGAGAAATTAGAACTGTCGGATTCCACATCAACGCTATGAGTGTTGAACGCTAAACCCGGATCTGCCCAAATCTCCATCTGCGTGCGGTCCGGTCCAAGACCCGCCAAGCTGAGAGCAGCGGCGACATTCACATTGGCCGGGAATTCCCTCGCCACTTCGCTCACCGTTCCCCTTAAAATGCAAACCGCCTCCACAAGGCTTTCCAAGTCCAACCCGTTACGAACAACATAAGGTGCGGTTACAAGGCTCTTTGGTGGTTTGAGGGTGCGGATCTTCACCTTATGGATCTCACCAACCGCCGCCGCCTTGATGGCATCGAGTCCAAGCATGGCCCCGGATGGGACCACAATTCGCCCTCCCGTGCGGCGTGCCAACTCGACCAGATCTTCTCGACTGAGTAGCTGGCTCGCAGACATAGCCATGAGGGTCTTACCGGCACTCAGGACAGGAAGTGCGATAGCCTCGAACATCTGTGGCGGGAGAGCCTCTAGTACTGCGTCACACTTGTCAGCCAACTCCTCAAACGAGAGGCAGGCAACACGACTGTTTAAAGTGGCATTGAACTCTGTCGCCCGATTTTGGCTGCGTGCCGAGATGGCCACCAGTTCGCATCCAAATATTTCTCCCCGATCCAATGCGTGTGCAACGGACGAGCCTATGGCGCCAATCCCAGCTATGCCAATTCTCACAGGAGTTCCGACCATCAATCTGCGGCTTTTACCGCGCTCAAAAATTGTTGCGTCCGTTTGCTCTTGGGATTGGAAAACAGTTCAGCAGGACTGCCTTGTTCCTCAATCTTTCCGCCATAGAAAAAGCAGACGCGATCGGAAATATCACGAGCAAAACCCATTTGATGGGTCACCATAAGCATGGTCAGCCTGTGCTTGAACACCAAATCCCTAATCACATTCGTGACTTCGCCGATTACCTCGGGGTCAAGGGCAGAGGTCACTTCGTCGAACAACATAACCTTGGGTCGCATCGCCAGGGCGCGGGCAATCGCTACGCGCTGTTGTTGGCCACCCGAAAGCCGAGAGGGATGTTGATCCTTCTTGTCGATCATGCCAACCATCACGAGAAGCTCTTCGGCACGCTCTTGAGCCTCGCGGCGCGAGAGACCCAAGACTAAGACCGGCCCCTCCATACAGTTCTGTATCGCCGTCATGTGGGGAAACAAGTTGAAATGCTGGAAGCACATTCCTATCGAGGAGCGTGCTTTTCGCAGGTACCTAGCATCAGCCGGCACCAGCACGCCGTTTTTCGGCATGTGGGTGAGGGGTTTGCCATCGACATAGATGACGCCACCGTTAATGGTCTCGAGGGTCATCAGCATGCGCAGGACTGTCGTTTTGCCGGACCCCGATGGGCCAATGATGGTGACCATTTCACTTGCTGCGATGTCCAAGTTCAGGTTGTCCAGAACGATAAGGTCGCCATAGCTTTTACGGACCTTCATGAACCGCACCATCGGTATGTTTGGACCGCCGAGCTCGAGGGGATATGACGAGAGATCTTCCATCATTGCATTCCTAACTTACGGCGAACAGTCGCTTCAAACCAACGAATGGCGCGCGCGGAGGTCAGCGAGATAACTAAGAAAATAACGCCCACCAGCGTGTAAGGCTCAAGGTAGCGATAGTTTTGCCCGCCTACAGCGTTTGCTGCCTGCATCAATTCGGCAACACCAATTACAGACAGAATCGGGGTATCTTTAAAAATGCTGACCAGATAGTTTCCCATCCCAGCAATTGCTGGTGGGAGAGCCTGCGGCAAAACAATACGCCGATAGGTCTGCATCGTCGTTAGATTGATGGCGGTGCATGCTTCCCATTGCCCCTTAGGGACGGACTCAATGCCACCCCGATAAACTTCGGAGAGATAGGCAGCATAGTGCAGGCCGATAGCGATCATGCCTGCCACCCAAGGGCTCAGGTAGAGCCCGTATTCGGGCCCAACATAATACACAAAGAAGATCTGCAGTACGAGGGGTGTTGAGCGGATGAACTCGACAATTTCCCGAGTAATATACGTCAGAATACGTAACGGTGTTCGCTGAGCAAGTGCGAACAAGAGACCAATGACAGCGGCAATGGCGTATCCCATGCCAGCAGCCAAAAGGGTATTGCCCGTAGCCCAAAGCATCTTGGGTAGGATTTCGGCTGTGAATGCAAAGTCCCACTTCATCACTCAAGCCCTTCCTATCCGCCGAGCCATGATGCGCTCGGTCCAGCGCATACAAGGCGTGATGAGAAAGCGAGAGAAGACGTAGTAGATGACCAGCGCTGTTCCAAAAGTCCAGGTAGATAAATAAGTTGTATTGTTCAGCTGGCGCGCTTCAAACATGAGATCAGGAACTGCTATCAACGCCACCAGGGCGGTACTTTTGAGCAGCTCGATCACCAGGTTTCCCCAAGCCGGCAGCATGGTGACAAAGGCCTGTGGGATGATAATCCTTCGCATGCGTTGGGCTGGCGACATCGACAACGCGTAAGATGCCTCCCACTGACCACGGGGCACTGACTGTATGGCACCTCGAACCAGCTCAGCGCCGTAGGCACCAAGGTTTAGGCCAACTGCAAGAAATCCGGTGAGAAAATTGTCCAGCGTGATGCCAAACAGGGGCAACACGTAAAACAACCAAAAAAGCTGAACCAGCAGTGAGGTGCCGCGAAAAAACTCGACGTAGCCTACTGCGGCTCTCCTTAGCACCGGGTTTGACGATAGCAGCATCAGGCCGAAGAGGTTGGCCACCACCACGGCCAGACCCAAGGAGCAAAGGAATTGGATGGCGGTTACGAGCGCACCGTCTACAAACCGGCTACCATAATCCGCAAGGAAGGAGGCGTATGTCATAGGAGCTCGCTTCGGCAATGCTGACGAGCTGCCTCATGCGGCTCGTCAGCCAACTCATTGTTACCGATTGGCGCAGACCCATTCGGTTTTTGCATCGCCCGGAAGCTGAGCTTTCGTGTATTGAAACTTCCCGACGGCCTCAAGCATTTCCGGCGAACCGAGGTACTTTGCCTGGGCCTCGTTGTACGCCTTCAGAAAGTCCTTGTCCTCTGGCTTGAATGCAATCGCTACCCAATTATTCGTCCAATCAGGTAGAGCGGCCGGGTCAGTCACTTCGATTTCGTCAGGTGCGCTAGCGGCCAGATTTTTGGCATCGAAATAGTTACTAGCCCCAGCGTCCGCTCGCCCCGCGCGAACGGCAGCCAGCAGTTCAGTGGGGCCTGGCACCTGCATAATCTTGCTTTCAGGGACTCCTTCCTTAAGCGCCTCGTCAACATTGACGTAGCCGGAGACAGTCACCATCGTCGCGTCCTTCTCCTTGATGTCCTTATAGTTCTGAATGCCTTTCGGGTTGCCTTTTTTGACAATGAACGCGTTGCCGAATTTCCCCATTGGTTCGGCAAAAGCGACGTTCTTGCAACGCTTGCCGGTGATGTACATTCCGCCGGTGATAATGTCGAAGCGCCCTGCCTGAAGCCCGGGTATCAAGCCACCCCAATCGGTCACGACTGGCTCGATATTAGTGTATCCCATCGACTTTAGGACGCCGACCGCCAGTGCGTTCGCGAATCCCAGCGGTTCGTTCTTGTCGCCCGGGTAAGCCCAAGGGATTTCGTGAGCAAAGCCAATGCGTATTGGTTTTCCAGCTTTAGCGCTGTCCGTCAGCCCGTCAGCGTGAGCGACGCCGATAAATAGAGCAGCAGTCGCGGCGATTGCAGCCAAGATAGCTTTCATTTTCATCCGTTCCCTCTGTTTTTGGGTTTATGCAGAATTGCCCTACGAGGTATACCATTGCGCCAGAGGGGCCGCAAGGGGATATTCCCGTCCCGTCGAAATTTCCTGCAAATTTGGGCAAATGGCGCCGACTCTGGAAAATTGCTCTTGTCATTTTTCGCGAGTGACGGTACGAGAGGTATACCTATTTCCGATTTGAAAACTGGATACAGCACCCGAGGGCGTCCATGACCTACCTTTCACCCTTTCCAAAAGATGAGCTTGATCGTCGCATACTGAATGCGCGTAAGGCTCTCAAAGAGAACAACCTTGATGGCATCTTGATTGCCGTTCCTGAGAACATTTATTACCTGACCGGGCTTGATCACTGGGGATTCTTCGCCGCGCATGTGCTCGTTCTGAATCAAAGCGGAGAGATGGGCCTCTGCTGCCGCGCAATGGAGCGGATAACGGTAGAGAACCAGGTCCGAAATGCGAGATTCTACGGGCACAAGGATCACGAAGAGCTTTCAGACTACGTCCATCAGGCCATGAAAGACCTGGGTCTGTCGGGTGGCCGCGTCGGGATCGAAAAGCGTAGCCTTTTCCTTACAGCGCGACACGCTGAGCGCATTCAGGATGATCGTTTCGGCAGAACCTGGGTAGATGCTTCCGGAATTCTCGACGACCTGCGCCTGGTGAAATCTCCGCTCGAAATGGAATACACTCGCAAGGCGGCGCATGCAGTTGACCTAGGCACGCTGGCCGCAGTTGACGCGGTGCGCGACGGCGCAACCGACTACGAAGTTTCCGCGGCTTACCACAGCAAGATGATATTGGAGGGAAGCGAGTATCCCGGTTTCGGCCCGTTCATTCGTCCGACCAGTCGCCTAGGTGAAGAACATACCACCTGGCGTGGCGAGGTGTTCCGAAACGGCGATGCAGTTTTCCTTGAAACCTGCGCTTCATATCGCAAGTACCAATCTCCGATGGGCCGGCTTGTCTACGTCGGTAATGCGCCCAAGGGTGTCGAGGAGTCTGCCGAGCTTGCAATTCGCGGCATGAAGGCAATTTGCGAAGCCCTTCGTCCGGGCGCAGATGCGGGTGACGCCTATGAGGCTTGGCATGAAGTGGCGGCGAGCGCCGGCCTTGTTGATTACCATCGCCATCATTGCGGTTACCTTGTAGGGATCGGTTTCCCTCCGAGCTGGACGGGCGGCTCTATGGTGACGAGCCTTTTCCCGAAGTCGACCCGTAAGATAGAGGTCGGGATGGTCGTCCATGCACATTCCTGGTTCACCAACACGCAAGTCGCGGACTATTTCATTTCCAACACCGTGATGGTGACCGAGAACGGCGGGGAGGTCCTCACAAACAAAACACCCGAAACTCTGATCGTCCGCTGATTATCATGGGCCGTCGCTGGCGGCCCTGGTTGAGCAGAACGCTCTTCGCGATCGTTGTCCGAGGATTCTCATGCAGAAACTCACAAAGGCTACGCTAACCGGCATATGCACACAGATGGCATCGCATTGTTGGTCAGACGACGAAATAAATGAGCTGGTCGATCCCCGGCTGGGTATCATTACCGGGTTTCAAGATCTGTTGAATGAGCTTGAACAGCTGAGGAAAATTGACCTGGGGACCACGCCACCGGCTATGAGCGTCCAAGGCGCAGATAGGCATGAGTAACAATATAGCATTTCAAAGCGTCAAGAGCCTGAGCTCGATGCTTCAGCGCGGGGAGATAACCCCAGTCGAGCTTGTGGATACATTCGCCGAGAGGATCGAACGACACAATCCACAATCAAAGGCGTTCATCACGACGACGATTGATACTGCGCGAGAACAGGCGTCACGGCTCTCGCGTGATGATTTGACCGGCTCCTCGTTCGCCGGAATTCCCTACGCCTCCAAGGACCTGTTCGACGTGCAGGGTGTTCGAACGTCGGCCGGGTCGCGGGTCTTCCACGATAGAATTGCCAAAAAGGATGCTTTTGCAATCGCCAAGCTGCGGGCAGCCCAGGCGCTTAGTCTTGGCAAGACGAACCTGCATGAATTCGCATACGGCGCAACGGGCGAAAACGAGGTTTATGGGACGGCTGTCAACGCTTACGATCCGACGCGTCTTGCGGGTGGCTCGTCGAGTGGCTCAGCGGCCGCGGTGGCTTTTGGTCTCGTGCCGGCGGCACTTGGAACGGACACCGGTGGGTCCGTCCGAGCGCCCGCTGCGTTGAACGGGCTTGTCGGCTTTAAGCCTACGATCGGGCGTGTCCCCACTTCGGGAGTGGTGCCGTATTGCTGGACGCTGGATCACGTCGGGTTGATGACGCGCACGATTGCCGACTGCGCTGATCTGCTGAGCATCGTGTCAGGTTATGATCCAGGCGATCCCGCTTCAGTCAATCGGCCGGTTGAAAATTACACTGAAGCGCTTGATCAGGACGTCTCGGGATTGCGCGTCGGTATTCCGAGCAACTTCTACTACGAGCGTGCGGACGACGAAATCCTGGAAGCTCTTGAACGTGTGAAAGAGTATCTCGTCGCAAACGGCGCAATGCTGGTGCCGGTGACATTCCCGGATATGGAACATAGCCGTACAGTCTCCCTCACCGTGCAGATGCCGGAAGCGCTCAGTGCACATTCGGCTTATTTGCAGGAGCGCGGCAATCTCTATTCCGCGGATTTCCGGGCTGGTTTGGCGTTGGGGCAGTGCATTCTGGCGGAGCACTATGTCAAAGCGAAGCGGTTCATCGAGATCTACCGACAGCAGACGAATAGGCTATTCGACCAAGTCGATCTGATCCTTACCCCGGCCACTCCCGAAATCGCCCAGAAAGTGGGCACGGTCAAGGTGACACGAAACGGGGTCAACGAAGCGATCGGCAACGCGATCACTCGGTTCACGACATTTTTCAATATGACCGGTCACCCGGCGCTGACAATGCCATGCGCGATGCATACGCAGGGTCTCCCGATCGCGCTCCAATTGGTGGGCCGGTATTTTGACGAGATGACTGTCTTGCGTGCCGCACACGCAATTGAGCGAAGCGACCAGTTCTCAATTTCGCTGCCGAAAGTAGACGTCTGAGATGGCACATAACGTCCCGAAGATATGGCTTCTCACGACATTCTGCCGAACCTGGAAAGGCTGCGCGGATGCGTATCGCATCGCGTGTGATTGGACCCCGCTTTGACCAAACGACGGTTATTGGCATCGCTCCTGCAAGCGAGCAAAGCGTCCATTTCCCGGCCGCGCTCCTAGAGGGAGAAATATGGTGTTTGCGCTTCTAAAGTACGGCTTTTCAAGACGTTATCCCCAACGCAATGAGATACCGCGCACTCCGGATCTGCAATCCCACTACGACGTCGTCATCATCGGCGGCGGTGGTCACGGAGCCTCATTGGCTTACCACCTGGCAAAGCACCATGGGATCACCAATGTCGCGATTCTGGAGAAGGGTTATCTTGGAGGCGGCAACACCGCGCGCAACACCACGGTGATCCGCTCGAACTACACGGATCAGCGCTCGATCCGGTTCTATGCGAAGGCCCTGAGACTTTATGAATCCCTGGCCAATGAGCTCGATTACAACATGATGTATTCCCGGCGGGGACAGCTCACGTTGTCCCACTCGGACGGCGTTTCGCGTTCGCTTCGCCTGCGCGCCGACGCCGGCGTCTTTTGTGGTGAGGCTAACGAGATCGTTGATCGCCAACAGATCAGAAGCTTGGTGCCTTCGCTCAATCTCGATATCAAGGGTATGCCGATCCTTTGCGGTCTTTGGCACCCAAGCGCGGCCATCGCACGTCACGACGCAGTCGTGTGGGGATATGCCATCCGCGCGTGTGAGCGTGGGGTCGAGCTTCATCAAAGGACGGAAGTCCTGGGGATGGAAGTCTCCGGAAATAGAGTCACACGCCTGCGCACAAATCGCGGGGATGTTTCAGCCGGGACCGTGGTGCAGTGCGTCGCCGGTTACTCCTCGGTCGTAGCGAAGATGGCCGGTTTGAAGCTGCCGATCCGCAGCTATCCACTTCAGGCAATGGTGACGCATCCTGTCAAACCCTTCCTGGATCCGATGGTGTCGTCAACCGCTCTGCATTGCTACGTTTCGCAATCGGCGAGAGGCGAACTCGTCATCGGAGGCGGCTCGGACCCATACGAGCTTTACAACACACGCTCGACCTTGGAGCTCAAGGAAAGTCTTGCTGCTTCGGCGTTGGAGATGTTTCCGTTCATTGGAGAACTCAAGATCTTGCGCCAGTGGGCCGGGATCACCGATATGACGCCGGACTACAGTCCGATCATGGGTCAGGGTCCGCTCTCGAACTATTGGCTGGACGCAGGTTGGGGCACCTGGGGCTTCAAGGCGACCCCCGCCAGCGGATTCTTCTTGGCGAAGGCCATTTCGGAAAACCGCATTCCTGACGAGATAAGGCCATTTCAGTTGAGCCGGTTCCACAGTTTCGATCTGGTCAACGAGATGGGCGCTACCGCTGCAAGCCATTGAGGACCCGAACGTGAAGTTGATGACATGCCCTCTGAACGGGCCACGCAACATAACCGAGTTCCAGTGCCACGGAGAGGTGCATCGGCAACCTGAGCCATCCGGCGCGAGCGACCACGAGTGGGCCGAGTACGTCTGGATGTCCAACAATACGGCGGGCGTGGTGCGTGAGTGGTGGTGTCACACGCCGACAAACTTCTGGTTCCTAGCGGAACGCAACACAGTGACCGATGAGATTCTGGCCACATTTCCCGTTCCGGCAGATGGACCTTTGGGAGAAGCGTCATGAATAGCGCGACGCCACGCAAGGGGCTGCTAATCGACGCATCGACAAAACTCAAGTTCACGTTCGACGGGCGAGAGTTTGAAGGCGTAGCCGGGGATACAATCGCGTCGGCGCTTGCAGCTAACGGCGAATGGATATTGTCACGTTCATTCAAGTATCACCGACCACGCGGTATCCTGACCATGGCCGCTCAAGACGCGAACACGCTTGTCCAAATCGGAAACGAGGTAAGCGTCTTTGCTGATCGTCATCCGATATCGGACGGTCTGGCGGTACGGGCCCAAAATGTTGGCAATTCGGCACGCGGGGATAGCGGGTTCGTCATGAACAGGCTTTCGCGCTTCATGCCGGTCGGATTTTACTATCGAACCTTCTACAAGCCCAAAGGAATATGGGAGAAGGTGTGGGAGCCCATCATTAGGGCCAAAGCCGGGCTGGGTAAGCTCGACGTCACAAAACCCACCGAAGGGTATTACGACAAAGCCTATGGCTGGTACGACGTGGTCGTCGTCGGTGCGGGACCCGCTGGTATGGCGGCGGCGATTGCCGCGGCTGATGCGGGCGCATCAGTCCTGCTGGTGGACGAGAATGCACGGATCGGCGGGGCGCTGAACTATGCGCGACTGGCAAGCGAAAGGGACCTTGTCAGCGAGGTCAAAGGCCACAGCAAAATAGAGATCTGGACCGACGCTATCTGCAATGCGTGGTATGCTGATAACTGGCTGCCGGTAATTCGCGGTAACCGACTATACAAGCTGCGGGCCAAACAGGTCATTTTCGCGACCGGGCTCATAGAGCAGCCGTCACAGTTTCGAAACAATGATTTGCCCGGCATCATGCAGGGCTCGGCGGCTCAACGGCTCATTCGGCTGTTCGGTGTGAAGCCTGGTAATCGTGCAGTCATACTCGCTGCCAACGATGACGCCTATGGCGTGGCGCTTGACCTTCTTGAAGCCGGCGTCGGTCTGGCGGCAATTTGCGATCTCCGTAAGGCCGGCCACCACGGACCGTTGCGTTCGGAGATAACGCAACGAAAGGTCTCAATTCTGGATGGATGGTGCCTCCATGAGGCACAACCGAAAAAAGGGCATTCGCACGTCCGTGGGGTAGAGCTTGCCGAAATCGATGCGGAGGGCACTGCAGGCAGGAGGCGCCGAAGGATCGATTGTGACCTGGTCTGCATGTCCGTCGGGTATGTTCCCGCCTATCAGCTGCCACTCCAGGCGGGTGGCAAGCTCACTTACGATGACGTGGCCGCGCAGTTCACCATCGACGGGCAGGGCAAAGGCGTTCTGCTTGCCGGATCGGTCGACGGATTTTTCGACCTGGAAGGCTGCATAGCTCATGGCGCGGGTCAGGGCTTGGCGGCCGCGATCAATTGCGGCTATCAAAGCAAACGTCGGCCAGCGCTTCCAGTTCGGGATCGAGGTTCCCAAAATCATCCTTGCCCGATCTTCCCGCATCCGAAGGGAATGGACTTTGTCGACTTTGACGAAGACCTTCAGGTCAAGGACATCAAGAACGCCATTGCGGACGGGTACCGCGAGCTTGAACTCGTAAAGCGGTTTTCGACCGTCGGCATGGGGCCAAGTCAAGGCCGGCATGCTGCACTGGCAACGGCAATGCTCGTATCGAAATACACAAATCGGACAATAAGTGAGGTGGGCGTCACCACCGCCCGGCCGCCGGTTACAACGGAAAAAATCGCGATTTTGGCTGGTCGAAAGTTCACGCCATTTCGTCAAACACCGATGCATGAACAGCATACCGCTCAAGGAGCAGCATGGCTGCTTGCGGGAAACTGGCTGCGCCCTGCCTACTATGGTCATGAACGCGATGCCAAGAGGCTCATTGCCGAAGAGGTTGTGAACGCAAGAAACAACGTCGGCATGATCGATGTCTCGACTTTGGGCGGGTTAGATGTGCGGGGGCCCGATGCGGCCGAATTTCTAAATCGCATGTACACGTTTGCGTATGTGAAGCTGCCCGTTGGCAAGACGCGTTACCTGCTGATGACAAATGAGGCGGGCACGGTCATTGATGACGGTGTCGCGTGTCGGCGCGGCGAAAACTATTTTTATGTCACCGCAACCACCACGGGCGTGGATCGAATATACCGCAACATGCTGTGGTGGAACGCCCAGTGGCGCCTCGACGTGGATATCGCGAATGTTACGGCCGCATACGCGGGAGTCAATCTGGCAGGACCCAATGCCCGCAAGGTACTTGCACAACTTAGCGATGACATTGCCTTGTCGCCGCATGACTTCCCATACCTGGCTTACCGTGAAGGGACGGTAGCGGGGATCCCCGCACGGGTGTTCCGAGTGGGTTTCATCGGCGAGCTTGGTTACGAAATACATGTGCCCTCACGCTTCGCATCAGAACTCTGGCGGGCCGTCGGTGATGCGGGGCGAGCTTCCGACATTCGCCCGTTTGGCCTCGAAGCCCAAAGGCTCATGCGGCTTGAGAAGGGGCATGTGATTGTCGGTCAAGACACTGACGGCATGACCACGCCTGAAGAGCTCGATATGAGCTGGGCAGTCGCCAACTCGAAGCCGTTTTTCATTGGAAAGCGCAGTTTGGAAATCCGGAACAAGACGTTGTCGAGCCGAAAGTTGGTCGGGTTTGTGCTCGACCGGATGCCGACGGCTGGGCTCCAGGAGTCTAATCTGGTTGTGAAGAATGGATCCATAGTAGGGTTCATCACCTCAATCGCTTTTTCGCCGAGTTTGGGACAAGTCATCGGTCTGGCCTATGCCGACCGCTCGGACGCCAATCTTGGAAGCCGAATTGTGCTGCGTGCAAGCGACGGAAGCGAGCACCATGCGCAAGTTGCTTCCCCTCATTTCTACGATCCGGAAAATCTACGGCAGGAGATGTAAGGTGGGCGCCATTGCTAGAAGTCCGTTCGCTCACCGCTTGACCGGCGCGAGCCAGACCCCGCAGAACGAGAATGTCGTCATCCGTGACCTGTCGACGCTGCCGCGGATCGGCTTCAAGGGTAACGGGACAACGAAATGGCTGAGCTCAAAGGTCAGCGCTGTCCCGCACGCTCCCAACAAAGCCATCACCCTGTCCGATGGCTCTCTCATCGCGCGGCTCGGTAAGGAAGAGTACCTCGTCCTGCCTGACCCCGACGCGGTAGGTAATGTGTGCAGCGACCTGGAGGCAAGCTGGAATGCCGACGACGCCAAGGGTGAGCTTCGAATAGGATACCCGCTTCCTCGTGCTGACAGCCATAGTTGGCTCTGTCTGGAGGGCAGGTGTGTTGCGCGAGTGATGGCGAAGATTTGCGGTGTGGATTTGCGCAGCGATCGTTTTCTCCAAGGTGAGGTCCTACAAACGGTCGTAGCGCGGATCAGCGCGGTTTTGATCCGCAAAATGAACGACGGGCCCTACGGCCTGCACATGCTGACTGATTTCGCCTCGGCCGACTATCTATGGGATGTGCTCCAGGATGCTTCCACTGAGTTTGGCGGCGGCTTTTCTTGGAAACGGGAGGATCTAAAATAGCAACTTATCACTTCAATTCAGACAACGGCGCGCCGGTCTGCGAACAGGTGATGAACGCGCTAGTCAACTGCAACCGAGGCGTCGAGGTGGCCTACGGAGCAGATCGATTCACCGCAACTTTGGCACAGGCCTATTCGACCTTTTTTGAGCGTGAGGCCTTTATTTTTCCAGTGCCTACGGGCACCGCGGGCAATGGTCTTGCGCTTGGCGCCATCACGCCGCCGTATGGCACGATCTTCTGTCACAAGGGCTCCCATATTGTGACGACCGAAGCTGGCGCGCCCGAATTCTATAGCGGTGGTGGCCGCATGACCTTGCTGGCAGGTGAGCACCACAAGATATCGCCTGCCACATTGGAGGACGGCCTACAACGTCACGGTATCGGCAACGTGCATCATATGGCGGTCAGCGCACTCAGCCTCACCCAAGCCACGGAAGCCGGAGTCGTTTATGAACTGGACGAATTACGAGCGCTGAGTGCGATAGCGCATAAGGCAGGCATGAAAGTCCATCTTGATGGGGCACGCTTGGCGAACGCTATAGTGCATCTGGGCGCAACGCCGGCCGAAATGACCTGGAAGGGTGGAGTGGACATTCTCACCTTCGGGACCATCAAGAACGGAACCATGAATGCGGAAGCGGTGATCACCTTCGATCCTGAAATCGCAAAGATACTGAGCTTCATGCACAAACGCGCCGGGCACCTGTGCTCAAAGATGCGCTACATATCAGTGCAGCTCTTGAGCTACCTGAAAGATGAGCTCTGGCGCCGAAATGCTCTGCAGGCGAACCGGAACGCCGCACGAATAGCAGATGCTTTAAGACCGTGTCCGGGTGTTGAGCTGGTTCATCCAGTGCACATTAATGAGGTGTTCGCCATTCTGCCGCCGAGCCTTCTGGAAGCACTCCGGGACAAGGATATCAACCTAAGGCCGTGGAGCTTTCCTCGCAAAGGTCAAGGCTTCCGCATGGTGATGTCCTACTGCGACAGCACAGAGCAAATTCAGCGATTTGAACAGGTTTGCCGCGAGCACGGACCTTCCAAGGCTTAGAGCCCACCCCGGGTTCACCCGCTGATTGCGCGATGTGATCAACGAGCGGCAACGAGAATTTACTAGCTCCTAGTTGGAAAGCAGCGCGATGCTCGAATATGAAATGATTGTTCATGCCGCCCGGGTTCTCGAGGGCGTAACACGGGTTACGCCTTTGCTCGAATCCGAACTTCTCAATCGCCGTCTTGGTTTCCGCTTCCTCGTAAAAGCCGAGTGCTTGCAGCGTACCGGATCGTTCAAGATTCGTGGAGCTTACGTCAAGATCGCGTCGTTGAGCAAAAAGGAGCGCGCGGCGGGTGTCGTGGCCTTTTCATCCGGCAACCATGCTCAAGGGGTGGCTGCCGCGGCTGCGGAAATGAATGTCCCATCGACCATAGTCATGCCGCAGGATGCACCGGCCGTGAAACTGCGCAACACTGCCCAGTATGGGGCCAAGGTAATCACATATGATCGCGCAACCGGCGACAGGGCCAAGATTGCACTAGATGTGGCCGAGCAAACGGGGGCGACGTTGATTGCCCCCTATGATGATTATGTTTTGATGTCGGGGCAGGGGACCGTTGCACTGGAAATCGTCGATCAACTGGCGAAACTGAAAACGTCCGCAAACGCTCTGGTATGCCCCGTTGGTGGTGGAGGGCTGATCGCTGGCATCGCCACCGCCATGGCAGAGCTGTCCCCGGCGACCACTATCTCCGCGGCTGAGCCGGAACATTTCGATGACACCAGGCGATCGTTGATAGCAGGCGAGCGCGTTGGAAATGGACCCGGGTACAACTCGATCTGCGACTCGATTGTAACCCAAATTCCAGGTGAGAAGACCTTTCCGATCAATCAGAAACTTGTCTCCCACGGCTGCGCAGCATCGGAAGCTGACGTCATTTGCGCGATGCAACTATTGGCGGATGAGATGAAGATCGTTGCCGAACCCGGTGGAGCAGCTGCGGTTGCCGCGGTCCTGCGGCACCGCGAAATGTGGAGCGGCAAGACGGTCGTTGCAGTGGTATCCGGGGGGAACGTGGACCTGAGCGCCTGGCGCGAATTTCTGAATGGGCCTCCTGCCGCCGCTGGATCGCATCGTTGTCCTGATCGGGTGCAATAGGCCGCCCGAAAAGCCACAAGCCATTTTAGCGGCCAACTTCCCGCTTCACAAAGACCGGGACCCTTCCCGAAAACCTGTAAAGGCAACGAATGACCACTTTTATCTTGACGGCAACGTGTCAATCAACGCGAGGAATAGTAGCCGCCATCTCCGGTTTTCTCTGCGAAATGGGCTGCAATATCGTCGATAGTTCGCAATTCGACGATCTCAGCACTGGTCGCTTCTTTATGCGCGTCTCCTTCATATCAGAGGAAGGGAAAGGAGCCGAAGCGCTTGCCGAGGGGCTAAGGCCGATCGCCGAAAAATTTCACATGGAAGCAGAGCTTCACATCCAGACGCAAAGGATGAAAGTGCTGTTGATGGTCTCGGCGTTTGGGCACTGCCTCAACGACCTTCTGTACCGTTGGCGGATCGGGGCACTGCCGATCGATATCGTCGGCGTCGTCTCGAACCACTTCGACTACCAGAAGGTAGTGGTAAATCACGATATTCCCTTCCACCACATCAAGGTGACGAAGGAGAACAAACCCCAGGCTGAAGCGCAGCTCATCGATCTTGTCGAGCAGACGGGTACCGAGCTGATCGTTCTCGCCCGCTACATGCAGGTTCTTTCAGACGCAATGTGCCGCAAGATGTCGGGCAAGATCATTAACATCCATCACTCCTTCCTGCCGAGCTTCAAGGGAGCTAATCCCTACAAGCAGGCGTATGAGCGCGGCGTGAAGCTGATCGGTGCCACGGCGCATTATGTGACGCCGGATCTTGATGAAGGGCCAATCATTGAGCAGGACACGGTGCGCATCACGCACGCTCAAAGCGTGGAAGACTATGTCTCAATGGGCCGTGATGTTGAAAGTCAGGTCCTGGCACGCGCGATCCACGCCCATATCCATCACCGCGTCTTCATGAACGGCAACCGCTCTGTCGTCTTCCCGGCGAGCCCAGGAAGCTACGCATCGGAGCGCATGGGTTAAATTCGGCCCCGCCTGAGGGCGCCACTTTTCGTGAGAGGGACCGTCCACAGCCTATTTGCCTGCGATTCATGCCTCGCGCTGGGCTGTGCCTCTTCCTGCGCTGCAGAATGCGCCTTTATTGCTGATGCGGCGATGCTGTTCGCCAAAGAATCGTCGGTTCAGAAATAAACGTGCCCAAGAGGGAATGTCGTTCCACATGCTTGAGAGATCGCCCAGCCCATCCGGAAATCTTCCAGCACAGTCCAGATGAGCAGGCGTCAAAGGTCTTGATTCCGACACCCGATTGTATCGCAATGGTGGGCCTGGATCGGGGCGGAAAACAGTGTCGTTCCTGGCGCATTGTTCGAGCGAACAATTTCGCTCCTTAGATTTCGAACTGTTGCTTGCATCAAGCGATCTCGTGGGAGGTAACGAAATGGGGGCGGGCAGTCTTATCCCAAAGAGTGAATTCATCGGACTTGAGAACGTGACCCACCTGGCCGCGGGTGGTGAAACGCCGGTTCTGATCAGCAATGCTGCAGCGGTGACACGATTTATGGTCGACAAGGGTGTTGGCATGCCGGGGCGCGATCGAATGTTTGCGACCGCGACCAGGGCAAGGGAGCGCCTGGCCAGCCTCCTCGGCGCTAGATCGCAGGAGATTGCGCTCCTGTGGAACGCAACTGCGGGCCTCCACGCGGTCGCTATTGGAATAGACTGGCGTCCGGGCGACAACGTCGTCGTCGGTGCAAGTGAATTCGCATCTCTTCTTCACATTTGGCAGGCTGCTGGGATCGAACTGAGGAGAGTTGGGGCCGGCCCTTGCGCCACATTAGATGAGGTTGCCGATGCGGTGGATTTACATACACGAGCAATCGTAGTCAGTCACGTTAGCTACCTTACCGGAGTGCGAAGCGATCTTGCTGCTCTAAGAGAGATTGCCGACAGGTGTGGAGCGCGGCTCGTTGTCGATGCATCGCATTCGCTCGGCGTCGTTCCTGTAGACGGTTCGCTTTGCGACGTCGTTGTTTCCTGTTGCTATAAGTGGCTGCTGGGAACGCATGGGGTCGGAGTGTTCTTCGTAAACTCCAAACGATGGCACCAACTCGAACCAAAGGCAGTCGGTTGGAACTCGGTTATCCACGAGGCGGACTGGCGCCAACGGACCAGCTTGCACTTGAAGCCTACAATAGAGAAATTCGAAGGAGGCAACCCCAGCTTTATGAGCATCTACTATCTTGAGAACGCGCTGGTAACGCTCGAGGAAATCGGAATCTCCAGGATTGAATCGCATGTTCTTGAGCTTGGCCGAGCGCTGCTTGACGGGCTTAATCGTTTGGGCGTTGATCAGCTCACACCTGCGAGACCAGCGGAAAGGGCCGGCAATATATCGATTGCAACGCCCCATTCCGAACAATTGGAAGCGCGGTTGCGCGAGCGCGGAGTTTTGACCTGGGGCGGCGATGGGCGACTGCGCATCTCGGTCCACGCCTACAACGACCTGGCAGACGTGGATCGCGTGCTGGAGGAGATAGAGGCGCTTGGACTATTTTCCTAAGTGTCTATCGATGGGAAGCGCGTCCTTCGTTCCTCTCACGCATATAGGTTCGCATAGGCGCTCGGCCTTAGCCAGAAGACCAAGCTCGCCGAGGCGATCCGGTACACGCTCTCCCGATGGGAAGGACTCACACGATTCCTCGATGATGGACGCATCGAGCTCGACTCCAATACCGTCGAGCGGTCGATCCGCCCAATCGCAATGCCTGATTCATTATGCTGCTCCTTTTTTAATGGCGGAAAACAGGGATTTCTGGTCTTGGTCGGTGACGCGACACGGGCCTTTAGTGAGCGATGCGGGCGCAGGTGCGGCGTTCGGCCTTCCAGGACTTCGCCTTGTAGTGGGTCTCGGCATAGCCGCGCAGCAATGGCTTGCGCTCGAGCGCGCGGCAGGTGCGGATATCGTCGGAGATCTGGACACCGGACGCTGCTCATGAGGCTATGCGTGACCTGATCCGCGCCCGCGAGGCTGCGGTGAAGGATCGAACCCGCAAGCGGCAGGAGATTCGATCCTTCCTGTTGCGACATGGCAAGATTTATCCGGGCTTGAAGGCCTGGGGAACGAAGTATCTCAAATGGCTGCATGGACTGAGTTTCTCATACCGCAGTCAGCAAGCTGTCCTGCAGGAGTTGATCCTCGCAGAGTCGCAGTGCCGGGAAAGAGTAGCACGCCTGGAAAAGGCAATCGAAGACGGCCTGCTCGACTGGCCACTCGCGCCGGTAGTCGAACGCTTGCAGGCTTTGCGTGGGGTCCAGCTCATTTGTGCGGCTACCTTCATGGTCGAAATCGGCGATGTACGCCGCTTTGCCAACCCGCGACAACTGATGGCTTATCTGCTTATCTCGGACTTGTCCCCTCGGAGCGCTCGACCGGGGACGCCGTGCGACGGGGCGGTATCACAAAGAATGGGAATGCCCGAGTGCGCCGCGTCTTGGCCGAGAGCGCCTGGACTTAGCGCTATCCGGCCAAACTGTGGAAAAGGAAATACTTCGAAAGCCGCCACATGCCTGAAGTCGTGCGAGACATAGCGTGGAACGCACAGGCGCGCTTGACCAAGCGCTACAGGGCCCTGATCGCGCGTGGCAAGCGCAGCACCGTGGCCGTGACCGCAATAGCTCGGGAACTCGCTGCTTTCATGTGGGCCATCGCCCGAGCGGATGAGCAGCAGGCAGGAACCTGATCCTCGGTCGCAACGAAATAATCATCGCGCCTATCGGCGGGGACGTGGCATTGAATGGGGAATTCCCGGCACCGCTTTGTGGCCGGCAATGCCGACGCCCGTTGTAAGAGAGGACCAGCCCCGGACGGATACATGGACATGCGGTAACCAACCCGCGCATCAGAGCTTGTTCACCTGCGTCCCAGGCCACGTCTCCACCGATAGGCGCTCAATCAATGAGAACCCGACCGAGCAAATCGGTGTCGGGTGGATTACTGCGCAGATCGCGCCTTGCAAAAGGACATCAGAGCGGTGCGCCAAGGCACCTTTCCCGAAATCGTCTTGATGGTTAAGTCGCTCGTTGGTCGGCGCGCCGGCGCCGATCACTGTGGGTTGTAATGGGTGACGTAGTGGAGTTCGCAAACTACCTGGCTCTCTTTTGTCGCAAGCGTTACAAATTTTCGCTGTAGTGCCTGCAGGAACGGGCAAGTAGATGCCAAGCCATTCAAACAAAACCGATTTTTGATCTGGCACGACTTTTGCTGTTTGGACGGTGCTCGTAACTCCTAAAAAATAATTGGAGAATGTCCATGACCAAACCCGATCTCGACGACAGGCTTCGCGCGCAACGCCAATCCTTCGACAAAATACCTGTTGTCGATGTAGGGCCGCTTCTGGATAACAGCGACGTTCTGGGCGTGGCAAAGGCAATCCGCTGGGCCTTTGCGAACGTTGGCTTTATGTACGTAAAAAACCACGGCCTGCCAGCACAATTGGCGGACGATACCTTCGCGCAAGCCCGCGCGTTCTTCGACCAGCCGCTTGAAGAGAAGATGAAACTTCACATGGTCAATTCGGGAGTTGCATTGCGCGGTTACGTGGAGATTTTTGGCGAAAACACAGATCCGACGAACACAAAAGATTTTAAGGAGTGTTTTGACATCGGCCCTGAACGATCTACCCTTGAGCGCCCCTTCTTCGGTCCGAACCAGTGGCCGTCGGCGCTACCGGGGTTTCGTGAGACTGTATTTGCGTATCACCAGGCAATGAAGGACTTCGCGACAGAACTTCTAAGAGGAGTCGCGCTGAGTCTCGACCTTCCCCGGGATTTTTTTGATTCCAGGGTAACGGATCCGATTACCTATCAACGTTTGCTTCGCTACCCGACGCAGTCGGGGCGGGTGGAGGAGAAAGTCATTGGCATTGGCGCGCACGTCGATTACGGAAGTCTCACGATACTTACCCAGGACAGTGTCGGAGGGCTCCAGGTCATGAATCGTGAAGGGGTCTGGGTTGAAGGAGTGCCTATTGCCGGGACTTTCGTCATCAACATCGGTGAGCTTTTGCAGATACTAACCAACGACCTGTACATCGCCAACTTTCATCGGGTGGTGAACACGTCCGGGCGGGAGCGTTATTCGATACCGTTCTTTATCGACGCAGATTATGATGCCTTGGTAGAGCCGCTTGAGAGGTACGTGTCTCCATCGAACCCTTCGCGCTATTTGCCCGTCACCTGCGGAGCGCATAAATTCAAACGGTTCGTAAAGACCTTTCCACATCTGGAAAGGGTGGGCCTTGAACAATGAGGAGAGGGTTTTGAGCTCCATCGGCGGATCTTGCATGGCGGCGACGAGCAGCCACAAAACACTACGGCTGAACCAGTTGAGTATATGGTGAAGTTGCAGCCGGCCGCGGCTGGGAATGCGTTGACTACGTCTCCCTGCCGCCCGTCAAGGTAGCTGCGGCCCATGCGTCGCTCGACTTTGATATGGCCGCTGACGGCTTGATGGCGGAGCGGCGGTGCATTTAGCGCTTGATGGCCGGGGTGATGCGGCATTTCTAGCCGTTGGTCAAGACTCCAAGTTTTGACTCTGCGGCCCGTAATAGCTGAGATAGACGGCGCCGGCAGGGGCTCGGCTGATCTCGTTGCCGATGGTCCATTCGGGATGACGAGCGTGTGCGGCCATGACCTGCCACGGTTAATTCCCTCGATCTGAAACTAAATTTAGTGTTCGACCTCGATTGAAGGACGAACTGATGAAGAGAAAGCGGTTTACGGAAGAGTGGATCATCGCGGATCTGCGCGATCATAAGGGCTGCGCCAGCGGCACCAGCTAATGGTTTATGTTGATGGCCTGATCAGAACCGCGTGCGTCACGCCGTAGCGCCAAATATACTGGCAGTTACGTTATCGTACATAGTTCGCTGGTTATTTTGGAGATATCTTTTTGAACAGATACAACATTACAGAGGTTCCGGAATTAGTAAATCAGAGCCAAAACAGCGGCCGAATGACAAAGACCGATATTTATCATGCACTACGGCACCGGATCTGTTTTCTCGACAACCAGCCCGGCTGCCGGTTGAACGAGCGCGAGCTCGCGGCTGAATTCGGAGTCAGCCGCACGCCTATGCGTACCGTCTTGCAGCGCCTCGAGTACGACGGCCTTATAGTAAGCCAGCATGGAACCGGAACGGAGGTTACATCCATCGACCTAAGTTCGATCCGCGATATATACGTCGTCCGAATGCGACTGGTGGATGCTATGGCGGAGTCCGAAGCGCTTCCTATTACTAGCCAAACTCTTCGAGACTTCAACGAACTAGAAGAATCTTGCCGTGCGCTTCTTCATCAGGGAAATAAGCGGCAGTTCGCCGACATTATCATTCGTCAGCATGGTATCCTCCATGGCCTGAGCCGCAACGCACCCCTTAGGCATTTTAGCGACATTTTGTTTTTTCGGTCGGCACAATTCTGGTTCCAATTGCTCGAACGGATGGACTTCGCGCGACAGGTTAGTGATTTGCTGAATGAGCTTCGTATGATCCGCACCGCCCTTGAATTGCGGGATGTGCGGCTGGTCGCGACCATTCACAAGGCGCATCTGGCAATAGTTCTATCACGATTAAATACTATGTATAGCGGTAAGGGTGAATTCTCCAACGCCTGAAGGCGGTGGCTTCAGGTTACGACTTAAAACCGGATCGGCCCGCCCTTGGGCAGTTGAGGCGGACAGGGAACGAACTCACGTCAGATTGAAGGTGTCGTCGCGCTTGGGTGGCAGTTGGCTCTCCTAAGCGGGCCTTCCAATTGTAAATCGAGGCATCGCTCACCCCGTGCTAGCGGCACACATCCGCGACCGAAACGCCGGCTTCCGATCATGCGAACTCGTCCGGACCGCGCCCTGCACCGAGCGCTCGCCATTCCGTGGGGGCTCAGCCTTAGGCAGCCGACTAACGGAAGTCTTTTTCGTCAACCCACATACGACGAAGTGTGACCGCCATCCGAGCGCGACCTTCGCACATCGGCACCCGTCCGAATGAACATCCTTAGGAATGCCCGTCTGACGCCGCTGCGTCGAGAGGAAACGGCGCTGTCGGTCATAGAAGGCAGCCTTTCCAAGCCCAGGCGGCGGTCACGGCGAAGGTCGTGGCGCGTTGGGTCGAGCGCTATAAAACTGAAGGCCGGGCCGGCATGTCCGACCGCTCGTCGCGGCCCAAGCATAGCCCTAGATGCCACCGAGCAGGGATCGTCGAGCGAATCGTGGCGCTGCGGCGTCAGCGCTTCGCCGGCCAGCACATTGCGCATGAGGTTGGCGTTTCGCCAGCGACGGTGAGCCGGGTGCTTGCACGCGCCGGCCTTTCGCGATTGGCGGACTTGGAGCCGGCCGAGCCGGTGGTGCGCTACGAGCGCGAGCAGCCAGGCGAAATGATCCACATCGACATCAAGAAGCTCGGCCGCTTCAAGCGCGTCGGCCATCACGGGTGATCGCAAAGGCCAGAGCCGCGGCGTCGGCTGGGAATTCGTCCACGTCGTCATAGATGACGCCTCGCGCATTGCCTTCTCGCAGATACTGCCGGATGAAAGAAAGGAGAGCGCCGACGCCTTCCTCCAGACGGCGCTCTCCTATTATGCCGCTCTCGGCATCGCCGTCGGCCGCGCCATGACCGACAAGGGCTCCTGCTACAGATCCAGGGCCTTTGACAAGGCTTGCCGCAAGCACGGCCTCAAGCACGTCAGGGCCAAACCCTATACCCCGAGAACCAAGGAGCAGGCATCACGATGCACCTTGTTGGAGTGGTTGAGCGACGATTAATCTGGGTGGACGACCACTATCGACTGCCGGCGCCTTTTTCGAGTCTGACGTTGCCCGGCGGTTCGTACAAGTATCGAATGTTGGTGGCGTATCGATGGGCTTGAGAATGCCCTTTCGCCCGAGTTGGTGAACGGTCGAGGCGCACACGCCTAGCCGCGGGGCTATTTCTTCGCCGGTCAGCATACCGCTTTCCCGCAGCCGTTCGTACCAGTTACCTGCGCTATTGGTACGGCCACAACCGCGACGGCTCGCCACGAGCCGCGGACCACCTGATTCGCGGCTGCGGACAGCGGCGGTGCTACAGCGACGCCCTTACGCGCTTTAGCCCTACTTGATTTGGTGGCTCCCCAAGGGAGGAAGGCCGTGATTTGGTTGGTTGTAGGGGAGGACCATTCGAGCTTCCCCCCTAAAGAGACAATAACAGACGCGGTATGGAGATGGACCTATGAAACTCGCTTCCGGATATAAGGCTTTTTGGGAAGCCGCCCACAAGAACTACCCGGATCAAACGAAGCCGGGTGGAAATCTTGATTGGATAATCGAAATTGGCAGCGTTGTGAATGCTGAGTGTTCCGACCGCTTTGCAAAGCCATCGGCACGAGGATGGAACTCGTATTTTCATGCAAAGCTTTTTCCTGACCGATCTACAAAAGTTGGGGCCTTGGCACAAACGTACAAAGGGTTACTCAATGTCAAGTCCCCTTTTGATCTACATTTGTATACGAGGCTTATTTGGGAACTTCAGCCGCAGACAATTCTGGAACTTGGTTCGCTTCAGGGCGGCAGCGGACTGTGGTTTGCTGATCAATTGTCTGTGTTATGCGAAAACAAAGGTCAAGTTCATTCTTTTGATATTAACACAGAATGTATCCACCCAGACGCAAATCATCCAATGCTTAAATTTCATCAAGTCGATCTCTCAAACGTTGCCAATTTCGACGAAAATCTTTTAATTAATCTGCCTCATCCGTGGCTTGTAATCGACGATGCACATGTACAGGTATTTCCAGTATTTTCCTACTTGGGACAATTCCTTGTATCTGGAGATTATTATGTGATTGAGGATGACCCAATGCGTGCAGATAAAGAGATTCTCGATGGCTTGGAGTTGGTCGAGAAATCTGGATTTCTAATTGATACTTATTACACCGACGCGTTCGGGACCAATTTAACTTGCGCTCCGAATGCATGGCTTCGAAAGTCGTAAGGCTGGGCTGATAGGTTGCCGGGTTAACAAGAGACCATGCTCTTCATTTTTTGCGTGGCAGGGTTTGGCTTTGGCTCGGCCCAGAGAGCACGTTCATTGAACCCGGAACCGGTTAGCGGATAGATCGGGATAGGGAATGGCTTGCGGCGCCGCCCCTCACACATCAGCGGGCATACGGGTCGGCACCACGCGATAGCAGCTTGCGGGCGAGCGCAACGATCATCGCCATTCGCGTGCGGGTCCGACCGTCAGCAGCGCGCTCCCGGTGCCACGCCAACCAAGGCGCTCTCCTTCTGGAAGACAAGAAACCGCCAAGCCAGTTGGACCATGCCCCTGCGGACGCGGGCATTGCCGGCACGCGATGATCCGCGCTGGTCGACGTGACCCCCTCTCGTCAGGAGATCCGGTAAGCTCGGCGTAGCGAGCGACAGCAATATCTGGTGAACCAACATGTCGGCCGTCTCAACGCCGACGGCTGGTTCGTCAGTGCGATCCTGGACCGGCCAAGCGGCCGAGTGGGGCAGAAATCCGCTTCCCCCTGCGCCGCCTGGTGCGGGCGATCCGGAGCAATTGGCCGAACTCCCGGATCCTGATCCGGGCCGATAACCGGTCCGCAGGTCATCGACTGGTGCCGCGCTAACGATGTCGACTTTATCCTCGGCCTGGCGCCCACCACGACCTTGAGCAAGCATGTCGCGGACCTGGAGACCAGCACGACAGCGCGCTTCGAAGGGTCGGCGAAGATGGGCAAGGTCCGGAGGTTCAAGGAGTTCATTGACGGCGCCCCCGGCTGGAGCCGCGTCGAGCGCATCATGGCGCGGGTCGAGGTCGGCGCCCAAGGTGCCGATACCCGACTTCATCGTCACCAATCTGGCCAGCGTGCCTCGAGGGCAATAGCGGTCGGCTGCGCCTTCTCGAAAACTTCACCATCTCCTTGCGCGAGAGCTTCTTGCGAAGCACAGGCTGCTCGCTCGAATTCACGCCATGCAATTGAAAAACGTTCTTTGACGCATCCATACCAATTCGGGTAATCTCTTCCACGGACGGTTTCCCTCGATTGAGAACTGCAACGAACTCAATCTGGCACATCGCGATGCCGTTGGAGCCGTCCAACCCCAACATGTAAGGAACTGTGGGCGGTTGGTGACGGAGGCTCTCTGAACGGGCCGCAACCGCGCCACAGAAAGTGCCCGTTTGGTAGGTCGCAACGTGACCGCCCCTCCTCAGTTCCTCATGCTCTCCTGATAAGATCGCTGAGCACCGAAACGCGGCTCAGCGCAAGGCTCACTAGAACTTGCCGGTTTCCCTGACCACTTCGAAGGTTGCGCGGATGTGGTCCGCTACTGCCTTGACCGGAGCGCTGGCATCCGGCGCCACTACCATGGCGAGATTGTAGGTGCCGATATCCGGCATGCCATCCTTCGGGCAGAGCTCGACCATGTCGTTGCCGAGGAAGGATTTTGGCAGCGGCGCGACGGCAAGGTCGGCCATGATGGCGGCGCGCTGGCCGGCAGTGTGCGCGCTCATATAAGCGATGCGATAGTTGCGGCCCTCGCGGCCAAGCGCCTCCAGGGCGCCGGCCCGCCAGGCGCAGCCTTCTTCCCACAGCGAAACCGGCAAGGGTTCGCGCAGATGCGCGCAGCCGCCCTTGGCGCCGGCCCAGACGATCGGCTCAGTGAGCAGCACCTCGACGCCGAGCGTACTGGTCTTGTATGAGTTGGTGAGCAGCGTGATGTCGAGTGCCCGATCGTCCATGCGCCGGCGCAGGTTGACGCTCTGGTCGATGGTGACGTCGACCGCGATGGAAGGATGCGACTGTGCGAATCGCTTCAGCACATGCGGCAGCACACGTTCGCCATAATCGTCCGGCGAGCCGAGCCGCACCACCCCGACAATGTCTGGAATGATGAACTTCGACACCACCTCGCGATTGATCGACAGCAGCCGGCGCGCATAGCCGAGCAGCATCTCGCCATCGGTGGTCAGCGTCACCGAACGGGCGTCGCGCGCGAACACCGAGCGGCCGAGAATGTCCTCCAGCTTCTTGATCTGCATGGAGACGGCCGACGGCGTGCGGAACACGGCATTGGCGGCCATGGTGAAGCTGCCGGTCTCGGCAATGGCCACGAAAGTGCGCAAGACATCGAGATCGAGTAGCGGCAGTGGATCATTGAGTGGGGCGTTCATTGGGACCAGACTTCAATTTTTCTGATGCGAACGGTCATTCCGTTTCGTTTGATTGAACGTCGCTTTGGGAGGATAGTCAACTCCATCGAAGGAGCAGGCATCGATAGCGGCCATGAAACGACCACGGCACAGACGAGCAATAAACATGCCGGCCCGCCGCGACCCAACCTGAAGGAGAATGAAATGTCTATCCTGTCATCCCTTGGCCGCCTTGTGACCGAATTCAGCGCAGCCCGTGCCCGCTACCAGACCGAGCGTGCCATCCATTGGTTGCCGATCGAACTGCAGCAGGACATCGGCTGGCCCGAAGCCGCCAACACCAGGACAGGTGCACGCAGGTGGCGTTGGTTGGAGCGCAGTAAATCGTGCGTACTGGCTTAAGGCAGATTGCTATCAACCTGGAGGAGAGGAGCACAACGACTTGTGCTCAAAGCCGCCGGAAAACCAGATGTATGACCGCCCAGCTAGCAGAGCTTGACGCTGAACCAATTCCTGGAAAGGTGGCGGGCGTCGACAGCTAGGCGCCGGTTGTCGAGTATGCGACGCAATGATTTCGGCTGGGCTCTCGCCGCAATCGCATGTAAACCATTGATAGCAATGGAGAAAAAATCCCATGCTGTTTCTGCGCGGCTGGCACGACTTTTGAAGCTCCTTCGTCGCGGCATGGCTACCTGTCGGGATCACATCGCGATCAAAGGAGCGAAGGAAGGAAAGCAGCATGTCAGATCCGTGTCAGATAGTCGGCTGTGACCCCAAGGCCACTGGGCAGTCAGGGGAATGATGGCGCCATCAGGTGCAGGGCGCGCCAACATTCAGGGGGCGAAGCATGATTTCGCGGCAGCCTATAATTCCAGGTGGCCGCACGCCTATTTTCGCGCGCATCTGTCCTTAGACTATGTGATTCCAGATCGGGCCAAGCCCGTTTTCGAAAGGATCTTCGCCGATTATCGACGCGTTCGAAAGAAAACCAAGTTGAAGATTATCGATGTCGGTTGCTCCTATGGCATTAACGCCGCCTTACTCCGCACCGATCTCAATCTCGACGATCTGTATGCTGCCTATCTGAGACCTAGCGGATCGCTCTCGCGCCGGCACGAGATCGAGCATCGAGCCTTCTTTCGCAATCGCGGCCTCCGTGACGACATCCAGTTCGTCGGCGTGGACCCATCGTTCCGGGCTGTTCGCTATGCGCAAGTTCTGGGCCTGCTGGAAGCCGGTATCATGGCTGATCTGGAAACCCGTGACTTGACGGTCGAGGAACGCTGCGATCTCGCGGGTGCGGATATCGTCATCAGTACAGGCTGTGTGGGTTACGCCACAGAGCGAACATTTGCGAGCGTGTATGAGGCGTCGGCGACGTCACGCCCGTGGGTCGTTGCCTTCGCAATGCATCCCTTCAGCTATGACAATATCGCAATGGCCCTTCGGGATTTCGGACTGGAAACCAGGCTTGTAGACCGCTTCAGACAGCGCCAGCGCCGCTTCTCGACAGTGAGGGAACGTCGGGCCATCCTAACCGCAATGACCAAGCTCGGCATGGAGGATCGCTTGGAGCGCACGACTGGCTATATTTACGCGTCCTGCCATATTTCCGCACCGCCTAGCGAATTGGTCTGAGCCCTGTCAACGGGCACGAGCGCTAGTTCAGCATATTCTTGCAGGTTCACGCTCCTCTCCCCACGAACCTGATCGGTTATACAATCGATTCAACCGGCCGCCCAGTCCTCGACTTATCCTCGGGGTCAAATCGACCAACGGACAGTCCATTCGGAGGCGGAATTTAGGTTCAGATGTCAACAATTCCAAGTTTCAATGCTTTTACAACCGCAGCCGTTCTGCTGGTACAATTCAATTTGTTCATAGCCTTTTTTATATGGAAGTTGACAGTGTTTTCGGAAATGCCGAGTATTGTTCCTATTACAAAGGAGGACCTCCCCCTCGAAATCCAGATGATACACTCCTTTTCTCTTGCAGATAGACAATGAACTTCTTGGTCAACGCGCCGAGACGCCTCATATTTTTCAATTACAAGGCGGAAATTAAATGCAGACAACTCCAAGTATTTTACAATTTTTCTCGGCATGTCGTAGCTCGAGCTTTGAGCAAAGCTCATCATGGCCAACTTTCCGTTGGGACCGTGTGATGGAACCGTAACGCCGGCCCTCAGGCCAAACATGGCAGCCTCGTCGAAAATTACGTCGTTCATCTTCAGTGGTAGTAGCATCATCGTACACGTCCTTCCAATGAAGGGCACCGAGTCGCTGTCGGATTTTCTTGATGATGGGATCTATCTTGTAATACCCCATGTCGAAATACCGCTTCTGCCATTCGTTAGGATAATTTAGCATAATCGTTGGATCGCGGCAGAGCTGCTCTAAGGTTTGTTGGCCGGATGTAAGAGGGCGATAAGCGATCCAAGGGCAGTTGAGATTTTGCGCAAAAGCAGCCAGCAGATCGAATATTTCTTGAGGTTGAGCAACACCATTCGTTCGGTCGAGATATCGACAGAATTCAACCCCGGCACCTTCTTAGCGGTGTTCGGGAAAGGCATTGTTGGGGCACATGAAAACTGTTCTGACACTCTATTTCGGCGCTCCAACTACATTTGTTGTGGCTCCCTACGTGCGATCAAACGACCGTCCCTCGATGGAAAAGGTCGCAATGTTTTGTCAACGCCAACAAAGCGGTCGCTGGAAGATGTTTTGTGCGCAATCGGTCGGCGTTCTTTCCGCCGCCCAACGAGGGGAGTTCAAAAGTCGTGCCAACGCGGCTCGGTTAGTGGAAGCCGAAACGCGGCCTTACGCCGCCGCGCGCTTCGAAACCATTTCCATCAGCGCGTGCGGGCGTTCGATACGGATATGACGTGGCGTCACCGTTACCAGCCCTTCCTTTTGGAAGCGCTTCATCATCATCATCACCCATTGGCGTGTGGAGCCGACCATGATCGGCATCAAGCTCGCCGCCGGCCATCTGCTTGCGCCAGGCATAGAGCTGTGACGGAGCTACGCCGAACGCCTCCGCGACCTCGGTCACCGACGACCCCGCCGCGCTCGCCAGGTCGACCAACGCGCGGTTCTCGGTGCAACTCCACAGCCTTCGTTGCCGCACGCGCCCGCGCACCGTTGTAAGCTCTTCGGCCGCCGCGGCGCCGCTTAATTCGGCGACCATATCGCCCGTAGCATGTTCCAATGTCATGGCTCGAAAACTCCATGTTCATCGGCCTATTGCAAGGTGCCTTGGCGCATCGCTTACCCTGAAACAGCATTGCCTGCATCTGCTTCACAGCGACAGGCGAGGGGATACTTTGCCCCGGCTTTCTCCCTTGGGCTTGTGAGTGAGTGTCGAGGCAGTCTCGACAGTCGCCATCCGGCCTGGAAGATCACAACGGGTTCATGAACTTGGGAATCTTTAGACTCCGTATTCGTCCTTAGAATTGGCCAAGATCACAGATTGGGCCGATGACCCAATGCCTGTCGCAGGATGAGGAAACTTCGAAGCTCGTACTTGCGCGACCTGACCATACGAAAGAAGTCGCCCGAGAATGCGATGTGATGGCATGTGGACCCGATTCCCGGAACGCTGGTCGTCAATATCGGCGCAGTGCTCGAACTGGCGTCGAATGGCTATTTTGCGCGCGACCGTGCATCGGGTCGTGACGCCGCCGCCGGCGTCCAGGGGCTTCCGTTCCGTTTTTCTTAAGCGCGGCGGGAATGCGACCATGCCGCTTCTGAGCCTGCCGAAAGAATTGGCGGCCGAGGCCCGCGGACCGGCAAGTGGTCGGGGCACTGTTGTTCCGACATGTCGCCTGAAAAGCCGACTGCGTTCGTATGCCGATGTGGCACGCCGGTACTATGCCAATGTTCAGGTTTGCGGTCGGAGCACGAATCTTTCCCGTTTCGCGCTTTCTTTGGAATGTCATCCGTCGCCAAAGCCGTGAAATGAGCGCAGAAAGGCAAAATCGTTCGGCGGTTTTCCTCCCATTCCGCTAAACGGTGTTCCCCTCTGAAGGCTTTGACCTTCAGCCGGCCGGGCCCATTCGAGCCCGGCCTTTTTTGTTCGACGGGCTGCTTTGTTCAGATCTGCTGGAACGCGTTTCGCTGGGTCGGTCTTTCGGAAACAAGACGGTTTGCATTCGCAGCCGGATGTTACTTACGCGTCATGCGAAATCTGGCGGTCGACCCAGGATTGCCAAGTCCGCTCGCTTCGCTAAATTGAGGCGCTAGAGCAGTCCAATCGGGAAGCCATTCTCGGAGCCCAAAGGATGGCCGTAACCTCTAGATATCCCGCCCAAACCCCTAATGGCCCAGCGTTACGACATAGAGAAGACGCCCGAAGGCACGTGGGACATTATCGACGTCTTCACGGGGCTGCCAGTCGTCGAGGTGGGCGTCCCTTTAATCGACATGCCTATCGAAGAGGCCGACGACTTGGTCGACCTTCTCAACTGCCGCGACAGGACACGGCGGGGCGATATTCAGGCTCTCTCGTAAGTGGCAATTTCATCAACCATTCCTTTAGCCAGTTCGACGCGGTCTCGAACATCAAATTGATTTCGTTCACGCAGAGGACCAAGATCGGATGTCGTTGGCGTCCTTTGAGGGTGGGTCGCATGAGCATCGGCTCAGTTCTTACGGCAGAACAGGCCGGGCGATGCTCCGCCAAACCACCTGCCGCATCATCCTTCTCGGCAAGCCAGCTAACCCGGCCATACAGGCGTCCTGAGAGGGCACGTCTCCTTCAATACCGGTCCTGTTTCCACTTATGCGGGCCACCTGAGGAGTTGCTCAGCGGCACATTGAATTTCCGATTTTTTACGGTGTTGTCTGGTTCGTCGTCCGCACGCCGGCATGGCCGAAGAGGCGGGCGCCATCGGCGTCCGCCTTCAATGTTTCTGTTCAGCTATTGGGCTTCGGCAGGCCGGGCGGGTTGGTGCGCGACTGGTCGATGGCTTCGGCGGTAAGCTCCACTTCTTCAGCACCTCGCCATATTTGCCGCGGGCGATCAGCTCGTTGATGGCGAGGGTGACGGCAGCCGAATGAAATTCGGATCGGAGCGGTCGCGAGACACTGCATCGCGTCGTGCGTGACGAGCACGGCGGTGGTGCCCTCGTGTCGGACGATCCGCTGAAGCTCGTCCTGCAAGCGCAGCCGGGTCAGCGGGTCAAGGGGCCCCAGCGGCTGGTCGAGCAGCAGAAAGCGCGGCTTCGTGACGAGCGCACGGGCGATTGCCACACGCTGTGCCATGCCACCAGACATTGGGCGGGATAGGCTTTGGCGAATGGATCAAGGCCGACGAGATGCTGCCGCAATCGGAGGATCCCACGATGCTGACGAACTCGCCCTCGTCGACTGCAAGATGGATGTGCGACAGCGCCTGGACCTGACGGCCGGCGATACTGAACCTCTTGCTGACGTCAGCAATCTCCAATGCGTGGTTTTGGCCACGTCCCCGTTCGGAAATGGCGACAGGGCCGCTCATGGGATCCTCCAGCGCAGAAAGCGATGCTCTAGGGAGCCGGCGATGACGTTGAAGACGACGCCGACACCACCGAGGAGGAGAATTCACAGCAGCAATAGATCCATGTGGAACAGGCAGCTTGCGACGGTGGTGGCCGAGCTGCTCAACATCGCACCAGGTATCGGCGGCCGCATGAACGAGGGCCAGCACCATGCAGATGGTCACGAACGAGTTCGTCCCGTTCGGCGGCACCCAATCGGCGTTGGCGCAGCACGCCGCCGCGAATTGCCCTAGACATTGAGCCAGGGCAAAAGCCTATGCTCCTGGAAAACGATCGAGCGGTCGAGACTCGGCCGTTCCACCCTCGGTCCATCGACCCGGATGTCGCCGTCGTAATCAGTGTCGAGGCCAAGCACGAGCCGCAGCAAGGTGGACTTGTGTCCAGGCATAGATCAGAGCGGCATGAAGGCCGGTGAAGATTTGCGGCAGCGCACCTGGAATGGCGATGATCCGGGCGAAGTCGAACCAGCCGAAGGTCAGCACGTCGGCAAGCTCGCGATAGCTGCGCGGGATGCCAGACACGCCTTGCCAGGGGTTGATCAAGGTCGGCTGGAAGGCCGCCAGCGCGATGAAGACGCTTTGCCGGCCTCGCCTCCGCCGAACCACACGAGATGAGCGATTATCTGGGGTGTCAAGTTGCATTTGCGAACTCTTTGCGCTCGGCATTGCTGATCGGCGGCGAAGGAGTGGCCGGACGGAGCGCGGATCGCCACGATCAAGTCTGGCCGGTCTGCGCCCGCGGTTTGCCGCCAATCGGACGTTACAGCCAATGCTAATGAGGTGTCACCACGCCGATTTTCTCACCGGTCTGGAAAAATCGAAAGATAATTCCTTATCTCTATAGATTTGGTCGAATATCGTCCGATCCCGACTTGGCAAGCGGCCATTCGCTTGGTGCAACAGGAGATCGACGACGTGGCAAGAATTTCGGTTCTCGGCATATCGGGTGGCGTAAGTACGCCATCGCGCACGACTGCGGTGGTGAGCGCGCTGGTCAAGGCAATCGCGCAGCGCACCCCGGCAGACACCGGCCTGATCGAAATCACCGAAGCGGCGCCCTCGCTGTTTGTGGCGCTATCCCGCTACGCGCTCGGCGCGTCCGGCGAAGCGATCGTCCAGCGTGTCGAGAAGGCCGACCTGCTCGTGGTCGGGACGCCTGTCTACAGGGCTTCCTATACGGGCGCGCTCAAGCACCTGTTTGACCTCGTCGACTATCGGGCGCTGGCCGGCAAGACCGTGCTGCTCGCGGCGACGGGCGGAAGCCCATACCATGGCCTGGTTCTCGAACATCAGCTCCGGCCATTGTTTGGCTTTTTCGGCGCCGTCACCGTCCCAACCGGCGTCTACGGCGCGCCCGATGATTTCATCGATGCCGAAATCGTCGGCGCGGCGATCATCGAGCGCATCTCACGGGCCGCCACCGAAGCGGTCTCCTTGCTTAATTCCAGTCATGCAAACACTGCCGTCGCCACGCGCGTCGGCTGAGCCAATCAAAGGGGAAACGACGACATGACCTCGCATTCCGACAACCTGAAATTCGCCTACTGGGTCCCGAACGTCTCGGGCGGCCTTGTCATCTCCAACATCGAGCAACGGACAGGCTGGGATATCGACTATAACCGCAAGCTTGCTCAGATCGCCGAGGCCAACGGCTTCGACTACGCGCTGAGCCAAATACGCTTCACGGCCGGCTATGGCGCCGACAACCAGCACGAATCCGTATCGTTCAGCCACGCCTTGCTTGCGGCGACCACAACGCTGAAGGTCATCGCGGCGATCCTGCCCGGCCCATGGAATCCAGCGCTGGCGGCCAAGCAGATAGCCACCATCAACCACCTGACCAATGGCCGTGTAGCCGTCAATGTCGTGAGTGGCTGGTTCCGTGGCGAGTTCGCCGCCATTGGCGAGCTGTGGCTCGACCATGACGAGCGCTATCGCCGCTCGGAGGAATTCATCCGTGCCTTGCGCGGCATCTGGACCGAGGACAATTTCACGCTGAAGGGCGACTTCTATCGCTTCACCAACTACTCGATGAAGCCGAAACCGATCGATCCCCAGCCGGAGATCTTCCAGGGCGGCTCATCGCGCGCCGCTCGCGACATGGCGTCTCGTGTCTCCGACTGGTATTTCACCAACGGCAATACGCCGGACGAGATCAGGAAACAGGTCGACGATATCCGCGCCAAGGCGAAGGCCAATGGCCACAAGGTCAAGATCGGCGTCAACGCCTTTGCCATTGCCCGCGAAAGCGAGCAAGAGGCGCGCGCCGTGCTGGACGAGATCATCGCCAAGGCCAATCCGGAGGCGGTTCAGGGTTTCGCCGATCAGGTCAAGAATGCCGGCAAGGCCTCGCCGGAAGGCGAAGGCAACTGGGCGAAATCCTCCTTCGAGGATCTTGTCCAATACAATGACGGCTTCCGCAGCAATCTCATCGGCACGCCGGAACAGATTGCCGAACGCATCCTCAAGCTGAAGGATGCCGGCGCGGATCTGATACTGCTCGGCTTCCTGCATTTCCAGGAAGAGGTCGAGTTCTTCGGCAAGCGCGTCATCCCTCTGGTGCGCGAACTGGAAGCGGCGCGCGACAGGGAGCTTGTCGCCGCGGAATAGGACAGGCACGGCCTTCGGGCCGCTGCCAGCACGCCTTCAAAATCAGGGACGTTTCATGATTGGTGCTTCGCTGGGAGCCGCCGCATACGAGCGCGCGCCCGAAATTTCCGGCATTCTTGCTGGTGCTGGTCCCGTCGAGGACACGCGCCCGGCGCGCCTGTCGGCAAAGGCTGATGCGATCCTGGCGCTGGGCGGGATCAGCATTTCCTTTGGTGGCGTCACGGCACTGCGGGATGTCGACCTCGAGGTCAAAAGCCGCGAGATTCTCGCTGTGATCGGTCCCAACGGCACCGGCAAATCCTCGCTGATCAACATCATCAGCGGCCTCTATCACGCCGATCAGGGCAAGATCGCGATCGATGGCCAGTCCTTCTCCCGGGTGTCGGCCAGCCGTCTGGCACGGCTCGGCGTCGCGCGCACCTTCCAGAACTTGGCACTGTTCGGTGGGCTTTCAGTGCGCGACAACATCGCGTCGGGCCGCGTCCACACCCGGCGCGCCAGCTTCGTCGAACATATTGCCGGTCTGCCGCGCGCCCGGCGCGAAGATGCCGCGATCGCTGAAAAGGTCGACCAGACAATCGCCTTCCTGCATCTCGAGGCCGTCGCCGATCGCCTGGTCGCGACGCTGCCCTACGGCCTGCAGAAGCGGGTCGAACTGGCGCGCGCGCTGGTGGCCGAGCCGAAGATCCTGCTGCTCGACGAGCCGATGGCCGGCATGACGGCGACCGAGAAGGCCGAGATGGCCGGTTTCGTGCGCGCAGCGCGCGACCGGCACGACGTCACCATCATCCTGATCGAACACGATATCGGCGTGGTCATGGGGCTCTCCGACCGCCTCGCCGTGCTCGACTACGGCCGCAAGATCGCCGACGGGACACCGGCCGAGGTCAGGGCCAATCCGGCGGTGATCCGGGCCTATATCGGCACCGCCGAAGGCGAAGATGGCGAGGGCATCTGATGAGCTACTATGATTTCCTCTTCCTCATCGAGGTGCTGGTCGGTGGCTTGCTCTCAGGCGTCATGTATTCGCTCGTCGCCATCGGTTTCGTGCTGATCTACAAGACGTCGGGCGTGCTGAACTTCGCGCAAGGGTCGATGGTGCTGTTCGCCGCACTCACCTTGGTCAGCCTCGTCGAACGCGGCATCCCGTTTGCGCTTTCGCTGCTCATTACCTTCGCGGTCATGGTTGCGCTGGGCTTCACCATCGAGCGAACTGTGCTGAGGCCGCTGGTCAATCGCTCGCCGATGACGCTGTTCATGGCCACGCTTGGGCTGTCCTACATCATTGAGGGCGCTGCCCAGTTGGTGTGGGGCACGCAGGTGCACGGGCTCGATCTCGGCATAGACGACACGCCGTTCGAGGTCGGCGGCATCTTGATCTCGTCGTTCGATCTTCTTGCTGCAGGCATTGCCGCGGCGATGGTCGCCGGCTTGAGCGCATTCTTCTATTGGACCCGCATCGGCCTAGCGTTTCGCGCCGTCGCCGACGACCAGTTCGCGGCGCTCGCCGTCGGGCTGCGGCTGCCCCGGATCTGGGGAACGGTGTGGACGGCCGCGGGGTTCGTGGCGCTGGTCGCGGGGCTTTTGTGGGGCGCGCGCCTCGGCGTCCAGTTCTCGCTGTCGCTGATCGTGCTGAAGGCGCTGCCGGTGCTGGTGCTTGGCGGCTTCGATTCTATCCTCGGCGCCATCGTCGGCGGCCTCATCATCGGCGCCAGCGAGAAGCTCGCCGAGGTCTACCTCGGACCCTTTGTCGGTGGCGGCATCGAAGGCTGGTTCGCCTATGCGCTGGCGCTGGTCGTCCTGCTGGTGCGCCCCTCCGGCCTATTTGGCCAGAAGACTGTCGAAAGGGTCTGACCGATGGCTGTGCAAGCGCTCGATGCCGCAAGGCTTCCAATCGACTGGCAGAAATTCGCGCTGCCGGCCGCCCTGATTGCCGTCGCCTACGGCCTGATCCCAGCTTATGCGTCGAGCTATCTCGTCGAGGCGATCCTGTTGCCGTTCCTGGCGCTCAGCCTGGCGGCGGTCGGCCTCAACCTTTTGACCGGCTATTGCGGCCAGCTTTCGCTGGGCTCCTCCGCCTTCATGGCGGTCGGGGCTTTCGCCGCCTACAATTTCAACCTTCGGGTCGAAGGACTGCCGCTGGCTGCAACCATGATCCTGGCCGGGATTTCCGCGGCCGGCATCGGCGTCGTGTTCGGATTGCCTAGCCTGCGCCTGCGCGGCTTCTATCTCGCCGTCTCGACGCTCGCCGCCCAGTTCTTCGTGCAGTGGGCGCTGACCAAGTTCGGCTGGTTCTCCAACGACAACCCATCCGGGGTGATCTCGGCGCCGCACCTTGCCGTCGCCGGGCTGTCGCTCGACGGCGCGACAGGCCGATACCTGCTCTCGGTCACCACAGTCATCGTGCTCACGGTGCTGGTCTGGCGCCTGGTCAACAGCGCGACCGGCCGCAATTTCATCGCCGTGCGCGACAACGAAACCGCCGCGCGGGTGATCGGCGTCCCTGTGCTGAAGACCAAGCTGCTGGCGTTCGCCATCTCGTCCTTCATCATCGGCGTCGCCGGCGTGCTGTGGGCCTTCACCTATCTGCGCACCGTCGAGCCGGCCGGCTTCAATCTAGACCGCTCGTTCCAGATCCTGTTCATCATCATCATCGGCGGGCTGGCCTCGATACGCGGCGCCTTTCTGGGGGCGGCGTTCATCGTCGTCTTCCCGCTCTTCCTGTCCCGGCTCGGCGCCTTCCTGTTTGGCGGCCTGTTCGATTCGGGTGTGCTCGAGATGAGCCAGCGCATCGTGCTCGGCGCGCTGATCATCATCTTCCTCATCGCGGAACCGAACGGTCTGTCGGCCCTCTTCGACCGCCTGAAACGACGGATCGGCTCAAGGTCCAGCTGAGCGCCGCTCGACATCCTCTCACGGACCACAACCTCAGGAGACGCAATCCATGACCTTCTTCAGTCACCTACGAAAAGCGGCGACCGCCACGGCCTTCGTCCTCGGCGCGACGGCGGTTCACGCCGACGAACAGTATTTTCCCCTTCAGAGCTACCGTGTCGGCCCTTACGCCGCCGGCGGCACCGGCTTCTTCGGCGGTTTCATCGACTATCTCAACCTGATCAACATCCGCGACGGCGGCGTCAACGGCGTCAAGCTGACCTGGAGCGAAGGCGAGACGCAGTATGAGGTCGAGAAGGGTGTCGAGGTCTACGAACGGCTGAAGAGCAATCCCGGTATTGCCGCCTGGAACCCGCTTTCGGTCGGTATCGCCTACGCCATGATCGACCGCATCACCGATGACAAGGTGCCGCTGATCACCATCAACCACGGCCGTACCGACACGACGGACGGGCGCGTGTTCCCTTACGTCTTCCCGCTGCTGCTCAATCCCTACAGCGAGACCTCCGGCATCGTGAACTACATCGCCTCCAACGAAGGCGGCCTGGACAAGCTCAAGGGCAAGAAGATCGTGGTGCTCTATCACGGCTCGCCCTACGGCAAGGAGACGATCCCGATCTATGAATTGCTTTCGCAGAAATACGGCTTCGAGCTGTCGCAGATCGAGGTCCCGCATCCCGGCAACGAGCAGCAGGCGCAGTGGCTGACGATCCGTCGCGAGCATCCCGACTATGTCGTGCTGCGCGGCTGGGGCGTGATGAACCCGGTCGCCCTGAAGACCGCCCAGAAGACCGGCTTCCCGGCCGACCACATCATCGGCAATGTCTGGTCGAACTCCGAGGAGGACGTCATCCCCGCCGGCGACGCCGCCAAGGGCTATACGGCCATCACCACCCAGGCATCGGGCGAGCAGTATCCGGTGGTCCAGGAGATCGTCAAAACGGTCTACGACGCCGGCAAGGGCAACCTCGAAGACAAGAGCCGCATCGGTTCGGTCTACCACAATCTCGGCATCGTCAACGGCATCCTCAATGTCGAGGCGGTCCGCATCGCGCAGGCCAAGTTCGGCAACCGCACGCTGACCGGCGATGAAGTCCGCTGGGGCTTCGAGCATCTCAAGCTCGATCCGGCGCGCGTCGAGGCGCTCGGCGCCAAGGATCTGTTCCATTCCATCAACGTCTCCTGGGACAATCACGAGGGTGATGGCTACGTGACCTTCCAGCAGTGGGACGGCAAGAAGTGGAATGTCGTTTCCGACTGGATCGCGCCCGACTGGAAGCTGCTGCGCCCGATCATCGAGAAGTCGTCCGAGGCCTATGCCAAGGAAAAGGGCATCAAGATCCGCACGGCCGAAGATGCCGAAGCGGTGGTCAGCAACTGAGTTTCACGATCTAGCGGCCGGCCCATTGGCCGGCCGCTCCATCCAGGCGCCAAGTGGAGTCATCGATGTCCAATCCGGAAACCTCGATCCTGTCGGTCACCCGCGTGGAGGCCGTCTACAACGGCGCCATCGCCGCCCTTCACGGCGTCGATCTGTCAGTCGGCAAGGGCGAGATCGTCGCGCTGCTCGGCTCCAACGGCGCCGGCAAGACGACGCTTTTGCGGGCCGTATCCAATCTCCTCCCGGCCGAGCGCGGCGCCATCACCTCCGGCCGGATCACCTTCGAAGGCGAGGATGTCTCCAGGGCAAGCCCCTCGCATCTCGTTCGCCGCGGCCTGGTCCAGGTTCTCGAGGGACGGCACTGTTTCCGCTCGCTAACGGTCGAGGAGAACCTCTTCACCGGCGCCCTCGGGCGCTCGTCCTCCCGCGCTGGCGTCAAGGCCGACCTCGACCGTGTCTATGCGCTCTTCCCCAGGCTCGCCGAGAAGCGGCGAACCCGGTCCGGCCTCACCTCCGGCGGCGAGCAGCAGATGACGGCGATCGGCCGGGGTCTGATGTCGCGGCCGAAACTCTTCGTGCTGGATGAGCCGTCGATGGGGCTGGCGCCGTTGATCATCGAGGAGATTTTTTGCGCTTTGAAGCGGCTCAACCGCGACGAAGGCCTGTCGATCCTTGTCGCCGAACAGAATTCGGCGGTTGCGCTGAAATATGCCGACCGCGCCACAGTGTTCGAAAATGGAAAAAGCGTGCTGGAAGGATCGGCTGCCGACCTGCGCCAGCGCGACGAGATCAAGACCTACTATCTCGGCGGCGCGCCGCTCCCATTGCAACACCTTCCCCAGGAGACAGCAGCATGACCGTCCAATCCAAGCAGCCGTCCGACGCGCGTGTCGCCGTGCCTCCGGTCGAACGCCCCTCAGCCAGAGCGCATGTCGTCAAGACCGACGCCGAGGCGATCGCCGTGGCGGAAAAACTGGCCGCAGACTTCGCCAAGGACGCCTCCAGGCGGGACCGCGAGCGCATCTGGCCGAAGGAAGAGCTCGATGCCTTCTCGCAGAGCGGCCTGTGGTCGATCAACGTGCCGAAGGCCTATGGCGGACCGGAACTCTCCTATGTGACGCTGTCGAAGGTGATCACCATCATCTCGGCGGCCGATCCGTCGCTCGGCCAGATTCCGCAGAACCATCTCGGCGTCGTCGCCGCCATCCGCACCGTCTCTGACGAGGCGCAGAAGAAGCTGCTCTTCGCCGAGGTTCTGTCCGGCACGCGGTTCGGCAACGCGTTCTCCGAATTCGGCTCCAAGCGGGCGGCTGATTTCGAGACGAAATTCGTCGACGCTGGCGACCACGTCGTGGTCAATGGCCAGAAATTCTATTCGAGCGGCGCGCTGCTCGCCCATCTGGTGCCGATCGTGGCGCTCGATGACGAAGGCCGCGCCTGGTATGCCATCGCCGACCGCGGTGCGCCCGGACTGACGGTCATCGACGACTGGTCGAGCTTCGGCCAGAAGACGACGCTGTCCGGCACCGTTCTGCTCGAGAATGTCAAGGTGCCGAAGACCCATCTGGTCCCCGGCTACAAGGGCTATGACCGGCCGACGGCCGACGGCGCCATCTTCCAGATCATCCAGGCCGCGGTCGATCTCGGCATCGCCAAAGCGGCGATCGACGAGACCGTCAACTTCGTGCGCACCAAGTCGCGTGCGTGGATCGACAGCGGCGTCGATCATGCCTGGCAGGATCCCTATACGATCCAGGCGATCGGCGACCTCCGCCTGCGCGCCAATGCGGCAGAGGCGGTTCTGGACAAGGCCGGCCTTGCGGTCGATCGCGCTGTGCTCGACCCCAACGAGAAGACCGTCGCGGAAGCGCAGATCGCTGTGGCGGAATCCAAGATCCTTACCACAGAGATCGCCATCAACGCCACCAACAGACTTTTCGAACTCGCGGGCACGCGCTCGACATTGGCCGAGCACAATCTCGACCGGCATTGGCGCAACGCCCGCACCCACACGCTGCACGATCCGGTGCGCTGGAAATACGCGATCCTCGGCAACTACTACCTGAACGACGTCAATCCGCCGTTCCATGCCTGGAGCTGAGCGAGACGCCGTCAAGTCATAGAGGACTATTCATGAGCATTGCCATCCCCGACAGGATCAAGGTCCTGTGGTTTCTCCCGACCCATGGCGACAGCCGCTATCTCGGCACCTCCGAGGGGGGCAGGGCGGTCGATCTGCCCTACCTCACCCAGGTCGCCAAGGCGGCCGACGCCATCGGCTACTACGGCGCGTTGCTGCCGACCGGGCGCAGTTGCGAGGACAGCTGGGTGGTGGCGTCGGCGCTGGCGCCGCTGACGCAGCGGTTGCGCTTTCTTGTTGCCGTCCGTCCCGGGCTGCAGTCGCCGACGCTCGCGGCGCGGATGACCTCGACACTCGACCGCATTTCGGGCGGGCGCCTGCTCATCAACGTCGTCACCGGCGGCGACCCGGTCGAGAACAAGGGCGACGGCATCTTCCTCAGCCATGACGAGCGCTATGAGCTGACGCGGGAATTCCTCGATATCTACAAGGCGGTGCTCAGCGGCGAGACCGTCGCCTTCGAAGGCAAGCATTTCCGCATCGAGGATGGCAGGCTGCTGTTCCCGCCTGTGCAGACGCCGCATCCTCCGCTCTATTTCGGCGGCTCGTCGGAGGCAGCCAATGCGGTCGCCGCCGAGCAGATCGACAAATATCTGACCTGGGGCGAACCGCCGGCCGACGTCGCCGCCAAGCTCAACCATGTGCGCGGCCTTGCCGAGAAGGCCGGACGCCAAGTGAGTTTCGGCATCAGGCTGCATGTCATCGTTCGCGAAACCAATGACGAAGCCTGGGCCGATGCCGACCGCCTGATCAGCCGCCTGGACGACAAGACGATCGCCGAGGCGCAGAAGGTTTTCGCGCGCATGGATTCGGTCGGCCAGTCGCGCATGAGCCGGCTGCACGGCGGCAGCCGCGACAAGCTGGAAATCAGCCCCAACCTGTGGGCCGGCGTCGGCCTGGTGCGCGGCGGCGCCGGCACCGCTCTGGTCGGCGATGCGGCGACGGTGGCGGAGCGGATCGACGAATACCGGCGCATCGGCATCGATACCTTCATCCTGTCCGGCTATCCGCATCTAGAGGAAGCCTATCGCTTCGGCGAACTGGTGCTGCCGCTGTTGCCGCTCGATCACGAAATCTCGACGCGGCCGACGACCGTCAACATGGGGCCATTCGGCGAGACAGTGGCCGGCGACCATCGGCCGTCGTCGCTGCGCGCGAGCCAATCTTGAGCGCCAGAGAACCGATCATAGCGATTGTTGGCGGCGGCTTTTCAGGCGCGGCGACCGCCTTTCACCTGGCGCGGCTGCTGCCGGCCGGCGCAGCCGATATCGTGGTCGTCGAACCCCGCGAGGAGCTCGGTCATGGTCTGGCTTATTCGACGGCCGATCCGGCGCATCGCATCAATGTGGCGGCGTCGAGGATGACCCTGATCTCCGGTCACAACAGCCACTTTGCCGATTGGCTGGAGCGGACCGGCGCCGTTCTGAATGACGCCGAGGCGATCACTGCCAACGGCGCTGCCTATCCACAGCGTCGCGTTTTCGGCCGTTATGTCGAATCCCACCTTCAGCCATTTTTGCAAAGCAGGACGATTCGGCACGTCAGATCCGCCGTCGCGTCGGTCGAGCGTAACGGCGACGGATATCGCCTGATCCTTGCCGACGGCGGAACGCTCGCGGTCGATGCATTGGTTGTCGCAACGACTCATCCGCCGCCAGCCTTGCGCGCTATGGCCGGCGCCGCCGGTCTGGTCGCCAATCCCTATGACCTCGAACGACTGGAAGCGATCGAGCGCGACCACCATGTCCTGGTCGTCGGCACCGGGCTGACCTCGGCGGACGTCATCGCCACTCTCGACCGCAGGGGGCATCGCGGCAGCATCACAGCACTTTCGCGCCATGGCTACCGCTCGCGCAGCCATGCAGCCTCGCGTGGCGATCCGATCGGCGATTTCACGACCCTGCCTTCACGCAGCGCGGCGGCACTGTTCAGGCGCATCCGGGCCACGATCCTTGATGCCAAGCGTCAGGGCGAAGACTGGCACCCGGTGCTCGATGCCGTCCGGCGTCAGGGACAGGCCATCTGGCAGGCCTTGCCGCTAGCCGAGCAGCGCCGCGTGGTGCGCCATCTTCGTGCGCTGTGGGATGCGCATCGCTTCCGCATCGCGCCACAGATCGCGGCCGTGCTTGATCGCCGCGTTGCCGAGGGCAGGCTTGCCTATCGCGCCGCGTCGATTGTCGGCGCCGAGCAGATCGACGGGCGCATTCGCGTCGGGCAGCGGCCTAGGCGCGAACGCCGCCTCCTCGTCGAGACTTTCGATAGCGTGATCGTGACGACCGGGCCGGCGCATGCCGATATCTTCCGGACCAACACGGCGATTGGCGCGCTCCGACAGTTGGGCCTGGTCCGGCTCGACCCGATTGGTCTTGGCTTGGAGACCGATCCGCAAAGCCGTGCGGTCGGCACATCCGGGCGCCCGACCGACAGTATTTTCGTCGGTGGGCCACTGGCGCGCGGCAGCGTCGGCGAATTGATGGGAATTCCCGAAGTCACCGCGCATGCCGAGCGCATCGCCGTCGAAATTCACCAATGGTTGGGATACCAAACGGCGTTGCGTCGCAAGGCGTCGTGAAGTTGCAAACACGATGAGGCTATCCAGATGACACTGACCGAACGCGTTCCCTTGGATGAAACCCGGGTTCCCCTGAAATTTGCGATGCGACATTTGGCCGGAGCCGTGTCCGTCGTCACCGCGGGTGTCGGCGACGAACGGACGGGCGCAACCGTTACCACCGCCCATTCCTTGTCGGTCGAACCTGAGGTGATGGTCGTCAGCATCAACCTAAGTTCGTCGACATGGGCCGCCATCAGCCGGCATCGGCACTTCTGCGTGAACGTACTGCGCGCCGACCAGATCGCGATTGCGGATCGTTTCGCCGGACGCGGTGGCCTGAGGGGGGCGGCGCGTTACGAGGGCGCCCGCTGGTCTAGCCTTACAAGCGGCGCATTGGCACTCGACAGCGCGCTCGCCGCGGTCGACTGTACGGTCGAGGACACGATTATTCGCCACAGTCACGCGCTGATCCTCGGCAGCGTCCGGCATGTGGTGAGCGGAGAGCCCGGCCCGGCGCTGATCTATCATCACGGCGCATACGGATCATCGTGAGCTTGTTGGGTTCGGCTCCTTTCAAACAGCTTGATTAAGCTAAACCGCGCGGAGCGATGTAAAGCGCCATCAGCCTGGCATTGGGCCACGGCGCGCCATCGCGCGAAGGGCAAGGTCGAAACCTTCGTCCACCTAGTTCACGATCCGGCCACTCAAGTCGTATCCAGGCAGACGTCGGGATAGCGGGGCAGGAAGAACTGGATCGGCATGCGCGACACCTTGCCATCCGGGTGGTCTGCGCCCTCGATCCTTTCGTCAGCGAGTGCGTTGAACGGACCTACGACAGCGGCGAGCCAGACCAAGAGGGTGTCATGCACCCTGTCGTGTCGCCTCCGAAACTCGTTTACCCGAAGCTCGCTCGATCCGGCGGTCGAGCCAACCGAGATCTTCCAATTTGAACTGAGTTCCCCGCAGCCCCGGCTGCCATACCGCTCTTGTGGCGGACGATGTGATCACGTCTGCCGCTGACAAGAGCAGGGTATTGCCGCCCGTTCTCCCTCATCCGGCGAACAATTCCCTGTAACCGGTCGTCACGATCCAGTTCGCCCGATCGAGATGGCTTCGCGCGGCTTTCCGGGCGCGCTCTGGTTCTTGCACCGGATCGATGCCGAGGACGACCTGCGCCATCTCCTCATAGCTCGCATTGTCAGCGGATGCATCCAAGAACCTCAGATAGGTCGTGAAGTGCTCCTTGTCGTAGGCGGTCAGGCTGTCGGACCAGGGGACTTCGTCTTTAAGACCCGGTTCAACGTCTGGGTATTTCATCACGATATCGGACTCCGGAACCAAGTAATCGGAACTTTTGTTTTCGACGAGCTACCTAAGCGGATGGAAACATCGTCCCCAAGACGACATTCCGATCATCATCCGCAAGTGCCCGCTCGAGGCGATAGCACCTTCTGGGCAATTCAACTCCAGGTTAAGAATGAATTGCAAAAAGCTCAAGACCGTCCGGCTGCACATCGGTTTCAGGCGGACTGCTCGGCCATCAATTTCACATTCCCAAAGAAAGGATGGCGAAACAGAAACCGCCCGGTTTCGAGATCACTGACAAGTTCGACCCAAAGCTTACGACCGAGACGCGCGTCGCAGCAGGCTGCCGTCATGCCTGAATATGCGCCAAGCACCGCGGCACGGTCGCCAACTGTCGAGCAGCATGGATACGGACTTGCAATAACCGAGATGGATCGCATCGCGATTGGTTGGCCTTCCCGCGACAGCGGAAAGCCTGATAGAGAAAAGGCCATGATATCCATGATGCGGGGACTTCGCGAGCCGCGGAATATCGACGTCGACACTTCATGGGCGTCGCGAAACATCTTCGGCGCTTGCGTCGAAGTGGATCGGGATGCCAAAAACCAAGCTTCGCCCCAGTCAAGAGGCAGCCGACACTGAGCAACAACACGCGCACGACGGCGGATGCAGCGCTATGGTCCTCGGTGCCGACGAGCATCGCGATAGTCCTGCCGGGCTGTATTTGCTTCCAGCGCCAACCGCCACTATGAAGCAACCCTTCGCTGACTGTGTTTCACGCCGCCTGGAGAGTTTCATGACAGAAGAAGCCGACAATAACATGGACAACCTCATCGAGCTCACCGCCGATGTCGTCTATGTCTCCAACAATCCGATCCCGGTGGGGGATCTCCCTGCCCTGATCGCTCAAGTGCACGCGGCACTGAAAGGGACGGCCGGAAGCGTCTCCGCAGAAGAGCCGGGGGTCCTTAAGCCTGCAGTCCCGATCAGGAAGTCGGTGACACCGGACTACATCATCTCCCTTGAGGACGGGAAGAAATTCAAATCGCTAAAGCGCCATCTGTCGACCCACCATGGGCTGACGCCGGATGGATATCGGGCCAAATGGGGCCTGCCGGCGGATTATCCCATGGTCGCGCCGAATTATGCTGCCGCGCGCTCGGCTTTGGCCAAGACGATGGGGCTCGGCCGCAAACCGAAAGCGCCGGAAGCGCCGGCGCCGACGAAGCGAACCCGCAAGAAGGTCGCAGCTTGATTTCGGCAATCGAGATTCGTTCTGGAGCGTTGCAGCCATCGGCTTAATCTGCGCGTCATATAAAAAGGCTTCAATGCGGCCGTAGCGCTTCAATTCGCTGGAATCGCTGGCCGGCGGGCGCAAACGCCACGCGATGTCGTTCACGCTGGGTCGTCGGGACAGAGCCTGGATCGAGAGTTGATTATGCGGCGCAACTTCGCACGCGGATATTTCTGGAAATGCAACGATAATCGCGGCCTTTGGCGCTCTCCACATAGTAGCAGGCAACATTGAACGCTGTCCGTCGAAAGTTGCCCCGGCCGAGCGAGGGATAGTCGCGGAAGCGTTCTATGTCCTCTTCGCCGATCGCTCGGACCTGTGACTACCGCATGTCCGGGCAAGAGGCTTCCATTGGCGAGGGAGGGCGGCAAGAACCTCGGACTGTTTCGATATAGAACGGTCCAAAATTTCGCGAGCGCCGAACTTTTCCGACCGGATCCGCGCCAAAGAAAAGGGCGGCATTGCTGCCGCCCTTCCGAGATTGTTGAGATGCGTGGATTAGAAATCCATACCGCCCATGCCGCCGCCGCCCATGCCGCCAGGCATGCCGCCAGCCGACTCCTTTTTCGGAGCCTCCGCGATCATGGCTTCGGTGGTGACCAGCAGGCCGGCGACCGAAGCCGCATCCTGGAGAGCCGTGCGCACGACCTTGACCGGATCGACGATACCCATGGCGATCATGTCGCCATATTCGCCGGTCTGGGCGTTGAAGCCGAAGGTCGGGCCCTTGTTGTCAAGGATCTTGCCGGCAACAATCGATGCTTCCGCACCGGCGTTCGAGGCGATCTGGCGGGCAGGAGCCTGCAGCGCGCGACGCACGATGGCGATGCCGGCCGTCTGGTCGGAGTTGGCGCCGGTGACGGTGATGGCCAGCGAAGCGCGCAGCAATGCGACGCCGCCGCCGGGCACGATGCCTTCTTCGACGGCCGCGCGGGTCGCGTTCAGCGCATCATCGACGCGGTCCTTCTTTTCCTTGACTTCCACTTCCGTCGCACCGCCGACGCGGATCACGGCAACGCCGCCCGCCAGCTTGGCGAGACGTTCCTGCAGCTTCTCCTTGTCGTAGTCCGAGGTGGTCTCCTCGATCTGCTGCTTGATCTGGGCAACGCGGCCCTGGATCTCTTCCTTCTTGCCGGCGCCGTCGACGATGGTGGTGTTCTCCTTGGAGATCGACACCTTCTTGGCGCGGCCGAGCATGTTGAGGCCGACATTCTCGAGCTTGATGCCGAGGTCTTCGGAAATGACCTGGCCACCGGTGAGAATGGCGATGTCTTCCAGCATGGCCTTGCGGCGATCACCGAAGCCCGGCGCCTTGACGGCAGCGATCTTCAGGCCGCCACGCAGCTTATTGACGACCAGCGTGGCCAGGGCCTCGCCTTCGACGTCTTCCGAGATGATGACCAGCGGCTTCGAGGTCTGCACGACAGCCTCGAGGATCGGCAGCATGGCTTGCAGGTTGGAGAGCTTCTTCTCGTGGAGAAGGATGTAGGCGTCTTCCAGATCCGCAACCATCTTCTCGGCGTTGGTGACGAAGTAGGGCGAGAGATAGCCGCGGTCGAACTGCATGCCTTCGACGACTTCAAGCTCGGTCTCGGCGGTCTTGGCTTCCTCGACGGTGATGACGCCCTCATTGCCGACCTTCTGCATCGCTTCCGCGATCATCGAGCCAACCGAAGCATCGCCATTGCCGGCGATGGTGCCGACCTGAGCAACTTCTTCCGAGGTCTTGATCTTCTTGGCGTTCTTGATCAGCGTCGCGACGACGTCGGTTACCGCGAGGTCGATGCCGCGCTTGAGGTCCATCGGGTTCATGCCGGCGGCAACCGCCTTGTGGCCTTCGTGGACGATCGACTGCGCCAGAACGGTCGCGGTCGTGGTGCCGTCGCCGGCGATGTCGTTGGTCTTCGAAGCGACTTCGCGGACCATCTGCGCGCCCATGTTCTCGAACTTGTCCTCAAGCTCGATTTCCTTGGCGACGGTGACGCCGTCCTTGGTGATGCGCGGTGCGCCGAACGACTTGTCGATGACGACGTTCCGGCCCTTGGGGCCGAGCGTGACCTTCACTGCGTCGGCGAGGATGTTGACGCCGCGCAGCATGCGCTCACGGGCATCGCGGGAAAATTTTACGTCTTTGGCAGCCATTTTTTACTCCTGGGCATTTCGCCCGAAATTCAGATTGGATGGTGCGGGTGAAAGGCGGCAGCGTGTCAGCCGATGATGCCCATGATGTCGGATTCCTTCATGATCAGAAGGTCTTCGCCATTGAGCTTGACTTCGGTGCCCGACCACTTGCCGAACAGGATGCGGTCGCCGGCCTTGACGTCCACCGGGACGAGCTTGCCAGCTTCGTCACGAGCGCCCGAGCCGATGGCGATGATCTCGCCTTCCTGCGGCTTTTCCTTGGCGGTATCTGGGATGATGATCCCGCCGGCGGTCTTCGCTTCGGACTCGACGCGGCGAACGACCACGCGGTCATGCAGCGGCAGGAAATTCGACTTTGCCATTTTTGGATGTCCCTGGTGCTGTTGAACGGTTCTCCGTTGCCGGAGCGTGGTTAGCACTCGCCTGTGGCGAGTGCTAACGCGACCGTGAGATAGGTAGTAGGTTCGTACTAGTCAAGACGGAATAGGGACGGCCGAGGAGCAAAAGATTTGGAATCGGCGCGGAAGCAGCAGGCCTCTTTATGTCAGGAGAAAGCTCTTTCTGCATCTTTGCTGCCAGTAGCTCGTCCCCTCCGGCTCAAGACATCTCCGCCAGCGGCGCCTGCCTGGTGTGGCCGGAGGGAAGGGCCTGAACGGCAGTTCGCCCAGTGACTTTTCGGCGAAGAGCGCCGCGCGGATATCCTCCGGGTCGGCGCGCATCAGGAAGCAGATCATGCTGCTCTGACCCCTGAAAACTGGACTGTTCGAAAGTGGAGCTTTCCGCGGTAGCGTCCCTTGGCGGGGAGGAGCGGAGAAGGCATCGAAGTTTTCGGACGCGCAGAAGGCGTTTATTTTGAAGTAGGGAGCGGACGGGATTCCTGTCGCGGAGATCTGTCGGCGGGCGGGAATCAGCCAGACGACCTACTTCAACTGGCGAGGTTGGCCGGACACGCCGCAGCCGGGGCGCGCGGCCGCAAAGGAGGCAGGAAATTCGCGCTCGCCAAGACGGATATTCGCCCCGCGCAGTCTGCTATGTGGCTCAATGCGACACTTCCGACCCCGATCTCTGCTAAGAACTCGGGATTGAGCGCGTCATCTTAAACCGATATGTCGGGCCCAAGGGTGAACTTAGAGCATGCGGAAGCGAGTGCTCGGTCATGCCTGAAAGTACTGACGCATTGCTCAACATCGTAAAGACTAAAAGGCAATAGTGGCAGCCGTGTTAAACAATCGGCTCCTCGAAGGTAAAAAAACGTGCAGCACGAAAATCCTCATCCGTCCGTTCCAACGACGCTCGCCCCGCTTCGGAACCAGGTATTTCGTTCGATCTGGATATCTACACAGATATCCAGCCTGGGATGGCTCGTGCAAACAGTCGCCATCAGTTGGCTCATGGTCACCATTTCGGCTTCGGATCTGTTGGTCGCGCTCGTGCAGGCCGCATCCACATTACCGGTATTCTTCCTCTCAATCCTCGCGGGAGCCATCGCCGACAACTTCAGCCGCCGATGGGTGATGTTTGCGGGGCACTGCTTGATAGCATTGGCATCAACGACGCTGATGGTTTCAGTGGGTCTGGGATTTGTCCATCCTTGGCTGATACTCGGATTGGGTTTCCTGGCTGGCTGCGGCTTCGCGTTAACTGATCCGGCCTGGCATGCGTCCGTGGGCGATATCCTCCACAAGCGCGACATTCCGGCTGCTGTGACACTTATGTCTGTCGGATACAACATTGTGCGCAGCGTTGGTCCGGCTTTGGGGGGCGTGATCCTGGCCTTCTTTGGACCGCTGGCCGCTTTCGCTTTGGCCGCGCTGAGTGATGTGGCGCCTCTAAGCGCAATATGGCGCACCAAATGGCAAGTTCGCTCTTCGCCTCTCCCTCGTGAGAGAATGACGATGGCGATTCATGACGGAGTGCGCTTCACGGTGATCTCCCTGGAGATCAGGTCGGCGATCGCCCGTGCAGCCCTTTTCGGCTTGGCAAGCATCTCCATCCTCGCGCTGCTGCCTCTCGTCGTCCGGGACAAGCTGGCAAGCGGGCCGATCGTCTACGGTATTCTGTTGGCCGGCTTCGGCATAGGCGCTTTCATCGCGGGCATGAGCAACGGCTTCCTGAGGCGGATCACGTCTCAAAACAGGCTGGTGGCGTTCGCCTCTGTCGCTTGCGCAGCATGTTGCCTTTCACTGGCACTGACCTCGTCGGTCGCTGTGGCAGCAATTTTTATGGCGCTCGGGGGCGCGGGTTGGCTGATCACCTGGACGGGCATTGACGTGTCGGTGCAGTTGGCAAGCCCAAGGTGGGTAGTCGGCCGCACGCTCTCGATCTACTACGCCTTGAGCGCTGGCGGTATGGCCGCCGGCAGCTGGATCTGGGGGTCCGTCGCGCAGAACTACTCCTTGACCTGGGCTTTGGAGGGTGCCGCGGGGGCTCTGTTGCTGGTTGCAGCAGCGGGGATACTGTTGCCGATACGTCCATGGGAAGAAACGGATCAGGAAAGTTCGGATTTTCCCGCACCCGAGCTGGCACTCGATCTGAAGCCAAGGAGTGGCCCGATCGTTGCCAAGGTCGACTATTTCATATCCGAGAAGAATATCGACGCCTTTCTCGGCTGCATGCGCACAAAGCGGCACGCTCTTAGCCGTGCCGGCGCACGAAACTGGACGCTCCAACGAAACCTTCAAACGCCTTCGGTTTGGACAGAGACATTCCGCACGCCCACCTGGATGGACTTTCTGCGTCTGAACCATCGGCTCACGGCCGCGGATAAGGAAGCAGACGAACATCTTCTCGCGCTGCATGATGGCGAACTCCCTCCGCACACAGTGCTTTCGATCGAACGAACGACCGAGGCAGCTCGTACCCGCTCAACAGTCTTTTCTCGTCCCCCGAGGTGACGTCGTGATGAGCTGTTAGCCGATGAACAGACGCGATCACCCCTGGGCTTTGGCCTTAACGCGCGCCAGTGAGCGTGACACGCACTAACGTTTGATCTCGAGCGTTGCTGGCGGGCTCATCTCGAACCTGCCCTGTTGGGCCGACCTCGCTGAAGCGAGGCAGGGCCATAACCGCGAGCTTCCCAGTATTTGAGTTCGCGTTGAAATGGTGCGCGTTCGACGGCTGGGCCTGCTTTGTCGGCGAAATGTCTGATTTGACTGGCTTAAGCCAATGCCGCTCGTACCACACAAAGGCTGTGGGAGAGGCCCTTGTTGCTGACCTATCAAATCGTTGATGTTTTCACGCGAACGCGGTTCGGCGGCAATCCGCTAGCAGTGGTGCTCGGTTCGGACAACTTGACAACTGATCAGATGCAGGCGGTTGCACCGGAGTTCAACTCCTCCGAGACGAGCTTTGTCTTGCAGCCGGCCGATGCGCACCACACGGCTCAGGTGCGTATCTTCACGCCGACGCTGGAGGTGCCGTTTGCGGGTCATCCGACTATCAGCGGGGCTTTCGTGCTGGCCGGTGCGGGCAACGGCGCCAAGGGGAAGAGTTTGTGTCCGAGGAGAAAGCCGGCTGGTTCATGTAGGCATCGTATGGGACGGTGTTCGCCAGCTGAAGACAGCCGAGGACCTGGTCGCCGAGAGCAGGGGTGCATCGTTGTGTCTCGACATACGCGGCCAAATGCATCGCCGCCAACGCCTCGATCCGGGTGTTGCGGCGCACGGGACGGGAAAAGCGCAGCACCCAATCGGAGTGCGTCTGCGCCATCAGATTGGCAAGCTCGATGCTTCGCGCGGAGGCCGTCACCAGATGCAGCGCCAGGTTCTGGCTGACCTTCGGTTGCGGGGAGCGAAGCAGGGAAATGTCCAGCACGGCAGCCAATCCGCCATTGGTGTCGAAGATCGGCGCGGCAGTGCAGGAGAGCGGCGTATGGGTCGTATCGAAATGGCCAGTCTGATGGATGGTCATCGCCTCGCCGGTGCTGATGCAGGAGCCGACGCCGCATGTTCCGGTGCGGCTTTCCGACCACTCGGAGCCGAGATAGAGCCCCGCCGAGCGCAATTGTCCATGAAGAGCGGATCGCCGAGGAAGTCGACGGTTACGCCCTTTGCGTTTGCCAGGAGCAATACAATACATAGTTCTGGCCCGCCACCTGCTTGAAAAGCGTTTCCAGGCCGCTACGGGCGATCGCGATCAGTCTTTCGGACTGCTCGCGATGTTCGCGAAGCTGTGTTTCGGGAACGATATAGGCTTCCGCGGGCCGGGCTGGGCCAGCCACGCGTCCTCCTCCCAGACAAGGCCTACTCGGCCCGAAGCTGATGAGGTGGAACGGCCCTTCTCAAACGGCATCGAATGCCTAACGTGGTCGTGTTGAAACGCCACAAAAAGGAAGGACCGCCCCATGGAGAAGATTACCACAGTCGGGCTTGATCTGGCCAAATCCGTTTTTCAAGTTCATGGCATAGCCGAAGAAGGACCCGTGATTGTACGCCGTACACTGCGTCGGTCGCAGGTTCTGGACTTCTTTCGCAAGTTGCAGCCTTGCCTCGTGGGTATGGAAGCTTGTGGCAGCGCGCATTATTGGGCTCGGGAAATTCAGGCCCTGGGTCATACGGTTCGGATGATGCCACCCGCATACGTGAAGGCCTACCTCAAACGCAACAAAACCGATGCTGCAGACGCTGAAGCTATCTGCGAGGCAGTCACGCGGCCGACCATGCGCTATGTTCCGGTAAAAACACAGGACGAGCAGGCTGCCGGAATGGTGCTCAAAGCGCGAGATTTGCTTATCCGCCAGCGCACTCAAACAATCAATGCCCTGAGAGCTCATCTTGCCGAACTGGGCATTGTCAGGGCGACCGGTCTGGTCGGAATCGTCCGCCTTGCCGCCATAGTACGCGACGACAGTGACCTGAGATTGCCGGGTGCAGCGCGAATGGCTTTGGAAGAGCTCGTTGAGCAAATCGAGACCGTGACGGCACGCATTGAAAGGCTCGATCGAAAAATCCTTGAGGCTATAAGAAAAGATGACAACGCCCGACGCTTGACGGCGATCCCCGGCGTGGGTCCGATCATTGCGGCGACCGTCCGGGCAGTAGTCCCTGATCCTGCCGGCTTTAAAACCGGTCGGGACTTTGCTGCCTGGATTGGGTTGACACCACGCGCACATTCCAGCGGAGGAAAAGAACGGATCGGTTCGATCTCAAAGCGCGGAAACCAGCAATTGCGCACGCTGCTTGTCGCTGGAGCAACGTCGGTCCTCAAGCTCGCCCGTCGTGGCCTCCAGGCATCACCATGGATAGCGGCGATGATATTGCGCCGCCCGTTCAAGGTTGTCGCGGTCGCTCTCGCAAACAAGATCGCGCGCATCATCTGGGCTCTTCTCGTTCACGGCGATAACTATAGAGGAGCGAAGATGATCGCCCAAGCTTAGGTTTTAGAGCTTTCTGGCCAGTCGGTCGGAGAGGCAGGCAAGGTGCCAATTGTGATGACCCAACGGGACGACATCCCGAAGCAAATCAGACCGCAAAATCGCAGGCGCGTTACAGCGCGAGAAGCTGATTAGGCGATTTGCTCCGCGGATCTCATCGTGACCGTGGCTGCCAGAAAACAGGCCGGACATATGACTGCACCGTCCATATTTGGGAAATACATGAGGAAATATCTTGCCAAGCGGGCCGTTCCACATATGCGATTTTGGCCAACTTGCGGAACAATCGGAGAACTTCACGGCTTGCTCTCCTCGGGTTGGAGGAGCATGGCGACATTTTCGGGGGCAAATTTGAATCCTCTGCGGTCGGGAATTCGCTCAGCGGAGATCGAGTAGCGTGGCCGCTTTGGATCGATGCCGTGATCCGGAACCGTTCGCTTCCAGTGCGGAACTCGCGTCCGAAGTCCGAAGGGGCCAATCCGAATTGCTCTGCGAGAAGGGATGGTTCCGCAGCCACCTGGCTGCATTATCGACGCTGGGGTCGTCCAGAATGTCGACAACCGAGCGACGCTCGAGATCGACCATGATGGTCCCGTATCGTGTCGCGCGTCGCCAGCTCCAGTCATCGATGCCAACCACCCGGATCTCGGAGGCGCAGTGAGCAACCGCGGCATCACGCTTCAGTTGCCGCAGGATGGTGTCGTCGCTGACCGGCATGCCGAGCCGTTGCATGAGGCGCTCGCCAGGACGGCCGCCCGTGCTATGGCCGAGCAGGCCGACAATCTCCACGACCCTTGTCGTCCGGCGCGCATAAGGGGAAGCAACCGTCGGCAGTCGGTCGGTGAACGTTTGTCATTCACATTTCTCATGTGCGCATCGCCAGCGGCTCAGCAGGAGCCTCACCGTCACAGCCTTACCCTGGACCGGAAGGTCCTGAAGGCTGCGGCTGGACCACCCATGCCGATTTCGGCTTCGCCGTCCGCAATCGGGGCAAATGCCGATCGCTGGTCCGGCAGCGGAAACAACCCAACTGTCATCATCAGTGAGCTCGACGCCCAGAACTTTGACCCCTGGGCCGGGCGACCATTTTGATTTCGTTCGCATGCCCGCCCATTAGCGATCTTGCCGCTAACAGCCGATGAACCACACAAAGTGAGAGCCAACTCGCAAGGGCGCTGCGGGAACTGTGCAGGATCGAGCGATCCATATTCATGATTGAATGGTACTCAAGCCCGGCACGCTGCCAAGCCGGCCTCAACAAGGGCGAAGCAGCACACAAGCTCAAGCGCGCCGTGTTCTTCCATGAGCGAGGCGAAATTCGCGATCGTTCGTTCGAGAGCCAGGCGTTCCGCGCATCCGGACTCAACCTCGTCGTCAGCGCGATCGTACACTGGAACACGGTCTATCTCGACCGCGCGGGCCACACAGTTGAAACGAGGGGGGCGAAACATTCCAGATAGCTGTTGAAGCATATCTCGCGCTGAGTTGGGAACATATCAACCTGACAGGCATCTACACCTGGGACACCGAGCATCAGATGCCCGAAGGCTTTCGAACCCTTAGGCTACCGACCCCAACCCGGCGAGCCATGAGTCCACAGGGATCGTATGCGCCGGTTTCCGCACTATGGCATAGTTCACGCTCTGTTCCCCGTTAGCGTACGAGATTTCGCACTGCTCTTGTTCTGCCCCCATTCTGTTGCTCCGAAATGATTTTTCCGCTTGGCATGTTACATGCTTGTCATCGACAAACGCGCTCACACTGAGCAGAAATTGTCCATGACCACACAAAAACGGACCATTCCGGTCTGCGAGGCTACTCATGTGTAATCAGGCTGTTAACAGCTTATGGCTCGATCGTTAAATTGGCTGCGTCCACCTAAACAGAAGGACTCAAAAAATGACTTATCCCGTGGGTTCGCCGTCGGATGGCTCTCTGAAAGAATCTATCGAAGCAAATGGCCATCATAATCCTCGATTTCATGGCATTGATCACATAGCTTTGGCGGTTCATAAACTAGACGACGCTATCGACCTGTTTCAAGATGTCCTTGGTTTTAAGCTTAGGCGGCGATTGCATATAAAAGGTAAGAAGACTGGGATGGTGTGTGCGGACATGGTTCGGAACGACATGTGCTTTGTGCTTTGCCAAGGCACAGAGCCAGAGTCGCAGGTGTCTCAACTTGTCCAAAACTACGGGGTTGGTCTAGCTCATGTTGCATTATCTGTCGACGATGTGTCGGCGGCGGTCAATACGCTTAGAGCGCGGGGATTGTCGTTCGACACGACTATTATTGAAGGACCTGGCCTAACACAAGCATTCTCTTCTCGATGCGCTAATACGGGGATAAGTTTTGAACTCATCCATCGGAACGGAGAGGAAGCATTTCTTGAAGACAACGTACAAGAGCTTTTCGAGCAGCTTGAGCAGTCGGGAAAATACTGATCAAAGAGGTGTGGCCCCCCGGGTTTCGCGATCCGACTTCAGGCGCGCCCGCCGGCCTACCAGGGTCCCGCAAGACTGATCGAAGGTGGCATTCCAACTGGACGAAAGGAAAGCGTCACCTGATCTGCGCCAGGCACGGTGAGCTGCCACTGAATTTCATTCAGCGGCGATCCCCGACCTGTTACGCCGTGGGCGCGGGTTGAGCAATCGGCGAGGACTTCGATCAGCGTACCTCCACCGCCCGGATCGCCACGGTATCACCTTTAGAGCTTTCTGGCCTGATCCTGGCATCGTCCTGTCCGACAACCCGCCCGCGCGCGACAAACTCGAACCTTCCTCAGATGCTTACGTCCAATGTCCGACAATGTCGGACACTAGTCATCTTAGTAGCGCCACGTAATTGTTTCGGCACGATTTTTCCTTTGGCACGGCACTTGCGTGGACATGTGTATCTGGGTCGCGGTTGAGGAGAAAAATCCAGTCAGCTCTAGGTGTGCGTGGACGCAGGTTGCCAGCTTCATAGGGTGCGAGTCCTCTCGCTTTGAGAGGCGGCTCAGCTTCGAAGACATGCACTCAGGCGCGCAGCATGGATTCATCAATCAAACGATGGGTGCTTTTTGATCAGCTTGATCATTCTGGCGAATAAACCGTGAAAATGCGTGAGCCCTTGGGCCTCAATGATGTCGTCGCTCTGAGACTGGTGTGGTCCTCAGCTCGCCGATAGTCCTACGCAGGGTTCGATGTTGGATCACAGATCGCAATGTTCAGTTATGAATTTTTTGAACGAAGTCTCGAGTGCGTTTCCCTCGGCAGTCTCGCTGGCGTCTGGCAGACCCAGTGAGCGGTTCTTCGACAAGCTCGACCCCCAGGTGCTGTTGAATGCGCTAGTGGTATATGAACGCTATTCAGCTGGCGGTCACGGGGGCGGGCAATTATTGTCGCACTTGCTGCAGTATGGACGAACCGCCGGCATTATCGGCGAGCTCGTTGCGCAACAGGTCCGGTCTGATGATGGGGTTCCCGCGAGGGCGGATCGCGTACTGATCACCTCAGGATGCCAGGAAGCGCTCGCACTCTGCCTCGCCGCGCTGTGCCCTGAAGCTGCGGATGTGCTCCTAGTCTGCAATCCCACGTATATTGGTGCGACCGGTGCAGGTAAGGCCGCAAGGGTCGCCGTTGCAGCATTGTCCAACTCAGCGCCTTGCGTTGCAGAGGCAGTCGAACTCGCCGTCCTACAATTGCGCCGGAATGGTCGGAGGGCCCGCGCTCTATACCTCATTCCCGATTTTGACAATCCGACCGGGCGCGTCCTCGATAAGGCCTCACGATGCGATATCCTTCAAGTGTGCGCAAGAAATCGGATTATCGTTCTGGAGGACAATCCATATCGGCTATTTCGGTATGAAGGTGATGAGATCCCTCCGATGGCCGCTTTGGATGAGGCAGGAAGTGTTATTTACCTGTCCACATTCTCCAAGACCTTGAGCCCAGCTCTCCGCGTGGGAGCTGCGATACTGCCCGATACAATATTTGGAGACGCGCGCGCTTGCCGGGCACTTTGGGAAAACCTGGTCCAGCTCAAGAGTTTCATTACCCTCAATACAAGCCATATTACACAAGCGATTGTAGCGGGACTCTTGATGGAGCAGGCAGTAAGCTTGCGTGGCTGGATTCGCCCCGCGCTGGATTGGTATCGTTCAAATCGCGACGTCATGGTGCGTCAGCTGGACAGTGTGTTTTCGCCTTTCCCCGAGCAGATACGATGGAATCGACCCTCTGGCGGCTTTTTCCTGTCTCTTGATCTTCCTTTCAGATTTGGCGCGGACAGCGCGGACGAGTGTGCAAGGTGTTACAATGTCATTGTTATGCCGATGAGCTTCTTTGCGTTGGATAACTCTCAAGACTGCCGGATTCGATTAGCATTCAGCGCGGTTACTCCCGAGCAAATCCGAACCAGTGTGACAGGTTTAGGCCGCTATGTGGCGCGGCGGTTGGGGAGGGAACTGCCCAGCTTAGTGGATGGACTGGCCGAGGGATGAAGATGGCACCTCACTCTTCACCGGAGCGCGCAAGCGCTTGCGAACCAGGCGATCGGGATAGGCCACAACCTGCAGCGCGATCAATCTCCTCCAGCGTCTTTGTTGGCAATGGTACGCTTGCTATCAGCTGCGCGCAGCTGGCAATGGAGGTGGGCCACGACATTCGCGTAGTGCTATGTGGCGACGCTATATTCGCGGATTGGGCGGCTCGCGCCAATATCCCGTGTATTGCGAGTGTTGACGAGCTCTGCTCTCTTCTGAACGCGGAGCCGGTGGATTGGATTTTCTCCGTTGCCAATCCGCTTATATTGCCACCGGGCGTGTTTGGGCGAGCGCGACAAGGTGCTTTCAATTTCCACGACGGTCCACTGCCACGGTATGCAGGAACTCACGCGACGTCCTGGGCGCTGCTGGCCCAGGAGAGCGAGTATGCCATCACGTGGCATCGTATCGATGATGGTGTTGATACGGGTGACGTCGTGGTCCATCGCCAAGTGCTGATTGCGCCCACCGATACGGCACTGACCCTGAACCTCAAATGTTATGAGGCCGCTGTCGAGGGATTCCGCGAGCTTCTAACTGGTTTGGCGAAGGGAGAGCTTACCGCCTATCCGCAAGCGCTGGTGAACAGAAGCTATTTTCCAAGACGTCGACGCCCAGATGCGGCAGGCTGTCTGCGATGGGATCGATCCGCGCAAGACCTGTCAGCGATGACGCGTGCCCTAGACTTTGGCCCGTATCATCCCAATCCATTGTGTCTGCCCAAGGCGCTCGTAGGCGATGAGGTTGTCACAGTCAGACGCCTGGAGGTGTTGCCTCGACGCTCGGGCATTCCGGCAGGTTGCCTGCTTGAAATCCACTCCAGCCACTGGCGGGTGGCGACGGGTACGCAGGATGTTGAGGTTTGCTTTGGCAGCTCCGATGGTCAGGCGCTGGACGCGCGAGACCTCGCCAGGCATTCCAATCTGAATGAAGGTGATCGCCTGCCAATTTTGAGCGATGAACAGGCGCAGAGCATAACTGCCGCCCATGAATTGCTGGCGCCTTCAGAGGATTTTTGGCGACAGCGGCTTGAGCAGCTTAGAATATTGCAGTTTCCTTTCCTGTCGTCGTGCGTAGCTGGGGCGCCGCCCAAACGGCAGTCGAGTTCGTGGTTCATTGCAAGTGCGTTGGCTAAGCTGTCGCCAAATGATCGCACGGAATACTTGGTAACGGCTTGGCTGATCTATCTCGCCCGCATCACGGGAGAAACAGAGCTTCAACTGGGATGGACGCCTGCATCGGATAGATCGCAAGCCGGTTTGAAAGCGGTGGAGGTGCTTATCGCCTCTGTCGTGCCGATGGAAGTTACCATTGATCTTGCACATGATTTTGAGGAAATGCGCAAAGCTGTGGCGGGCGAATGCGCTCAGCTGAGGGCGCACGCTAGCTTTGCCCGGGATCTTATCGCGCGCTGCCGGACAGTGCGAGGTGTGGAGGCGCTACGGTCGCACCGGCCCTGGCCGATTGGCATCACGATTACAGCAGATAGCTGTTCTGCCGCTGGCGATCTAGCTTCGAACGCGAGTTCTGAGACAACCCTATCCGGTGATTTGCTGACATTCGAGCTTTGCGCTCTGGATGGGAGCTTTCGATGGCATTTTGATGCAAGTCGATTGGCACCGGAGCAGATCGACCGCATGACGCAGCACTTACAAACATTGTTGCATAGTGTGCTGGCCGATGCAGGCCGGCCAGTGCGCGATCTGGACATCCTGCCGGCTGACGAGCGCACCTACCTGTTGGAGGAGTTGAACCGGACGGCGGCGGCCTATCCGTCGGACATGTGCATCCACGAGCTGTTCGAGGCGCAGGTGCGCCAGGCCCCCGATGCGGTGGCGGTAGTCTATGAGGACGAGCGCCTGAGCTATGGCGAGCTCAATGCCCAGGCCAACCGGCTGGCCCACCATCTGATCGCCTTGGGTGTAAAGCCGGATCAGCCGGTGGCGATCTGCCTGGAGCGCAGCCCGGCGATGGTGCTTGGTGTGCTGGCGATCCTCAAGGCCGGCGGCGCCTATCTGCCGCTCGATCCGGCCTATCCCTGCGCGCGGTTGCGGCAGGTTCTCGATGATGCCGCACCCAAGCTGCTGCTTTGCGACGCGGCCGGCCGCGCTGCGCTCGGCGCCGAGGCGCTGGCCGATGTGAGCGTGGTCGATCTGGAGACGGCGACACCAGCCTGGGCCGAATTGCCCGCCTGCGATCCCGAGCCGCGCGCCATTGGCCTGACCGCGCGCCATCTCGCCTATGTCATCTACACCTCAGGCTCCACCGGAACCCCAAAGGGCGTCATGGTCGAGCATGGAAGTCTGGTCAATCTCGGGTTGGCTCAGATCGGGCTTTTTGGCGTCTGTTCGAATAGCCGTGTTGTGCAGTTCGCCTCCTTCGGCTTTGATGCAAGTGCTTGGGAGCTTGTCATGGCGTTTGGCTCAGGCGCCGCATTACACTTGCCTGCGGACGAGCTCCGCCAGGCGAGTAACAAGCTATCGGATTACCTGCGAAGCGAAGCCATAACCCATGCGACATTACCTCCAGCCTTGCTTCAGGCAAGCAGGGATCCGGGATGTTTGGCATCGCAAGTTCTCATTCTTGCTGGCGAACTGCCGAAAGCTGAACTCGTCCGAAGTCTGGCCTCGGCATCTATCGTCAACGCCTATGGCCCGACCGAAGCAACAGTCTGCGCGACGGTTTGGAGTTGTCCCGATGACTTTGATGGGTCAGTTGTCCCGATCGGGCGTCCGATTGCGAACACGCGGGTGTACCTGCTGGACGGTCATGGTGCGCCCGTCCCGTTCGGGGCGGTGGGGGAGCTCTATATCGGCGGGGCGGGCGTTGCGCGGGGCTACCTGAACCGGCCTGATCTGACGGCGGAGCGGTTCATCGCCAGTCCCTTTGTGGAAGGCGATCGGCTGTATAAGACCGGTGACCTGGGGCGTTATCTGCCGGATGGCTATCTGGAGTTCCTGGGCCGCAACGATGACCAGGTGAAGATCCGCGGCTTCCGCATCGAGCCGGGCGAGATCGCGGCGCGGCTTTGCGAGCATGCCTGGGTGCGTGAGGCGGTGGTGGTGGCGCGCCAGG
>NZ_JAMYUV010000030.1:0-62086 GCF_040323405.1 Mesorhizobium sp. M0048 | reverse complement strand
TGACGCCCATGGACGGTCGGGCAACCTCGGCCGCGGCCAGAAATTCACGCCAGTTGCGGATTCCGCCGCCGCCCTTCACCAGCCAAAGCATGTTCGGGCAGGCATCCAGCACGATCCCTAGCGGCAGTTCGCGTTTCGGCAGGCTGCGTACGTTGTCGGTATCCGCAACGTTGCCGCCCGCTTCATCTTCATCTCCTGAGCCGTTTTCAGATTCAAATTGAGAGTCTGGTTTTGAATTCTGTATGTGGCGCCCATTTTGGGACTCATTGGCGTCCACTTTCTGTGTTTTTACAAATGATTCCAATGCTTCACGCACTTCAGCCCAAAGGCCTTCAAGTTCTTCGGCAATCACCTCGAGAGTCTGCCTAGGTGCAGTGCGTGGTATCTGACCAACAATCGCCTGGTAGGCCTGCTGAACCCTGCCCCAGTTTGCCGGCACGCCCTCCTCAATCCCGGCGTCGATCATCTTGACGATGTCGCGCCGGCATATGGTTAGCCGCTCCTTAACGAGACGAAATGCCTTCTTCTCAGATCTGACCGCATCCGCAAGATCCTTGAACTCCTCAGCGCGCGCCACGATCGGCGAGATGTCAAAGCCATAGGCTTGCTCGATCTCGCCCGCCTGCCCTTTCCGGGCGAAGCGCTTGCCGTTTGGGCTGTCGCGACGGATGATCAATCCACACTCGACCAGAACGGCCAGGTGGCGCCGTAAGGTCGTTGGGGGCATGCCATTGGCGCGGCGGATAAGCTGCTCGTTGGATGGCCATACAACCAGTTCGCTGTCGCCATAAAGCGCTGTGTCCGGATGGAACGACAACAGCGCGTCGAGAATAGCCAAGGCGCGATCGGTGGCGCCCAGAGCGATCCTGGCGTCCTTGATATCTTGGAAGACATGCCATTTGTGGACGATCGCGTCCTTCGGCACGGCCCTTGCGGTGACTTGGCTTGAAATCATGCCAAGCGTCATCGGCCGCCGCCCAAAGGGCGTCGTCGCAATATTCGTCTCCATTTTCTTTCACCCTCGATTAGGCAAAAGAAACCTGCTCGCCAAAACGACGCCAATGACTCTTGACAGTGATTCGTGGAGATGCGATTCTCAGAGTGCTTAGTTCAGAGAGAGGCTTCCACGGCTTGCCGTTCGGGGGCCTTTTTCTTTTGCGGTTTCAGACTCCTTGTTTCGTGATGGACTTCCGAAAGGCCTCAAACAGGTCGTCCAGTTGTCCGGCGATAAACGCTGCGAAACGCGATCCTTCAGCCTCTCCCACGGCAATCATGGTAGTTTTTCCGTTGTCTTTGAGGCTGACGCTGACTGTTTTGTCTGGAGCAGCCCAGGATTTCATAGCAATCTTGGGCTTTGATGGCTTGGCCGGACCCGCAGGTTCTTTGATCGCATTATGATCCGATGGAAGCGTCTCAAGCAGAATAATGAATCTGTCGTCGGACGTTGCCTCGCGGAATTTGTTTTTGCGAATAAGATCGAAAGCTTTTGCGGGTGAGCCGTCTATGGAATAGCGGTTCGAGAATTCCTGCCATCGTCCTCGACCAATCCCGGGAGCTTTACCAATCGATTGCAGTATCTCCTTGTCGACCGATGAGGCGATTTTGATCATCTCGGAGACATGCGATTTTCCTGTCGACAGCGAAGCGCAGATGGTGTCCCGTTTGTATCCCGCTTCCTGCTGCGCAAGCGCAAAAGCGCACTTCTCAATGTATGAAAGATCCTCTCGAGCGGTGTTTTCTTCGCCTTGGAAAATGACTGCTTGTTCATCAGTTAACTCGCGGACGGCCGCTTTGAATCCGATCCCAAGCTGCTTAGCTGCCGCTAATCTTCTGCGACCATAGACGATTTGAAACTCGCCATCCTTGCCTTGTACTGGCCGAACCAATCCAGGCACAATTTGACCGCGCTCCCGCATGGATTCAGTGATCTCAGCAATGGCGGAAATCTCGTAGGCGTCATCATATCGATCGGTGATGGACGACGGCCGTATTTTGTCGGGATCGAGTTCAATGATCTGTTCGCCTGACTTCAGTAACTTGTCGGCGATATCGCTACGCTCTTGCATTTGGCGAACACCAGCCGCCACCTTCATCAGGTGCGGCGATGACGTGCGGCGGCTGACGCCCTCCTCCGAATTGTCCTCCCCGAGTTGCCCCAAAACAGCAGCAAACATGCCCTTAGAATCTTTACGGCTCACTGTTCACGCCTCCATGCCATTGTGATGAGGCTTTCTATTTCCGCGTTCGCGGCATTGATCGATTCGATTGCACGATCATAAGTTTTAGGTGCCGAAAACCTCGATCGTTGCACTTCATAGAGGCTCTGCTTCCAAGTGAGAGCGTCCGCAACCGCAGTGGATTTGGAGACTGAATTCAGAAGTAAATCCTCGCCAAACACTTGGCGCATTAGGGCCTGCATGTTGGCTTGCGGGTGGTCGTTGGCCTCAAACTTTGTGATGAGGAATTTGGCGAAATCCCAACGTGCGCCTGCACCAGCCTCATCCAGGATTTGCATATAAGATGCGGCCAGCTCCAAAAACTTCCCTGTGGAGTCGACATCGAGCATGTGCGCTGGAACTGGGATTAGGACTCCGGTAGCGGCAGTGAGCGACGAAAGTGTCAGGAAATTGAGTGACGGCGCACAGTCGAGAAGAACGATGTCGTAGCTATCGACGACCTGTTCGAGGGCCTGTGACACTCGAAGCAGAAAACTGGTTCCACCGCTCTTGCGCATCTCAAGGGTAACGGCCGTTTCGAATTCTGTCAGCTCAAGACCGGCGCAGATGACGTCGAATCCGATGATATGCGTCTGATGGATAATCTTTTCCGTTGGCACCGGATCATCAAACCGAATCGCTGAGTAAAGGGTGTCACCTTCTCGGTAGTCAAATCCGGGTAACGCTCCTTGCAGACTTGTTAACGACGCCTGGGGATCCATGTCGACTGCGAGAACGCGATATCCACGTAGTGCCAACCAATGACCCAAGTGAATAGTGGTCGCTGTCTTGGACGATCCACCTTTGAAGTTCGTGATCGCGATGATCTGGCAATCCTCGCCTTTAACACGACGAGGATTGATCCATTTCTTCCGTGCCTTTTCCGCCAGGTGCATCCGAAGGTCCAGCACCTGCTCCACAGAATATAGGCGCTTTCCGGTGGTCGTTGTCTCTGGCTCAGGTCCCTGCCCTTTTAAGGAGACCTGCCGTATGTAAGCTTCAGTCACTCCTAGCAATGCTGCCACTTCCGTCGAAGTGAATTTGCGCATCGTACGAATCGCATCAGGAGGATACTGAGCCAGCGAAAGATTGTTGAGTGCCTTCTCGAGTTTCGTCGAAAAGGTATTCATGAACTGAAGGCTACTTAGATGCCGCGTCACCCAGATTCTCCTCTTGCACCCAGCGCCTATTGATAGCGACTGTGGTTAACAAGCTGTTAACGCCACGCCAACTACGCCAACTTTTCGAATTACGCGGTTTTTCCGTTACTGGAGGTATGCCCGATTCGGAGAATTCGAGCAAATGGACACAGGGCAGTTCCCAGCTGGGAACTTTTCTTTATCGCTGGCTTCTCTGTGCCGTCAAAGTTGCGCATCAGGCATTGAAAAAGACCGCTATGAAGTTGGTTACGCAGCATGGGGGCACGGGCGAGCCCCTTGCCCGTTTTGTTCTCGTAGATAGTCGACGTTGGTGTACCCGGTTGGCCTCTGGCTTCCGCGTACGGCGGCGAGCGACCTACAGAAGCGCAGGTAGGTTTCGGCGCATGGAGAGATACCCCCTCCCCCCACTTTGGCGCGGCGGCGAAATTCCCGTTGTGACGGAGGCACTGAGTTCGCGCAGTCCTATGGGAGTCACCATCCTGTGCGTCGGAGACGATGGGTTGTGTTTGTGATGCAGCCATGCCGCGCCGCTTCCGATGTCACTTCGGTGATCGCCCCAGGCTGACAAGTTAGACGCCCCACTGCCCCTACCCTGCAACGAGGCATTCCTTCCGGGCCGAGCGACCCTCGCGAATGGCAACTCAGCGGCTCGGACCTGTCGCCAAGCGTCCCACGCGATTTGACAGCAATCAGCACCGTTTGGCACGTAGGCGTCCTGTCCACGCGCACTTTCCTCCAGCGTCGGGCAAGAGGCTCCTGCAGTCGCCAGGCAACTTCCCTCGGGGCCAGTCCACGTGTCGGCGAAGGATCCTGGAGAACTCATCGAGAAGCAAACTTCTCCCACAACCCGTACTTTGAGTTCCCAGCTGGGAACAGCTCTTCAAGTTGGAGGCTTGCGACCGCACCAATAAACCTTGGAAACCCATCAACATGATGGTTGGATCTGTGGCGCCGGGGTGGATTGGCGCATCCAGAGTCACCTGCGGCTGGGGGGGCGTACCGCACTCTACAATCCTGACGCCTTAGTTAGATTGACGCGGAAGCGATCGCGCCGGCGCTGGTATTTGCGTGTCATCTCTGCCGAGGCGTGACCAAGCTGCTTCTGCACGTAGCGCTCGTCAACCTCGGCAGAGGACGCGAGGCCGGCACGCAGCGAGTGGCCCGAAAACTTTTGGCCGCGCTCGCCCTCGGAAAGATCACCGCGCACGCCGGCGGCCAAGGCCGCGCGTTTGACCAGCCGCGCCACCTCCTGATCGTTGAGCCGCTCGGCGCCCACAGCTTTGCCCTGCCCCGTGACGCGGCGGAAGAGGGGGCCATGCGCGATGCGGGCCAGCTTCAGCCAGGTCTGCAGGGCGACGACCGGGCAGGTGGCATCGGACGAGCCGCGGCCAATCTCGACCTCGCGCCAGCCGGTCTTGCCTCGCAGCGTAACCAGCACGCCCTTGTTCGGGAAAAATTCAATCCAGCCGCACCCGTCCTCGGTTTGATCGCGCGCAACATCGAGGCCCACGATTTCGGAGCGGCGCAAGCCGCCGGCGAAGCCCAAAAGCAACATGGCGCGGCCGCGCAGACCGCGCAGCGTGCCACGATCGAGCGTTTCCAGCATGGCGACAAGATCGTCGCGCAGGATGGCTTCCTTTTGACGGGGAGGGGAGGCGTGTTTATTGCGGATACCGGCGAGCACGGTGGCGATATGCCGGTCCTTCCGGTCGAGCGGTTGACCGCGTTGCGTATAGTTCCAGGTCAGCGACGACAGGCGGCGCTCAATGGTCGACACAGACTTTTTGTCCCGTTCCGATCCTGAGGCCTGGGCCGTGATGTAGAGGCCGACGACTTGTGGATCTGGCGGCAGCGGATCAAACGCCTGGCGCCGGCACCAGGCGCAAAAATGCTTCCAGTCGGCGGCATAGGCGCGACGGGTGTTTGCCGAACTCGCCGCCTCGACGTAATCGCGCGCGCGGTCGGCCAGCTTTTCGAGATGCGCAGGCAGTGATGCTTGTCGCGAGTCGAGGACCTGCGTGGAAGGGGAGGGAGCCTCATCCGGGTGCCCCATTTTCATGACGACGTCGACAATGTCAGGCAGGTCGCTGGTGTCGACCGCGTCGATGGGCGTCATGAAATTACGGGGACTGCCCATCGAAACTCTCGATCATTTGAATGTCACAGTGGTGCGATTCTGAGAGCCCCAACGTGCGACCAAAGCGCCCAATTGTCCACCGCGAGGTGCTTGACCAATAGCTCCCGAGATTTGCGCCGGTCGCGTACCTCCTAGGGCCCTCTTTCTCAGTGCCGATCCTTGCCTTCATGTTCAACATCCCTTATGTTTCGTTCAACAGGAGAATCCAGGATGAGCGTACGTGGCGCAACGGCAGCCGAAAGCGAGGAGCGGATCGCCCACACCCGGAACCGTCTGGTGCTTGAGCAGGCGAGGGCGGTCGGCCTTCTCGGCGCGGCCAAGAACACACGTCTTTCCGGCAGGGTGCCGTCGGAATTGATCGAGGCGGCAAAGAAGCGCGCTCATGTGACCTCCGACACTGAGCTGCTGGAGCTCGCCTTGTCGCGGCTGGCCCTCGAGGACGATTTTGGCGCCCGGCTCGTCCGCCGCAAGGGCAGCATCACCGCAGACATTGATCTTGGCGTTTGATCTCGGGAGCGCACTGCGTTCCCTCAAACCACAGCGGCGTGCCGGGCTGGAACGGCGGCCGGATTCCGCTCTGTCCTGGGCAGGGGACCAGCCGCCTGTCGGCGGTGCATTGCTTCTCGACACGAGCGTCTATCTGGATGTCCTTCAGGGGCGCACGCCCAAAGTGGTCGATGACCTTCTGACCTATCGGCTCTGTCAGCACTCGGCCGTCTGCCTTGCCGAGCTCAGCCACCTGTTCGGCCGGCTCGACCCAGCGCACCCCACGACGAAGTCGGTCCTGAAAGTGGTTGCAGGCACGATTGAAGACATTCCAGTGCACCGGCTGCATGCACCCGACGCCACCGCCTGGGGACGCGCCGGCATGCTTGCCGGCCTGCTGTTCCGGCTGAGCCGTCTGCCGAAAGGGGAGGGGCATGAACGCCGCTTCCTCAACGATGCGCTGATCTTTCACCAGGCCGGTCTGCTGGGGGCGACGGTCCTGACCGGCAATGTTCGGGATTTCGATTACCTCAACCAGCTTGTTCCGTCGGTGCGTGTGATCTTCTACCGGCCGGTGACAGACTTGCGCCCGCAGGGTTGAAAGCGTCTGTGGCAGATATGCCCGTGCACCGTGTTCGTCCAACCTCCTTTAATGACCACCAGTCTTGGTCGCTGACACTCTCCTGCGACCGTTGAAACGCGGGCGACAACGGCCATTTCTAACGTAAGGACAAAAACGAACGATACTGCAACATTATCGTTCGTTATGCACGCACGACAGCCTGTGCGTTTTGGTGCAAAGTTTGTCGCAAAAAGCGCACGGCTGCTTTACCCTCCAAGACCATGATTCGCCTCGACCCCGCCGTTCCCGTTCTCGAGCCGGTCGTCCCGGCCTGGGCGCTGGCCAACGGCGCTGTCGTCACCGACGCAGACGCCGCCTTCTGTGCCGGCGCCGCCTTGAGCGCGCTCGAGACGCTCGCGCGCACGCAAGCCGGCTGGGCCGGCGCCTGGCGCCAGCGGCTGGCGCTGAAATGCGCTGCCGCCAGCATGCGGCTGGCCGGGCGCTCGGAGGACGAGGCCGCCTTGCGCGACGCATGGCATCTGCGCCAGGCCGGAGCCGATCCGGGGCCCGCCGGCGCCACCTTTGGCGCCTGGCGGCAGTTGGCCGGGCAGCCGCCCGCCGCCAGCGCCGATCAGCTCGAAAAGATCGTCGACCAGCTGGGTCTCCATTGGGACGTCGAGGCGCTGGCCGCGGTTTGCGAACACATCGACGACCTGGCGCGCTCGGGGCGGCCGGCGCCGTTCGCCGCGGCGGCAATCGCCGCTCACGTCGTCGCCATGCAGTCCGAGTCCGAGCTTTTTGCCTGGTGGCTCGCCGACCTGGTGCTAGCGCAAAACCTGCGCTGGCCGCGCCCGCTGCCGCTGCTGATGGCACACGCTTTTGGCCCGGCGTTTCGGTCCAAGCCTGGCGGCGGCAAGCGGATCCGGCCAGGCGAAAAAGGGTTTGAGCGAGCAGTGTGCCTGGCGCTGGCGCAGGCGGCGGCGGACGCCTGCCGGTTGGCCGCCGAGCTGTCGCGGCGCGCGGAGCGGCTCATCGCCGTCGCACCGAAGCTCAGGGCAAAGGGGGCGGGCGATGTGATCCAAAGACTGCTCGACGACGACGCCCTCTCCGGATCGCTGACGACCAAAAGCCTGTCGCGGTTTGCGGCGCGGCGCCTGTTCGAGCGGCTGCAAAAGCTCGAGGCGGTGCGCGAGCTTACCGGCCGCGCCTCGTTCCGGATTTTTGGGCTGTAGTGATGGCTGAGACCGCGAGAGCCGAACGCCCGCGAGACAAGAGGGATGTCCAGCGAATGCTGGTCGACACCGAGCTCGAACATCTGCCGGCGGAACTGCGCTGGCGCGAGTGGATGGGCCGCGTCGAAGCGGTTGTCTTTGCGGCCAGCGAACCGGTGCCGCGCGAGGTGCTGGCGCGCGTCGTCGGCAAGAACTGCAATCTTGAGCTGATCATCGACGACATCCGCGCCGAGCTCGCCGGCCGCCCCTATGAGCTGGTCGCGGTCGCCGGCGGCTGGCAGCACCGGACCAGAAAGGTTTTTGGCGATGCCATTCACGCAGCCTTCGGCACGGCAGCGGGCGAGGGTGCAAAAGAACTGCCGCAGGCCGAGGCGCTTGTCTTGATGTGCATTGCCTACTTCCAGCCGATCACCCGTGGCGAGCTCTCCAGCTTTTTCGGCAAGGAGGTGTCGCGCGACCTGATCGGCGTGCTGCGCGCGCAGGATCTTATCGCTTCGGGTCCGCGCTCGCCGCAACCTGGCGCGCCCTATACCTATGTGACGACGAAAACTTTTCCGTCGCAGTTCGGGCTCGACACGCTGCGCCAGCTGCCGGATTTCGAGGCGCTCGAGGACGCAGGGCTGCTGTCGAAGGAGAAGCTGCTGGCCGGCGATATTCCAGCCGGGCTGGCGCGCGGGGAGGGCGACGGCGAGGACGATGTCGTTGGGGACCAAGCGCCGTGACTGGGGGCGTCGTCGCGTTGCGATCCCAGAGACAGTCTAACTCAGGACCAGGACGACTGGTCGTGCGGCAGCCGTTGATCGGGATCGTGAACCGCGACATGGTCGCCGTCGACAAGATTGGCCGGAAAGATCACCAGATTGGTGCCGCCGGCGTGACGCAGCGACGGAAACAGGATGCCGCGAAGTCCGGCGGTGATGACCACATCCGCGAGCTTCCACGACGGCGGGATCTTCTTGTCGATGCGAGCGACCTGGCGCCAGGCACAATCCCACTCCTTCCACGCGCCATCCCAGATGTCCGGGTCGAATCCCTGCGACAGGTCGGCTACCTCGGCGAGGGTGATCTTGTAAGCGGCAAGGGTGGCGGGCGGGGTGATGCTGGCACCCTGCTTGTATTCATCAAGCGCCGTCTGGGTCGCACGCGACAGATAAAGTGCTTCGATGCCCGGCCGGTTGAAACGACCGCCGTCCATCGCCGCGCCTGCACCGCTGGTGGGCAGGAAAGCCCATTTGGGAGTCAGATAGCGATGGAAGATTTCGTCTGGACCGATGCGGGTGATCCTCACCCGCGCGCCCCATTCTCGAGATCCCGGATAAAGGCCAGAACCGCCTCGACCTGGCCGTCCGCGACGAGCTCGGCTGCGGTACGATGACCATAGTCGGCGATCGGTTCATTGCGGTACCAAAAGATCGCCTTGTTGACGTCGCCGGTGAGTTCCGTCGCCGCCGAGATCACTTTCACCATCTCGCGCATCCGGCCCTGCAGGCGCTTCGATGAGGGATTGCGGAGTGTGTTGCGGTGGACACCGGTCAACTGGGCCAGGTTGGCCACCTTCACGCCCAGCGCCTGCGACAGGCGCTTCGGCGAGATATAAGGCGTGCGCGGCTCCTGCAGGCTATCGACAAAGCCTGAAATCACCGTGGAATGTGCGAGCTGTGCATGGGCCATGACAAATCTCCGACCTCTCATATGCACAATATATGCACATTTCGATGCATAGCAAGTGGACGGAGGCCCTACTCCTTCCCAGACTCCTTCCCAGACTACTTGCCCTTCTTCATTCCGTAGCGTTTGTTCGCTAGCGGCGGCAATGCGCCGCATAGCGGCTGTAGAACCCCGTCCTGCCAACTACGAAAAGCATACGTTGCCGGCGACCACGCTTGAGGTTGCGAGCGCCTCATGTCAGCCGAACGTGACTGCACTGAAAGTCGCGGTTGCGCCCAATGTCGGCCGTAGAGATTGGCTTAGCCGCTGCCTGAAAGCAGACGTGGTCAGCGACAGGGCCGGACGTCTTGATAGCGCCAATTGTCGACGTTTGCAGTTATGCCAACAACGTCGCGTCTACTCGGCAAGCAGACTTACGGCCTTGCGGCATTTGGGAGTTCACTTGACGACCGAAAACTCGAACTGGTCCCCGCGGTAAACGGCCTTGTATTCGTCGTCGCGCCCCGGCGTCCTGAACACATTGCGAAAAATCGCCCCACAGCTTGTCAGTTCTATGGGAAAGGCGTTGCACAAGAAATCGCCTTGCACCCACGAGGTTCCTACGCGGCTCCTCTGGCCAACGGTCTCGCTGACGGCGCCGTCGACCGAGGTTGTGCGCTGCATCGGCAGGAACGTGGGCATTACCAATTTTCCGCGCGTTTCGTGCCCGAACATGAGAGACTTTATTTCCGCCCCTGTGAGCCGGTCCTTCGGATTCATGCCTGCCTTTGCCAATGCCGACAGCTCTGGCACACCTGCCTTGGTCAGCCCGGCCAAAAGGCGTTCGATATCGGCCGTATTCTTGAACACCATGTAATCCTGGGTCATCAACTGGCTCGGCCCCCTGTCCACCCGCCCAACAACCTTCCTAAGCGTTTCCAAAGCCGCCGCGGCCTGGTCTGTGCGCCCAAGATGCCCATAAGCCGAAATAAGGACCTGCAGGGCATAAAATTTCGCCCGTGGATCGGCCGATATAAGGTCCATCTTCTCGATAGAGCGAACCGCGTCCTCAAACTTCTCCTGGCCGAACTCGGCCAGTCCGGCTTGGTAGCGCCTGTAGTCCATCCACGAGTTTGGGTCGACGCGCGCAGCCGCATCGAGATAGCTAAGCACTTCCTTCGGCCTGCCGTTGAAATTCAGAGCATTGGCCAGCGAGAGATAATTCCAAGTATCGCTGGGATCGAGCGCCACCGACTTCAGAAGAACGGTAACTGCGTCGTCCGAGTCGTGCTCGCGGACCATCAACTCGGCGACGAGCTGATAGTAGCCCGGCGAAGGATCCCTGGCCGCCGCTTCCAGGGTTTCATAGATCTTGCCCTGGGCCACGTCCGTCGTAAGTCCCATTACTACGACCCGACCGACATCCGCGTCCCAGTAGGCCCAGGCGAGCTGGGCGTACGCCGCGCCGAAATCGGGGTCGAGTTGCACGGCTTGCTGGAAATACTTCACAGCCTGCGCAAACTCCTCGGGCGTGTTGATACGGTTGTAGATGTCCATCCCCTTGAGATAGGCCTCATAGGCCTCGGGATTACTGGTGCCTCCGGCCCGGGTAGCCGGCGCGCCGCTCACCAGGCGGAGCTGGAGCGCACCCGCGATGCTGCTGACAACGCTGTCCTGCAGCGCGAATACGTCTGCCCACCGGCCGTCGAAACGCTCCGCCCAGAGATGTCTGGAAGTCGAGCCATCGATCAGCTGCGCATTGATGCGCATGTCGTCGCCGACGCGGCGAATCGAGCCTTTCAGCAGGTACCGGACGCCCAATGCCGCCGCAATCTCCTTCGGGTCCTTGTCCTTGTAAGCGGAGGCCGCGTTGGGGGAGAAGACGAAAAGACCCGGCACACGCGCCAGTGCGGTCGTCAGATCCTCGGTGAAGCCGTTGGCGAGATATTCTTGTTCCTTGTCGTCGCTGAGATTGTCGAAGGGCAGGACGACTAGCGAGGGCCGGGTGTCGGCTGCCTCGCTGACGGTCGGAACGGCAAGCGGTGCAGGCCTCTCCCACGGCTGCCACCATGCTACTGCAAGGCCGAGAGCCAGGACGAGAATTCCCGCCGCGGCCGGAAAACGCCAGGCGCGCGGCTGGCGGCGAGCATGGAGGGTCTTGCCCGCTGCCGCGGAATCAAGCAACACGCGATACGCCTGAACGGGTTCGGCTATGTTTTTGACCCTCTGTTCGCCCATTGGCTCAAAGGCGAACGCCAGCTTCCTATCAACCTCCTTGGCCACTTTTCCCGAGATGCAGATGCCGCCCGATTCCGCCAACTGCTGAAGTCTGGCCGCGATGTTGACCCCATCGCCATACCGGTCGTCGCCGTCGACGATCACCTCGCCGAGGTTGATGCCGATCCGCACCACGATCTGTTCCACTGCGGGAAGCGAGGCGTTGCGCTCGGACAGTCCCCGCTGCAACGACACTGCACATTCGACGGCATCGACGACACTACCGAATTCGGCCAGCATCCCATCGCCCATCAGCTTGAAGATATGGCCGTGGTGGCGGGCAATTTCGGGCTCGAACAGTTCCTTGCGTCCGGCACGTAGTCGCTCAAATGTACCGGCCTCGTCGCGCTCCATCAGAGTCGAATAGCCTACTACATCTGCGGCTAGAATCGCGGCAAGCTTGCGGTCCATCGGTGGCCTGGCCCCAGCGGATCATAGTATTGGTTGTTCTGAAAGGAAACCGACCTCACCAGCAAATCCCTTCTCCCGCACGTTTGATGGACCGCTGATACGGCGAGGTGTAACCAATGTCGTAGTCACCACATTCGAGACATTAGCGCTTGCCTGCCGGAATGGCTCGTTTGGGTCAGGGCTTGCCGTTGAGCCGGCCGCCGGAACGGGCAACTAGCGCCAGAAGCGACCGTCTATGGGTTCGCCGCCAAATGGGGGCTTTGGGGTCAAAAGTTCGCGTTCGCGACAGGCCGGATCGCGCCCAATGTCGGCCGTTGAGCAGCCCAAAGCCGTAACCCAAAAGCGGACATTCGAGCGAACAGACGACATAACACGTTTGCGACATTTGTTGCCGTGTGGTTGCTGTTGATGGAAACGGCTGCTCCCACGAAACAGCAGTCCTCCAGAGACAACGAATATCTGGAGGCTGGTTGCTGCCACCATCCGGCGGCGTTGGTCGCCGCGAAAATCGCGCAGCGACACGCGCGCCCCGTCCTGCGATGTCAACGTGATGTCCTGAGCCAGTCCGATTGTCGGCAGGCGCTCGTCGTTCGGCGCGTCGTGCTCACTCGTCCGCGCTATGTTCAGCGCCAAGGCGAGAACTGCGTCTGCTAGGGTCTCAGGCCTTCAACTCGCGTTTGAGCTCGTTGAGGAAACGCCAGTCCGTTCCGTTGGCCAGGACTTGTTGCGGACTCGACTTGATCATGCCGGTCTCCTGCATGCGCAGTGCATAGAACCGCACGCTGTCCTCGGCGTCGAACACGCGCCACTTGTCATGCTGAGCACCGTTCAGCGTCCCAAGCGCTTCGTCATAGTTGGGCAGAAAGCCTCGATCGACGAGCTGCTGTGCCGCCAACGACGGATCAGAAGCGCACAGGTCGGCGGATTTGAGAATGGCGCGCAACACTCGCTTCGTCGCGACCGGGTATCTGCTCACATAGTCCGCATTACCGGCCACCATACAGCAAAAATATTGCGACCACGGGCGGTCGGTCCCGTTGTTGACGATCGTATGGCCGATCTTCCGGGCGTGCAGGATCTGCGGTTCGGGCGGACCAGCCATGTAGGCATCGACCTTGCCGTCGATGAACATTTGCATCGGGGCCTGTTCTCCCTCCACCCACTCGATATCGTGCACCGGATCAAGCCCGACATAGTTGGCCATGAGGGCCGTCAGGATGTGAGGATGCGACTCCACCGACCCTCCCCCGACGCGCTTGCCCCGCAGATCCCTGATGCTGCGGACGCTGTCGTTGCCGATCAGTTCGAAGCAGCCGGAATGCACGCCGATCAGCACTTTGACCGGCACGCCGGCGTCGATGGACCTAATGTGCATCGACGGCATGTTCATGTCGAAATCGATCAGGCCGGCGGAGAGCCACTTGGAATTGTCGACGTGGGTGTCGCCTTCGACATATTGGATATCGGTGAAACCGTCGGCGCGCAGAAGTTCTCCGGCGAGGTAGATGGACGCCCAACAGTAAGCGCCTCCGACCCACTGCCCCAAGCGGACGGTTGTCGTTTCCAAAGCAGGCTCCCCGGCCGCACTGGATGGGCGAACATTGAGGAGCCCGGCACCGCCGATCGCCGACAGGCCGGCCAGGAATGCGCGACGATTCTGAATTAGCTTCATCGGGACGCTCCTTTGGCAAACTGATCGCCCCTAGGAATCAAGCAAATGACCCCAGTAGAGGACGGACAATGCGTGAGCGCGCCGAGTAATCGCGAGTTGGAGCACGCCCTGTAAAGGCGGGAGTCTTGTCGTTCTTCAGTCGCTGGCCAAGAACGCTTTCAGCCAACGATTAACGACCATACGCCTTGTCAACGTTCGTGGCGAGGGCAATGCTCTCAGCCAGGGCCAAGCCCTTTACGGAACCCTCGTACCTTCCAGGGCGCTGACAAAACGGATCGTCGGGTAGTTGCCAAAAGGCGCCTTCTCGAACCAATTCGAGACGTTCGAGTTCATCCCACGTGACGACTGGATCGGGTCCAAAGTTCGCGTTCACAGAAGTCTAGCTTGCGCCATGAACGGACGCTGCACATCCGCTACGGCCATCTTGTCCAGGCGCTGTTCACAGGTTGGGCTGGACTTCCGGAAACTCCTGTCGCGCCTTGTGGCGACCGGGCTTGAAAGAAGCCAACCAGGTATCTGTAACGTGCCTTGCGAGCTGACGGAAGTTTCCCCGAGCGAGGCGAATAGGGAGCAACGGCCATGGAGCTCAAAGGCCGTCCGATCGCTGATCGGTCTAGCTGCCCGCATCATTGTATGGCCCATTCAGCGCAGGAGGCGATCTATCTCATTAGGCACAGTGATCCCTAGCTTGGCCGACCGATCCACCGCACAATTTCATAGGCAGGCATCGGTCGGCGAAAGCCCTTCAGCGTCAGTTCGCCAACGGCGACGGACTCAACCAGGGATTCGACGGCACCAACGACCCGCTGGCTGACGAGAATCTGGCGTGGCCTGGCTTCCTCGCATAATCGGGCGGCGTGGTTCGACACTGTGCCTATCACTGCATAATCGGCGCGCTGATCGAAACCGATCCGCCCGATGGTTGCATGGCCTCGGGCGATGCCGATTCCGAAGCCGAGCAAGTGATCGCGCTTGCGCCATTGCTCTGAATGCTCGTCAATCGCATCACGCATCGCCGCAGCCATGCGGACGGCTCTCTCCGTATGGTCGGCGCAGGGCAGTGGATCGTTGAAAACGACGACGATGCCGTCGCCCACGAATCGCTCAAGAGTTCCCTCGTAGCGGACGATTTGTTCACCAAGACAGGCGTGGTATTCGCCAAGAACCGCCATCACCTCCTCAGGTTCGGCAGTCTCGGCGAAGGCTGTAAAGCCGCGTAGATCGCAGAAAACGACGGTCACCTCGCGACGGTGACTTTGCAGAAGCGTGTCGCCATTTCCCGCCGCAAGGATGAGGTCGGCGACCTGCGCGGGCAGGAAACGCCGGAGCCGGCCCATTCGCTCGATCTCGATCACCTGCTCCGCCAGGGTCTGCTCGAGCGAGCGGTTCCAATCGGAAAGCTGCACGGCTTGGCTTGCGACGGTATCGTGAAGCGCCTTCTGGCGCAGCATCGAGCGCACCCGCGCCAACAGCGCCTGGTGCTCGAAGGGCTTTGTCAAATAGTCATCGCCCCCGGCGTCCAGCCCCTCGACCACATCGCGCGTGTCGGCTTTTGCGGTGACAAGAATGACCGGGATCGATCGCAGCGAGAGATCCTGCTTGAGCAGGCGAACCACGCTGATACCGTCCAGCTTCGGCATCATGATGTCGAGCAGGATCAGATCCGGCGTGAGTTCGCGAGCTTTTGCCAACCCCTCTTCACCATCGGCGGCGGTCGCCACTTCGTAGCCATTCGCCTCGAGCCGCATACGCAGAATCTCAAGGTTCTCCGGGGTATCGTCGACCGCGAGAATGCGAGGCGGATCGTGCAAGGCACTGTCTCCCCTCAGGAAAAGAACTGACGAATCTCGGCGAGCAGCTGGCGCGGACTGAATGGCTTGGCAATGTAGCCATCGCACCCAGCAGCAAGGGCTTTCGCCTCGTCGCCCGACAGCGCGTAGGAGGTGACCGCGATAATCGGAATGTGCCGCAGCGCCGGGTCGGCCTTGATGCGGCGGGTCGCTTCATACCCGTCGATCACCGGCAGCTGAATGTCCATAAGGATCAGGTCTGGCCTGTGCGCTCCCGCTGCAGCGATGCCGGCGGCGCCGTCCGCCGCCTCGATCAGTTCGTATTCGGTGGTGGCAATGAGATCGCGGATGATCTGGCGGTTGTCCTCGGTGTCTTCCACCATAAGGATTCGTTTGCTCATGCCGCCCTCACGTCCTCATTCACCCAGATTGGTACCTTGAGACGGAATGTCGACCCTGACCCGATCACGGACTCGACGTCTATGGTTCCGCCATGCATTTCGACGATGCGCTTCGAGATCGCCAGGCCAAGACCTGTGCCACCCTTCTGCCTGGTGCTGCTGTTGTCGACCTGCTGGAATTCTTCGAAGATGAGAGCCTGGTCCTTGGACGCGATGCCGGGACCGGTGTCTCGGACGGTGATCTCGAAGTGCCCGTCGACCGCATCGGCAAGAATGTCGACCGCACCCGTTTCGGTGAACTTGACGGCATTGCCTGCAAGATTGAGCAGGACCTGCATCAAACGGCGTTCGTCCCCGCGGCCGATTGGAAGGTTCTCGGCAACAGTCGTTGAAAGCTCAAGACCCTTCGCTCGTGCCAGCGGCTCGACAGCCGTAACGGTCGATCGAACAATCTGCGCGACGGAGTAGTCCTCGATCGCCAGCGTGAGCTGGCCGGCTTCGATCTTGGAAAGGTCGAGTACGTCGTTGATGAGCTCAAGGAGGTGACGGCCGTTTGCCTGCACGCGCGCGACGGTCGTCTTCGCCTTGTCCGGGAGTTCGCCGTAGATGCCATCGACCAGCAGTTCTGTGAAGCCCAAGACTGAATTGAGCGGTGTCCTGAGCTCGTGGCTCATATTCGCGAGGAACTGGGACTTGTGGCGGCTAGCTGCCTCCAGCTCCCGGCCTTTCTCCTCGATCTCGCGGAACAGCTTGGCATTCTGGATCGCGAGCACCGATTGGGCTGCGAAGGTCTCCAGCAGATGGACAACTTGCTCATGGAAGACCCCTGGCTTGTGGCGCCTGACGACCAGTGCACCGACGATCTTGTTGGGCCTCAGCAGCGGAACGATCAGGATACCGCGATATCCGGCTTCGACGATCGTCTTTCTTACAAGGAAGGATGAGGTCTCCTCGCTAAGGTCGGGAAACTGCACCGGCATGCAGCGCTCGGGTGCGTCGCCGATCCCCATGTCGGCCAGCCCGATCGTCTGGTGTGAGACTGCAGCGATAAGCTCATCACTCATACCGAAGTTCGCGCGCGGACGGAATTGCTGCCGCGTGCTGCTGAACACGTAGATGGTGCCAGCATCCGTCTCCGACAACTGGACCGCCTTGGCGACGATCGTTTTCAGCACGGTGTCGAGATCCAGCGTCGAATTGACCGCCTTGCTCACCTCACCAAGCGCCTCGAGCTCACCAACAGACGCGGCAAGCTCGCGCGTCCGTGACTGCACCGCCTCGAAGAGCCGCGCATTCTCGATGGCGATCACGGCTTGGTCGGCGAATGTCTCGACGAGCGCGATCTCCTTGGGATTGAAAGGTTGCGGCTCAACCCTCGTCATGACGAATACGCCAACGAGATCACCTTCCCGCAACAGCGGGGCAGCGAGGACGGTGCGGAATCCGCCTGCCTCAGCGATCAAGACAACGCGGTAGTCCGGATCAGCGGTCACGTCTTCGATTTGCACGATCCGCCGTTCTTCGATTACGCGCCCTACGGCGGAGCCTCGGCCTGCGGCAAGCTCTGGAAGTGGATTGGCGTCGACATAAGCACGGAAGCTGGGCGGGTAGCCATGCGTCGACACATAGCGGAATACGCCATCAAGCAACTGCACGATACCACCCTTGTCGGCACGGCAGAGCCTGACAGCCGATTCCACCAACGTATCGAGCACGACCTGCAGATCGAAGGTAGAGCGGCTGATGACCTTCAGAACGTCTGCAGTGGCTGTCTGCTGCTGAAGGGCCTCGTCGAGCTGCTGGGTGCGCGTCTCAATCTCCTGATACAGGCGCCCCAGCTGGTCGGAGGTCTGGTTGACGTTAGTGGCGAGCACTCCAAGTTCGTCGCGATTGGCGACGGCAACCTGTTGGGCGAAGTCGCCGGCCGCTATCTGACTGAGACGCGTCTCGATCTTCTTGACCGGTTCGATCAACGACCAGGAGATGATGTAGCCAAGCGCAAGCGCGAGCAGGATGCTGCCCACAGCAAAAGCGACCACGATCAGTCGAGAGGTGCCGTACGCCCCCTCGCTCGCTTCGATGGCCGCCACCATGTCGGCTTCGGCCATGTTGACCAGCTGGTTCGTCAGTCGCTCGAGGCGGTCGGCCGACGGCATGATCTCATCCAGCTGAACCTTGCGCGCCTCCGCCGTGCGACCGGCGCGGAAGAGCTCCGCGACATGCGTCACGCCGGCCGCAAGCCGTTCGTACTCCTGTCGGACCTGGCCCAGCACCTCCGCCTCAGTTTCAGCGACGAACTCCATGCGGTCGAGGTCATAGCCAAACTGGTTGAGCTGGCGCAGCGCCCCATCCAGCATCCGGTTGTCCTGAAGCAACAGGGCGGTGGAGATGCCGTAGAGCTGGGTGGTCGTATCGTGCTGCACCTGGCGATAGGCCGCGATCCTGCGCTGCAGCTTGATCAGCTCGTTTGTTTGATCATTGACCCCACTCAGCACCTGCAACCCGACGGCCCCGAGCACGATCAACAGGCCGACGATCGACAGGAACGCGATCAAGAGCTTGGTCTGGACGCGCGCCGGCAGCCGGGCAACCCAGCCGACGAGCCAGTTCGTTATGTTACTTGGATTCGTCCAAGAGGCTGACAAGGTCATCCCGGAACTCCTCTAGGTCGAACCGGACGCCGAGATACTGTACGCGCAAGATGCCGTCCGGGTCCACGAGCGACGTCAGCAAGGTATGGTCGACATCTCCGTTCGCCGCCTTCTTCGCGATGACCCCGTATTTCCGTCCAACCTCATGGACAACCGCCGGATCACCGGTAAGAAACGACCAGCCTCTCAGATCGGCGCCAAAATTCTGCGCATATGCCTTCAAAACATCGGGCGTATCGCGCTCCGGGTCGACGGTGATCGAAACGAAGACAATCTTCGATCCGAACGTCGAGCCCAGCTTCTCCTGCACGCTGGCCATATGAGCGGTCAGCATCGGGCAGACGTCGGTACAGTACGTATAGATGAATGCAACGGCGACCACCTTGCCACGAAAGTCGTGCAGCGACACAGGTTCGCCATCCTGCGATACCAGGCTGAAGTCGGGCGCCGGTCCAATCGTCGGCAGGCGCTCGTCGTGCGGCGCGTCGTGCGCGTGTGCCGGCCCGGCCATCAGCGCCAGCACCAAGATGCGCGCCGGCCACTCGCTCACGTTTTCATCTCGCGCTTGATCTCGTTGAAGAGACGCCAATCCGTGCCGTTGGCGATAATCTTGTTAGGGCCGGCCTCGATGAAGCCGACTTCGTTCATCCGCAGCGCGTAGAAGCGCATTGTGTCTTCGGGATCGAACTCCCGCCACACGTCGTAGCGCGCTTCGCGCAAGCCCTCCAATGCATAGTCGTATTGATCGGTGAACTTGCCCTCGACCGATAGTTGCGCAGCCAGTTGCGGATCCGACACGCAGATGTCGGCGCCCTTGAGGATCGCTCGCAGCACGCGTTTGGTCGCCACGGGGTGTCTGTCGACATAGTCCGCGCGGCCGGCAAGCATGCAGCAGTAGTGTTGCGACCATGGCCGGTCGACGGTCGTATTAAGGATTGTGTGGCCGACGTTCCGGGCGCGCTGCTCCTGCGGCTCGGGTGGCACCGCCAGAAAGGCATCGACCTTTCCTTCGTTAAATAGTTGCATCGAGCTGACGTCCGGGTTCGCGACCCACTTGAGATCGGTGGCGGGATCGAGACCGACATAGGCGGCCATGAGGGTTACGAGCATGTGCGGAGCTGAGGTCAGCGCGAACACGCCCACCCTCTTGCCCTTGAGGTCGGAGATGCTGTTAATGCTTTCGTTGACGATCAGTTCGAGGCAGCCGGAGTGCAGGCCGGTGACCACCTTTATCGGCATGCCGGCCTCGATCGCCATGATGTGCGGTGGCGGAAAGTCGGTGGCGAAATCCAGTTCGCCGTTTGCGAGCATCGCGAACGGATCGGAGTCGGCGGCCAAGTCTATGTAGCGTACATCGGTGAACCCTTCGGCCCGCAATAACTCCCCGGCGATATTCTTGGGTGCTTCGCAAAGGGCGCGGAACGTCCTTGGCAAACGCACTGTCGTGGTCTCTGGCGCCGGCTCGGCATGAGCCGATGTCGGCACTTTGACGAGACCCGCGGCGCCGACCGCCGACAGGCCCATCATGAAGTGGCGGCGGCTCTGGACAATCTCCATGTCACGTCTCCTCTCCCTCGGCACGAGCAGACTCAGCCTTTCATCTCGCGCTTGACCTCGTTGAAAAAGCGCCAATCCGTGCCGTTCGCGATGATCTCGTTTGGGCTCGACTTGACAATCCCGGCTTCATGCAGCCGCAGCGAGAAGAACCTCATCGTGTCCTCGGGATCGAAGTCGCGCCAGTTAGAGTATGGGAGCTCGCGGAGCGACTGCAAAGCGTAGTCGTATTGTTCGGTGTGTCCGCGATCCACCAGAAGGCGTGCCACCCGTTCCGGTTCAGCCGCGCAGATGTCGGCCGATTTGATGATCGCCCGGATGACCCGCTTGGTGGCGGCTGGATTTTTCTCGGCATACGCGGCGTTGACCGCTAGCATGCAGCAGTAATATTGCGACCACGGCCGGTCCTTGGAACTGTCGAGGATGACGTGGCCGACTTTGCGGGCGCGGAGGTCTTGAGCCTCAGGCGGAAAGGCCAGGAAGGCGTCGACCTTGCCATCGGCGAAGAGCTCCGCCGGCTTTGCCTCGCCGACGATCCATTCGATGTCGCGTTGCGGATCGAGGCCGACATAGGTCGCCATGGCGCTGACGAAGATATGTGGATCCGACGATAGATTGCCGCCGACGCCGACCTTGCGGCCCTTGAGATCCGCGATGCTCTTGATGTCCTCGCGTCCGAACAACTCGTAGCAGCCGACATGCACTCCGGAGATCACCTTGATCGGGGCGCCAGTGTCGACCGGAATGATTAGGGCCGTGGCAAAGTCAATGCCGAAGTCGATGTCGCCGCGCGCCAGCATCTCGGTCTGGGCGATACCGGCCTCGGCGGCCACGAAGCCGAAATCTGAGAACCCCTCTGCGCGGATCAGATCCTCGGCGACGTACTGCGGAGCGATGCAGATACCAGGCGCCGCCGCAAAGCGGGCGGTCGTGGTTTCAGGTGCCGCTTCGGCGGCGGCCGCGTTGCGGCCGTTGGCAAGGCCTGCTGCAGCGAGCGCAGACAAGCCTGTGAGGAAACGGCGACGGTTCTGGACAATCTGCACGAGTCTCTCCTTCCCTTGAAAAGGCAACGCGTATCGGCGATAGGTCTACGTCTTCAGCTCTCGCTTTAGCTCGTTGAGGAAGCGCCAGTCTGTTCCGTTGGCGATGATCCTGTCGGGTGTGGACCCGATCAAACCGATTTCCTTCAGCCGCAGCGCATAGAAGCGGACGGTGTCAGTTGAATCGTAGTCCCGCCATTTCCGGTAGGGCAACTCGCTGATCGCTGCGAACGCGTCATCGTAGCGGCTGGCGAATCCGCCCGCGACCAAGCGCTCGGCAACCAAGGCCGGCGCGGCGGTGCATAGATCCGCGGCCTTGAGGATGGCGCGCAGCACCCGCTTGGTAGCAACCGGATGCGCGGCCACAAAATCGCTGTTGCCGGACAGCATGCAGCAAAAATATTGCGACCAAGGTCGGTCCACTGTGCTGTTGACGATCACGTGCCCGACCTTGCTGCGCCGCAATTCCTGCGGGTCCGGCGGAAAGCCCAGGAATGCATCGATTTCGCCCCGCGCGAACAGCTCCTTGGGCTTGACCGCCGGGTCCACCACCCAGTTGATGTCGCGCGCCGGATCGAGCCCGACATAGGCGGCGATGCTGGCGAGGAACAGATGCGGCCCCGAACCGAGCCCCTGGACGCCGACGTTCCGGCCTTTCAGATCGACGACGCTGTCGATCCCGTGCTTGGCAAACAGCTCGAAGCAACCGGGATGGACGCCGCCGAGCAGAGTGAGCCGCGCACCGGAGTCCAAGGCGACGATCGAATTTGTCACGAAGTTGAGGCTAAAGTCGATCTCGCCATTCGCCACCGCGGAGGCCGTGGCCGCACCGGGGCCTGCCGCGACATAGGCAACCTCGGTGAAGCCCTCAGCGCGCAGCAGGTCCTCTACAACATACTGTGGCGCCACGCAGATGCTAGGGATCTTGGCCAAGCGAATGCGTGTGGTCTCCGGCCCTGGCTCGGCAAGAACTCGAGTTGGAGTGCCGACGAGGCTTGCGGTGCCGGCAGCCGTCAGGCCGGCCAGGAAGCGCCTGCGGCTCTGAATGATTTGCATGTCTACGTCTCCCCTCGAGACCAGATGGGATCAGGTTTTCAGCTCACGCTTCAACTCGTCGAGGAAGCGCCAGTCCGTTCCGTTGGCGATAATTTGTTGCGGGCTCGACTTGATCATGCCCGTCTCCTGCATGCGCAGTGTGTAGAACCGCAGGGAGTCTTCGGGATCGAATTCCCGCCAGCGGTCGTACCGAATGTCCTTCAGAGTTTGGAGCGCGTAGTCATAGCTGGTCTCGAAATCGCGATCGACCATCTGCTGGGCCACACTTTCGGGATCCGACACGCAGAGGTCGGCGGCCTTGAGGATGGATCGCAAGACCCGCTTGGTCGCCACCGGGTATCTTGTCACATAGTCCGTCGTGGCCGAAATCATGCAGCAGAAATACTGTGACCACGGGCGGTCGACGGCATTGTTGAGGATCGTGTGGCCGATCTTCTTGGCGCGCAGCTCCTGCGGCTGGGGCGGCGTCCCCAGGAATGCGTCGATCTTCCCTTCGACGAAGAGTTCCGTCGGCTTGACGTCGTTAGTCAAGACCCATTGGATATCGTTCACTGGATCGAGTCCGACATAGGCGGACATGAGGGACAGCCACACGTGCCGCGAGTTGTTGAAACCGTTCACGCCCACTCTCTTGCCCCGCAGATCCGTGACGCTGCGAATGCTCTCCTTGGCGATCAGTTCGAGGCATCCCGAGTGCAACCCGGTCAGCACCTTGATCGGCACGCCGGCGGCGATCGACGCGACCTGGTTCGGCGCAAAGTTCACGGAGAAATCGGTCTCACCGCGTGCGATCCATACCGATTGGTTGACGCTTCTGTCGCCTTCTATGTAGCGGACATCGGTAAGACCCTCGGCGCGCATCAGTTCTCCGGCGATGTACGCACCTGCCCAACAGTAGGAACTACCGACCCACAGCGGCAGACGAACCGTGGTCGTTTCCAACGGCGGTTCCGCGTGGAGTGACCCTGGAACACCGACGATACCGGCAGCGCCTGCCATTGCAGCGCCGGCTAGGAACCGGCGGCGGGTTTGGATGATCTGCATCAGAACGCTCCTCTTCCGATTGGCAAAAGCAATACTGGCCGGAACCGAGGAAAAGAGGTTTCAGCAGAGGCAGATGGTCTGGTGAGCGCGACGAGTAGTTGTGGAACCTAGCGCGCCTAGTCCGATGCGAGAGTCTTGCGCTCTCAGTCGCCGGCTCATTTATTAGCAACAGACGATATGCCACGATACGCCCAATTTGCGTAGGTAGCGAGCGCAAAACTTGCTACGCCGAACGTCCCGCCAGCGCCTCGCTGTCATGGAGACTGTTTACGGGGTTGCGAATGGCCAGTTCAAGTTTGCTGCGGCCGGACCCACCCGCTGAACGTCCGCTATCGTTCTTCGGACGCCAAAAGCCGCCATTCCGCTGTTCGGCCCAAAATCTGCCTAACCGCAAAGCGCCCAACCTCGGTCGTTTGTTGCGGCCCTGCACGCCCCCTGAAAGCGGACATCGCTGGTGCCGACGCCATGAGCGGTGCTGCGCCATGACCCGATATTGCAAATCGAGCTTAGGCTCTTGTCGTCAGGGTAGAAAGCTGGTCAGTGTCGTAACGGTTCCGCAAGTCTGCAAGCGCTTTCGGATCCGGAGAGCCGTGCGCAGCGAGCCTGGCAAGCTCTTCAAAATAGTGCTCGTGTCCGGGCGGCCGGCTCTTCGCCGACATTGGTGATGTTGTGCGGAACGCCCGGTGGAATGAACAGGCAGGTGCCCGGGGTCGCGCGGATCGTCTTGTCCCCAACATGCCAGACGCATTCGCCCTCAAGCACGTAGAAGGTTTCCTCCTGTACGCGATGAACATGGAACCCGGTTGCGAAGCCAGCAGGGATCGTCCAGTCGAACATGCTCGTGTGTTTCGTATCGTTGCCGGTGACAAGGAACGCCATCGGAGAGCCACGCAACCTGACTCCATTGTTCTCGCCGGGCATGCGAATGACGGGAGCGACGCTCATCTGATCCTCCATTGGCTGGGTGCTACTCCGCTAGCACGTGGACAAGATGCGCTCCCCGTTTCCGCGAGTCGTGAAGCCGTTCCGAAATCGTTGCGAAAAATTCACAGACGATATCTTCTTTGGGAATGGCGACAATCCTCGCGTTTGGTCCATTTCGCCTCGACACCGATGCTGGAATTCTATTCCACGGCGTAGAGCCGACGTCGCTCGGACAGCGGGCGCTCGCGCTGCTTGCGCTGCTTGTGGAACGGGCGGGCGCACCGGTTCCGAAGGCAGTTCTGATCGAGGCGGCGTGGCCCGGACATGCCATTGAGGACAGCAACCTGACGGTCCAGATCGCGGCAGTTCGGCGGCTCTTTGAGGAACTGGCGGCTGGCGCATGCTGGATCGAAACGCTGCCGCGACGCGGCTATCGCTATGTGGGGCCGGCGGTCACAGCCGGTAACCGTGATCCGACACCCGGGGGCGCAGCAACGGCAACGCTGACATTGCCGGACAAACCGTCTGTCGCGGTTTTGCCATTTTCGAACCTAAGCGGCGATCCGGAGCAGGACTATTTCGCCGACGGGATGGTTGACGATATCATCACCGGCCTGGCGCGCATCAAGTGGCTGCTCGTCATCGCGCGAAATTCGACGTTTACCTACAAGGGTCGTGCCGTGGACGTGAAGCAGATCGGCCGCGAGCTTGGCGTACGATATGTGCTCGAAGGCAGCGTGCGGAGAGCCTGCGGCCACGTGCGCATGTCCGGCCAGATGATCGATGCATCGACCGGCGCTCATGTGTGGGCCGAGCGGTATGACCGCAGCTCTGACGATATCTTCGGGCTTCAGGATGCGATCGCCATGTCGGCTATCGGCGCAATCGCACCGAGTCTGCGGCGTGCAGAAATCGAGAGGGTCAAGCGCAGGCGCTCCGACAATCTCGATGCTTACGACCTTGTGCTGCGGGCCCAACTCGACGTTGATTCCGGCATGCCTGAGCGAGTGAGGCGAGCGCTCGTGCTGCTCGAACGTGCCATCGAACTCGATCCGGCTTACGCGCAAGGCATGCCGTCCCTTGCTGTCATCATGTGCTACTCGTAGATCCGCCTCTTGCGCCTGCCAGCGCTGGATGCGCCGCGCGGCAGTCTTTCCCGGCATGAACCAGCTTTTGCGCTCGTAACTCCACCTGGCGCGCGGAAATGCCTGTCGAAACCGCTCAACCGCCGCGCGATCGTACGGAAAGCGCGCTTCGGCTCAAGGAGCTGGCTGCGGTGCAGCAGGGGCGTCGGATTTTTCCATCAGATTGCGAAGCACAGCACTGCTCGCAAACAACGCGGTGCAGCTCATTCGGGTCCAAGAACACCAGAACGTATGGTCAGAGCCGCAAGGGGCAGCCAAGGAGGCGATCGGTGAAACTGCTCAACGAGCTAGCGTGGCGAAACCTTCGCCGCGCCAGACCGTTTATTCTGCTCCAGGAGAGGTCCATTCATGCCCAGACGAGATGCAAAAAACCCAGCGGCCAGACGGCCAACGAGCCCTCGTTCGCGTCCCCTGAAAGGCGAGGAGACGGAAGTGAACCACATCGTCGAAACGCAAAGTGTATCGCCAGCCCAGGCGCGAGAGCTTGTGCGGCGCCACGGAAACGATTGGCGTAAGATCGATGAAGCCGCCAAGTCTTATAAGGACGACAGCTAAGCACTTCCAAGCCGGGGGAAAGGGAGCTTTGTCACGGCAATCCGCGGAGTTGCAAATTGAGCGGATCGGCTTGAGGCGACGAATGACCACTATCGCAACGTTCATGGTCAGCCACTATATTCCCGGCCGGATGCCGCCATGTCCAGAACTCTGATTGTCAATGGTCTGATTATAGTTGCCATAGGCCTATTGTGGTCCTGGTTGTCGCGGGTCGGTCCGGGCAGATTGCCCGGTGACATCGTGATCCAACGTGAGAACTTCACGTTTTACGCTCCGATCGGCACTGGGATTCTGATCAGCATCGTGCTTTCGTTTGTTCTATGGCTACTCAACCGATAGCGAGGACGGCGAGCCCACGTCGCCGGAGGAAAGAACGACGTGGGCCGATCGGAGCTATCCGATCTGGCAGCAAAAATATGAGGGAAAGAGTTTGCTGCGTGGCAGAACTTTCCCTACGCGCCGGTGTTCCATCGCGTGAGTGAAAAAGCCCGCCGCACAGTTTGATGCGGCGGGCCGATCAAGCGCTGTTGCACCCGGCGGGGGCTCGGGTCGGGCATGCCCGGTGCGCGCGGATCACAGGGATTTAGATGCATCAGCTGCAATACGTCCACCAACCGACGGTTGGACAACACGAGGCTTGATTCCGAGCTCTTTCTCTCAGTGCCGAAGGGACAAGATAGTTGCAGGAACTCAGCCTTGGCGCGGCACGTTGCAAGTCGTTGATCATCGCAAAGGATGTATCCAATGGCGAAAGACATATCTCGCGAGGAAGAGCAACGCGGCACCGAAAAAGTTCTCTTCTGGGGCGCTGCGATCGCTCTTGTCCTTTTTGTGTCTCTGCTGACCATCGCCCTCGTCGGGACGTCCTGATCTTTTTAGACAGCAGGATTGGACCGGCGGGCGCGAGGTCTTGTGAGCTTAGGGGCGGATGCCGCGCTGCTGCACCAGCGCGAGCAGGGCCAATTCCACTTCGTCGAGCCGCGTCGGACGCGCGTTTTCCGGCATCCCCTCGGCCGTCGCGAGATCGACCAGATACTCGTTCCACGCCCAGTTTCGCACGATGGCGCGTTTCTCGTCGGCTGCCAGACGAGGATCGACGACCACGTCCATCGGCGATGCATAAAACGCCTCCTCGTCCGTCAGCGCCGGTCCATAATGTGGCGCCTGCGAAACCCCGCCGTACGCCGGCCTGCAGCCGCTTGTCCGCATCGGAAGATTCGACACTGAACTTTTTGGCCGCCGGGCTTCCTTGAACCGCGTAGGCAAGCCCCTGCCGTTCGGCATAGTCGATGGCCGCCTGAGCCGTCGGAAAATCGAGCTCCACCTGGGTCAGCGTGTCACCACTTCCGGTGTAGCCCATCAGCGGTTCAATGACCGGCGCAGTACGCCGCTCGAGCACCAGCCGCCAGACCTTCGGCCGCGCACGGCCGGAGGTCATGACTGAGCGGCAAGGCTTGTAGATCCGTGCGACCGCATCACTCGGGAACTCGGATCTGCCGAACAGCGGCGCTCGCCCGCGGTTGTCGTTTGCCAGTTCGAGATTTTCTACGACTGGTGTGACTTCTCTTTCTTGCTTCTGCATCACTCATCCCTCCCATTTTGGCGAAGGATGCGCCGGAGGCAGCGGCCTGCCGCCTCCGACTTGCTCCATGCGTCAGTGGGTGATCGGCGCGCTTCACCTTCGACTGCGCGTTCGGGTTCTTCGGCAGCGTCAGGGTCAGGACGCCATTGGCAAAGGACGCCTTGACCTTGTCGTCCTCGACCTCGTAGCCAAGGGGTATGCGCCGCTCGAAGCGACCATAGAAGCGCTCGGAGTAGTCCTTCTCGTCGGTCTCCGACTGCTTTTCGCCACGCAGGGTCAGCACGTCTTCGTCGAGCAGAACTTCGATGTCCTTCTCTTCCATGCCGGGGACCTCGGCGGTGACGCGAAGCTCATTATCCGACTCCGAGATCTCCACCTTCGGCCAGCCGCTATCGAAAGGCGAAAGCTGCCCCGCAGCAGGCAAGCGCGTCTCGAAGCTCCTCAACATATCGTCAAAGAGCCGGTTTACCTCGCGGTGAAGCGAAAGGAACGGGTCGCCACCGCTATAGATGCTCGGGGCCTGGTTGTTGTTGCGGCCCCACGGGATAAGGTCACGCATGTTCATTGTCATTCACCTCCACGTTCAACCGCGCGGCACCGGACGATTGCCGGTGCCTGTCGCTTCTGGTTCACGCTGACTTCAGGCTGCGTTCTTTTCGGCCTCGATCTGCCGCGGTGCTGCCTTTGCCGTGCTGCCGGCGATGGCGATCCGGCGCGGCTTCATCTCTTCGGGAAGCTCGCGCTTGAGATCGATGTTCAGCAGCCCATTGTCCAGGCTGGCGCCAACGACCTTCACATGGTCGGCCAGTTCGAACCGACGCTCGAAGCCGAGCCCGGCTATGCCGCGATAGAGATACTGGCCGTCATCGTCGCCAGATTGCGACCCGCTCACAACCAGCAGGTTAGGTTGATGAGTGATGGTTAGCTGATCCTGCGAGAAGCCGGCGACCGCCATGGTGATGCGATAGGCGTCCTCACCAGCCTTGGCGATGTCATAGGGCGGCCAATTGTCTATCGCAGTGACACGGCTCGCATTTTCCAGCATGTTGAAAATGCGGTCGAAGCCGATGCTGGACCGGAACAGAGGGGTAAAATCGAGGTTTGTCCTCATAGCCACATCCTCCTTTGAGCAACATGGATACAAGGAGACGCCAAGAGAGCCTTGACGCCTCCTGGACCTGCGCCGGCCCCATCTGGCGACCGGCGATTAGTTATTTAGAACAGTGCCTTACGCGTTCAAGGGGCTATAGGAAAATTTTCAGCCAGACGAATGGTCGCGACGAATGGTCGCTAAGAACACGTCTATCCCGCCCGCCGGCCAATCCTCGCCGGCGGGCGGATGCCTCGGATGCAGAGAGTGGCCGCGTTCAACTCAAAGTCGATCGACGGATGCTGTAAAACCGGTGACCGCGATACTTTCGATTTCACGACCGCGACCGGCGCCGGGAAGCTTCTCCAATTGATCCAATTGGCGCAACGCGTCCATGATGGCATCGAAGCTGACCGGTTCGGTTGCGCCCGGCGGCATGCGCAGCGCCGGCACCGATTCCACTGCACAGGCATCCGATGCCCAGGACGAAAGGATTGCACGCTTCTCCTGGAAGTCCAGCATCACGTCGGTCAGCACGTTCTCAGGTCGCTCGAAATGCCGTGCCGGATGGAGCAACCGGTCAAGGAAAACATCAGGGCCCTCGGGCCCGATTGGGGGAAAACTCGTCGAAATGGCTCCTTCCATCGATGGTCCTCCGCTTTGAATAGTCTCCTTTGTTGATGTCATCTTTGGTGGCTCTCGCGATTTCCACCAGCTGAAAATTTTGGAGAGTTTCGACCAAATTTCAATGGCCCGACAAGGCCAAATCCTCGCAGTTCAGCCCACCATCAACATTTTTTCGAACCGGTGAAACAATCGGCGTGAATGTCAGTTCTTGCGTCTGGGAAAAGTCGCGCGGCAGCGCCAGGGCGGTCGGGCAGGAGAATCAGTCATGTCTTACATTTCCAGGAAGCGACTGAGCATGGGCCTCGTCGCAGGAATCTTGATGCTCTCGGCTGGCGGCTTTGCTCCGGTTTCAGCACAGGAAATCCCGAACGACTTCAGCGCAATCGTGCGTCAGAAGCTGCCGGCCGTGGTCGCGATCACGACGAGGCAGATCATCCAGGACCAAACGATGCTCGACGATTTTCTCAACCCCTTCGACAGCCGCGGGCCTGCCCAGCCGCAGGTGCGAGAAGCTCTTGGCTCCGGCTTCGTGGTCAGTCCGGAGGGCTACATCGTCACCAACAATCATGTCGTGGCCGACTCCACCGAAATCCACGTCGTATTCTCCGATAAGGAGACTTCGCCCGCGCGACTTGTGGGCCGCGATCCAGCAACCGACATCGCGGTGCTGAAGGTCGATCCACGCCCCAACATGACGACCACCGCCTGGGGTGACTCTGACGCAATGCAGCCGGGTGCCTGGACGATCGCGATTGGCAGTCCCTTCGGGCTCGGGGGAACCGTGACCGTCGGCGTTCTTTCCGCCCGCTCGCGCGACATCCAAGCCGGCCCTTACGACGATTTCCTCCAGACAGACGCCTCGATCAATAGAGGCAATTCGGGCGGCCCCCTGTTTAACGCGCGCGGCGAAGTGATCGGGGTCAATACGGCCATCGTCTCTCCGTTTGGCGGCAGCATAGGCATCGGTTTCGCCGTGCCGTCCCGAACCGCACGGAGCGTCGCCGATCAGCTGATCCGCACCGGCCGGATCGAGCGCGGGTTCATCGGAGTGCGTCTCCAGGAGGTGACGCCGTCGCTTGCCCAGGCGCTTGGCATATCGAGCACCAAGGGAGCGCTGGTCGCCTCGGTCGAGCCCGGCAGTCCGGCAGACAAGGCCGGCTTGCAATCGGGGGATGTGATCACCCGGTTCAACGGCAAGGAGGTTCAGGGCGTCCATGACTTGACGCTGGCGGCAGCTAACGAAAAGCCGGGGTCGAAAGCCACGCTGACAAGGAACCGCGGCGGCTCCCAGCAGGAGGTGGAACTGACCCTCGGTCAACGCAAGGACGAGGAGGTACAGACCGGTGCCGTTCCGAGTCCGGAAGCGGCGGACCAACGCCTCGGGCTGTCGCTCAGCCCCATTCCGGACGAAGCGCGCCAGCAACTGGGTCTGCAGCCGGGTACCACCGGCGTGTTTATCCAGGAAGTGGCGCCGAATAGCCCCGCCGCCGAGAACGGCCTTCGACCTGGCGACGTGATTGTCTCGGCCAACAACCGGGATGTGGCACAGCCGTCAGATATCCAGGAGGAGTGGGCAAGATCCCGGCAGCAGCACAAGCCCATTCTGTTGCGCATAAACAGGCAAGGACAATCGCTCTTCATTGCCCTAGCTGCTTCCTGACGTAGCGTGCGTCGAAACCAAAAATGTGACAAAGTTTCCGTTCCGTATCCGAAAGAACGGAATCAGGTCGCCGGGGCCCAAACATCACTTCAGCCGCCTCCTCCCATCTCGCGCGCGGCAAAAAGCAGCCAGCCGGCCGTGGCTCCCATCACCGTCCGCACTTGAGCAGCTCGTGCCGAGCCCGTGTCAATTTTGACGCACTCCGTTCCTGCATAGCGTGACAGAAGACCTTCGCCGCGTTGGCGATGATGAAGACCGGCCTTGCCGGAACCGCGCAGCGAGCGCCCTTCCCGAAGACGCCATATGACCACATCTCGCACGGTCATTGTTGAGACGGCAGCGTCAAAGTTCGCCGCATCAGTTGCAACGAGTTCTGGAAAATCAGGCCGGACTTGAGGCCAGCGAATGATAACGTCAGGTCGGCTCGCCGTGTTCTGCATCGCTCGTTGTCGATGGGTGGCGATCATAATCGACGGGCGGTGACAACATAACTTCGGCCTCGGCTCTGCCGAATTCCCTGCCGATTTGGAATGCCGCTGAAAGCTGTCTCATGAACCGGAGGGCGGCACGTATTTTGGAGGCATCGTTGGATCTTCCCGCTTTCATTTAGTCGACAATAGCTGGTCCGCTTGGAACGGCAGTCCGTCACCGTTCAAAAGCCACCCGTCGAGGCGGCCTTTTCATTAGGAGCCCCTCCACATGACCAAACCCACCCCAACGCGCCGCGGCGCCAACACCGACGTGCGTGCGACCGTGAAGCGGCAGCACCTGCAGGTTCAACACTGGCTTTCGCAGGCGATGCCGTCTTTGTCGCGGTCTAGCTTGCGGCCCCAAGAGCAGTTGGCTAGGTACCAACTTGCTTCATCGCACGAGCTGATTTGGGAACAGGTGCGCCGCGGCTCGCATGAATAGCCGCTTTGTGCGACCTGATGGCGGTTGATTAAGCCAAGCGGCTGGTTAGAAAGCGGCCGGTTGTCGGCATGCGCTAGACGCCACACCCAAGGCGCCTGAAAAGTTCCGGCCCACAGACCGAGCTTTGCCGCCTCTGCCTTCGCCTGCTGCCCCGCATAGGCGCCGTGGCTGTAGAGGGGCCAGTCCAGTGCCAAGCCCTGCTCGACAAGCCAGCGCTGAACGCTACGACCGTCCGCCCGATCGCAGTTCCCGACAAGACGCCCGTACCGATCACGATCGACAAAACTGCAATGCAGCGGTCGCGAAGCTGCCAGGAACTTGTCCAAGGCTTGGGCAGTGCGGCGCCCGCATGGGTAGTCAAAGCCCTTGGCGTCGTCGCAGTGCTGACGGCTCTCGGGCGCGTCGATGCCATTGAAACGAATCCTTTGGCCTGCAATCTCTACTGTGTCGCCATCGATCACCGAGGCGCGGCCTTCCATGTGGCCAGGCAATGGTTCTGTCCAGTTTGTTATCGTGCTCTGTTGGCCGGCGGTGCTCTGGATCGCGAATTGGGTGACTGCGGCGGCAAGCGTGCCGGCGCCGAGGAAGATCAGTCCCAAGAGGGGTCGCGGCAGCCGCCGTGACGGCATTCTTCTGCCGGCGCGCCTTCGCCAGCGGTCAGCCTGATTGGCGCCTTGATAACGGTGGCCTTTGCCCACGCCCGCTCTCCCGGAAGAGGAATGCCGCCATTCCGGGCAAGAGTCGAGAAGCTGCACTAGCCGGTCGGCAACTGGTCAACGCGGGGGCACCGGCTCAGCCTTTCAACCGTCTCAACTATGGCCTTCGCAAGCGGGCATCAAGGTCCGCGTGAAGCACCTCCGGGGCGAGGAAGACCATCGGCACGCCTCGCTGCAGGATTTTTGGGATGAAGACTAGAACGCCGTTTGTGTCTCCAAGACGCGACAACGCAAAGTTCACCGGCCCGGCCAAGCGCCGACTATTTGACAAGCGCGCAAATGGCATATGCTGTCAGCGTCCAAGCCGTTGGGAGCGTAGTGGCTACATGCGCTTGTGCTACCCACCCCGGAGCTGGGGAAGTAACCGGCAAGCTCCTAGAAATTAGAGCATTTGAATTTGACGCGCTGGCACCGCCACCTATCACGACTTTTGGCTTGGGACACCAAGCCTGTGCGGATTTGTCTGGGCTTGTATCACTCGCGCTTGCATACTGGGTGATTTCCCAACCGCCGACGCCGTCCTTCCCCGCCGGACCCTCAGCCCCCATTGCACCTCTAGGTCCCTGCTTGCCGGGAAGACCTTGTGGACCGACAGGCCCTTGGGGCCCTGGGGGGCCTGCCGTTGTGCAACCTGCAAGGAGGGCGACGCATGCTAGAGCAGTAATTCTCATGACCACCTCCCCGGTTTCCCGGTGAGTTGACGACAAAAAACATTCGCCAAATCAACCGAATGTACCACCACGCGATTGTCGTGGATAGGAACGCGATCGGCGGCTAACGGAACGTCGCATATGCGCCGTGACGACGGGAGGCCAGCAATCGTAGCGTAGAGTGTTGACGCGCCTTCCTTGCCGTTGAAGCTCTCGATGAAGCCGTATCCGGCATGATGTTCTTGGTGCCATCGTTTGTTCGGTCGTCAGTTCGTTAAGCTTGGCGCATCCGGGCATCCGGGCCACGGGGCACCGGGAGCACGCAAGTGCGGGAGCGCGGAACAGCCGCTCTGCGCCCCGAAGCTCGCCGCCGGAACCGGCATCTGCCACACCGACGAGTTCACGCTGTCGGGAAGTGGTAAAGACGCTACTTCGATTCAATAACCCCGTTCGAGGTCGATCTTGTTGGACAGCGGCTCTCCTCTTGCAACTTGACCGCAGAGATCGGCGACCTGGTCGATTCCAGAATCCACCCAGAAGCTCGCGACATGAGGTGTGATGGTCACCCTGGGATGAGTCCACAACGGCGATGAAGTCTCCAGTGGTTCACGCTCAAACACGTCAAGACAAGCACCAGAAAGCTGACCTTCGTCGAGCGCGCGGATCAGGTCGGCTTCGTTGACATGCGCACCCCTGCCGACATTCACAAGGTAGGCACCTGACTTCATTTGTCCAAAGGTAGAGGAATTCAGTATCCCACGAGTGTCACCAGTCAGGGGAAGTGAACAGATAACGTAGTCCCGATTTGTGAGTGCGTCCGCAAGCTGGGCACGGCCAAAGTAACTATGTATACCAGGAAGGGCCTTTTGATGACGAGACCAGACTGCCGTGTCGTAGCCCAAGTCCGCAAACAGCTTTGCGGCCCAGCCACCGATCCGGCCCGCACCCAGCACAACAATTCTTGTCTCGGAGATCTTCCGCGGCGCGATCGGATTCCAAAACTTGCGGGCTTGGAGACCCATGTAATCCGCAACATGCCGTTGCTGGCAGAGAACGCGAAGGACGATGTATTGCACCACTTCCGAAGCCTGCTCACGCGTTGCGAGCCTGATGAGCGGAACACTCTTGGGAAAGCTCTGAAGATCAATACCCTCGACACCGGCCCCCAAATAGACGACGGCGCTTAGCCCCGTCATGGCGTCAAAAAAACCAGGACTGGCGCCCTTGTCGATCAGCACAATATCTATGTCACTTTTGTTCCCGGCGTCTGGCCAAAGCCTGAACTCCAGCTGCGGCACACGGGTTTTCAGCTCAGCAGCCCATACTTGTGGATCAATGTAGTCAGGATACTCATTGACCATCAGAACGGTAATGGGCTCGCCGAACACTTCGCCCCTCCCAGATTCAGGTAATCAGGCATCCACCGGATGACCGGTCTGTGGAGACTGATTTTTGCGCAAGCTGGCACCAGTTGCAAGACGACCGGCAAAATGGCGTTGGTGATCCGCCAAAGCGTGATGTCTGCCCGTTGCTGGCCGAGAAGACGTCCGACCTGACGGGTCAGCAGATGGCCGATCCAACCCTGCGGGATGCGCGGCAGCGGATACCCGCTCCGGTTGCCCCCTCCTGTATTTGTTGACTCTTAAAATTATGTAGAGCTAATATGAGTGTGCTACTGTCTAGGGCAAGTCCCCCTAGCTTCATCTGCTAGACTTGCTCGCTTCAGATTTAGTTGAAATTCTGCAACTAGCAGAACCAAACCCCATAAGCTCATGAGGATAGATGGGAGATGCAAGTCCTCTCCTTTACTGTGTTGAGCGCAGGATTGTTAAGAGTGCTGCTGATCCCTGACCAGCCTGTTCACGGCAGTTCTTATACGAACGATCTTTGCCCTTGTGAAATTCGTGAAAAGCTTCCTCTCGAGGACCCAACCGCCGAAGTCGATGTCGCGATCGTCCTTGCGGTCGATATGTCGGGCTCCATCAACCAGATAGAGGCCACGCTACAACGCGAGAGCTATGCGGCTGCTTTGGAGTCACCGACCGTGTTGAAGGTGATCAAAGAGGGTATGCACGGCAAGATCGCTGTCACTTTTGTCGAATGGTCGAGCCGCGGCTCCTTAAAAACGCGGGTGGATTGGACCGTTCTTTCTGAGGCGAATGATGCGTCGGTTGTCGCGGAAGCAATTCGGAAAAGGTCGGAAGGCCTACACCGAGATCCGCACGGTGCAAAAACATCGATCTCATACGCCATTGATGTGTCTGTTGATGCCTTTGACAAACTTCCTGTCCCGACGTTGCGCAGGGTCATCGATATCTCAGGCGACGGAACAAACAATGACGGATCTTCACTTGAAGAAAGCCGCCTGAGAGCGCTTCAGAAGGCCATCGTCATCAACGGTCTCCCGATAGGCGCGGAAATGGAAAATGGCGAGACCACCGCGGAATATTACGAGCGGCACGTTATCGGGGGGCCCGGCTCGTTTATCATTCCAGCCGACAGCTCGGCTGAATTTCAATGGGCCATAATCAACAAGCTAATTCGAGAAGTAAGTTCCATCTCCGGAGAGAAACGCTCTTAGAACGATCGCACCGATACGCGCGGGAAGGCTCCCTATAAATCTGTCGAAGAAATCTTCGGTGACGAGGCCGGAGTTGGAATGATGGACAGAGTGTTAGAAGGACCTAGGCGGCACGTATAGGCAGATCATGGCGGGCAAGACACGTGCGAACGTCAAGACCGACAAACTGCGTGGGCGCGCTATCGTCCGCGGTGGTGCCGGCACAGCTGCCCTGACGATAGGTCTCTTCGGTGGCATTCTCACCTATGCGGTCGAACTCGGTATCATCGAGCAGAACCCGGTGCATGGCGTTCGCAAGCCGACGGACCAGGTCAACGCCCGCCGTCTCAGCGAACAGGAGTATCGCATACTCGGCGATATTCTGCGGAAGGCGGTCGAGGACCGGCAATACGAGACCACTGCAGAAATCATCCGGGTGATCGCGCTGACTGGGTGCCGGCGCAGCGAGATCATTGGTTTGCAGTGTGCGAAGTCGATCCTGAAGGAAGTTGCCTGCGTCTGACCGACAGCAAGGAGGGCGCGTCGGTGCGTCCAATCGGTCTGCCTGTGCTGGAGTATCTCGAGAGCCGCCGCAACGAGGAACAAGATGCCGAGGACTATGTCTTTCCCGGCTGGGAGGATGACACGCCATTCGGAGCCTTCCCCAGACAGTGGACGAAGCTGTTCAAAGCTACCGATCTAGCCGGCATTACGCCGCATGTCCTGCGGCACAGCTTCGCCAGCATCGGCAACGACCTTGGGTTCACCGAAGCAACCATTGCAGCCTTGGTTGGGCATTCACGCGGGACGATAACGAGCCGCTACATCCATACCGTGGACACCGCGCTCATCATGGCGGCCGACAGCATCGCTGGCTACATTCAGGGCCTGCTGGACGGCGTCGCATTCACCCACACCGTCTATGCGCTCGATCGGGACTCGAGGAAATCGGCCCTTGCTCACTTCCTGGGACAGAGCAACCCCGCGATGTCCAATGTGACGCCACTTTCAACTGCCGTGACCGACGGCAGCAGCGCGCTGCAAGGTTGACCAGCGTTAACCCAACCAACGCCACAGCGGCAGATCAGCTTGACGGGGGCCCTCACAAGTCGATGTCCCCTTCTGGCGCCAGCTTTGTCGCCTAGCTGGAGGGCCAACTAGGGAATGAGAGGCTGTTGATCCGAGGCGTTCCACGACTAGATCGATCCTCTCTGATGTCCTCGTATTCTCGACTTACTATCAGGTTCATTCGCGGCATGATCGATGACGCCATTGCGGGCGCTGATCATCCCTCCCACTTGCACCTTTTCCGCCGTAGGTGAGCAACGGCGATCCCCGCCTCGGCGTTGGGTCAGGCGCGGTTCTTAACACGCGCCGTACCGCTCTTGCGGTTCTTGGTGTCGGATGAGCGTCGCTAGGTTCACGCCACGACGACTTCCCCTTCGAGGGAAGTTCCGCGGCGGCACACCTTTCGGGCTCGGAATACCGGACAGTCGCAGGACAAGGCCTTCCTCGTCGACGTGTCGTCGACCGAGGAGCCAAAGCTATTGTCGAGGCTATGGAAGATCAAGGCCAATGCCGAGCGACGTCAAATGGAGTCGAGTAGCCTGGTACGCGACCGTCATTGCCAACTGGACGAAGCTCCGGGAAGGCGCAGTTCGCTCATTTCCGAGTTGCAGCCGGAACGGCTCTCTCGTCCGTCTAGCAAGCTGACGAACTGAACTGCGCGTTGTCGCCAACGAACGCACTTCGCTGCCTTCTGGACGGGTAAGTCAGTGCGATCTCGTCAACATGCCAGGACCCGCTCCCCGACCGCTCCGACCAGGCCTCAAGACCGTCTTTGGCAACAGTTGGGCGACATTGGATCCGCGCCGCAATAATAATCGGACACATACTTGCGCACTGTTGTACAACGGTGCTGTAGCAATCGTATTGCTGTCATCGACGGAGGGGTGCTGGAAGATGGTGGTGAAAGTTCTTGCCCTTGTGGCGGCGTCGTTATTTTCGACGGCAGTTGAGGCTGGCGAGCACCGGCTTGGCAACTGGAATGTGCAGACACTGGTGCATTCGGCCGATACGGCGACGGTGTTTCCAGATGATCACCACCGGACGGCCGCCGACTTCGCGGACCTGCGCAAATGGCGTGATCTCATTGCGGCGGATGTGATGTTCCTGCAGGAGGTGACCAGCCCCGCCGCCATCAATGAAGTCTTCCCGGTAGCCAATGGATGGACGCATTGTATCAGCGGGCAATACGCCGTGCTCGAGCACATGAACCAGTCGGGGCCGGTCTGTACGCGAGTGGGCGAAACGCCGCACATGCCGGTCGCCGCCGAACGGCAGCAGTTCACGGCGATTGCGCTGAAGGAGAGTGCGGGTCTAGTCCTCGACATGGTCGCCGATTTGCCAGAATTGAATGTCAAATCCGACGACAACGGAACTATCCGTGACGTGCGGTGGGGCCTCGATGTCATCCTGCGGGACGGTGCCAGCCGCTTGCGCGTGCTGGTCGTGCATTTGAAGTCGGGCTGTTTCGATGACCGGGTCGACCGGAAATTCTTCACCAGGGATCCTGCGCTGGACCCGCCCGCCAAGTTCGCCTGTGACACGCTAGGGCGGCAGATGTTTCCCCTGCACAAGTGGATCAGGGCGCGCGAGGATGCCGGCGAGGCTTGGATGATTGTCGGCGACTTCAACCGTCGCCTTGATTTAGGTGGAGGCAGGACGCAGGACGAAGTGTGGACCGCTCTGACGGCATTCGCGCCGAATAGAGACGGTCTCGATCAGGACAATCGGCCCGATACGTTGATGATGCGTCAGCCGTACAAGGAAGCATCGCTGTGCTGGCTGGAGAAGCGCAACGCCATGCCGGCCAGCCTGGCCGAGCAGGACGAGTACTTCTTCGCGCCGATCGAGTTTTTCCTATATGGGGCAAAGGTCGGCGCCTTGGTGACGCCGGCAAGCGGCGGACAAGTGCCGTGGCCGAATGCGCAGCCGAAAGATAACGTCCGGCTGTCCGATCATTGCCCAGACGTGTTGAATCTCAAGCTGGAATAACAGGATCCACATGCAGATTCTGTCGTGCCAGAGCCCACTTGTGATGTCGCGACGCCAGCCAAGCGGCGCGTCCAGCTTGCGACGTCGCGTCCCCTCGGGCTTGACTAGATAGATGAATGCGTACCGAGGGGATGGATACGCTGGCGCCGGTCAGACATTCTAACTCAGGAGACCGCGCTTCTCCTGCTGCACGATCCACGAACCGACCCGGAGCGCATTGGCTACCACTGTCAACATCGGATTCAATCCAAAGCCTGTGGGCATGAAGCTAGAGTCCACGACGAAAACGTTGCGCGCCTCATGCAGGCGACAATGCGAGTCGAGGACGGACCGCTCGGATTTCACGTCGTCGTCAGGCCCCATTCGGCAGGTCCCCATCTGGTGGTCACCGATGAGATCGACGATCGCGGGCGAGGCCCCGAACGTCTCAATGATCTTCTTGTTGCCGTTGCTCCTGAACTTCGCGACGGATTTCTCGAACATCGGGAGGGCCAATTCGTACATCCTCCACTCATTGGGGCCAAGATCCCGCGTGACTCGGGCGGTGGGGATGCCGTACTCGTCGACGTGCTTGGGATCGAGGTCAACGCGGTTGCGAGGCATGGGTAAATCGTCGGCCGTTAGCCTCAGCTCCATGGACCGCGCGTATGTCTCGATTTCCTTGAGCGGCTGGAGCGCCGCGCCTCGTTGCGAGTCGAAGTAGGCGGCGGCGTTTTCGAGCGGGTTCTTCTTGGCCGTGCTCGTTAGAGTCCCGGCCTTGATCCAGTTCTTGGTAACGGGCTCTTGGAGGAAATAGGGCTCATAGCTGGTCACGTTGCCGGTTGCTCCGAATTCACCGTGGACCATGCCCTGAAACGCTTTGTCGAGGGTGATCTTTACGCCAAGCCCGAAGAGGTGGAAGGTGGCGTTCCTCCCCAGTTGATCGCCCCGGTTGCCCAACCCTTCGGGTGGACCCGACAAGCGCAGCAGGCGCGCGGTCTGGATCGCCCCGCACGACACGATCACGTTGTCAGCCAACTGCTCTTTGAGCACTGGGTTGTCGGGGTCGCTGATGTCGAGATAGCGCACTCCCGTTCCCCGGCCAGCCGCCTTGTCGAACATGACCTCAATGGCCTTGGCGTTGCAGTGAATCTGCACCTTGCCCTCAGACCGAAGCGCGTCCAGTTCCCTGAGCGTTGTGACGCGGGTGCCGAACTTCGGCGCCTCCTCCTTGCCCCAGCAGATGTACTCGCCACAGAAGCCGCACATGTTGCATGCGTTTCGCTTGGCTTCGCTCCAGATCTGGTCCGCCTTCTGCTGCCAGAATTCAGGCCGGTCGTTGGAGGTCCATGTCGCCAGTGCCGCGGCAATCTTCTCGCGGGTCTGGTAGGGGGCGCTGCCGGGTTGAACGATGGCGCAGGGCAGGGGCACAGGCCACATGCCAGCGTGATGCATGCCCAGCTTGGCGAAGTGTCCGACCGGCGTGATCGGGTAGGCTCCGCAGGGCAGTGGCGTCGTGTCGAACCAATGTTGCTTGTCGCCGAAATATGCCGGGTGATTAAAACCCTTGTACCAAGCGCTCTGCTCAACCGCGTTGTTCATCTCGCCCCGGTCGCCGCTGACGCCCATCAGCGCCTCTGCGACCCTGTAATACGGCAGCATGTCGCCGTACCCGATGGGCCAGTCCGGCACCGCGTAGCTTCGTTTCCGAGAAGTGCGTGTTCAGCAGGAAGTCCAGGGGCATTGGGCGGTAGGACCAAGTGCCCCAGATCGTGGACCCTCCACCAAGAACCGAGCCCGTCCAGCCGTTGACGAACGGCTTGGCAGTATCCTTCTCGAAACGGCGAAAGGTTGTGTAGTCGCCGCGCAACCTTCGCTTCGGGTCGGGCTTGCGAAGGCGAAAGTACTCCTCTCTATGGGCCGACGAGTTGAACCCAGGCTCATCCTGCGGATGACCTGGCATAGCCTCAAACTCCTTCGTGATGTCACGTCCCTGTTCTAGCAGTGTGACACTGTAGCCCGCCTTGGCGAGGAGCCACGCGATGGTTCCGCCGCCGCCGCCGGACCCCACCACCACGAAGTTCGGTTTCTCGGTCATTGCTGTCTCCGTTAGAGCAGAGCGGTTACCTTGGCGTCGAACTGAGCGACAGCTTCCTGAACCTGTTCGGGATTGTAGACGTTGTGCCGATGACGGTGCTCTCCTGCCTCGATCAGCACCGCGCGCTGCCACAATTCTCCTTGCTCATCGACAGGCAAGAACGGACTTTCCAAGTCGAGCAGACAGATCGCAACGTCCTTGGCGAAGCGCTTGATGAAGTCAGACGATTTAACAACTTCCGTGGGTGGCCAGGCCGCTAGTTCATCGGCGAGCAGATTCTTCGCGAACTGGAGCCAGCTCGCGTCGTCGGGAAACACGCGCTGGGTCTGCGCCTTCATTAGCAGTGGCCAGCACGCCGCGTAGAATTCCGATCTCGCGCGCGGCAGCTTGAGCTTAGTCTTCGGATCTACCGTCGCGATCACGAAGTTCTCGGAATCGACAGGCGCGAAGGCAGCCGCTTCATCGAGCTTGTGCTGCGCCCGCCAGTCTGCAGGATGGTGGAGGCTCGGTTCAAACCAGAGGGGAGCAGTCGCGATCTTGTTCCATCGGACACGCAGGGCCTCGTTTGAATCAGACTCTATAAGGAGATCGAGGCGCTCAACAGCGCGAAGCGACTCGATCGACAGCGTCGGCCCGGACCCGCGCCAAGGAAGATCCGGCGCATTGGGCGGAACGTATTTCTGACCATCTTTGACCCAGCTTTCCAGCGGGAACAGCTGCCGCGCGAGTTTGGTAAGAGTGTCACGAACTTCTGCGTCGGAAATCATTCCCATAGAATGTTCACCTTGGCACGATATGCCTATCCGAGGTTGATTGGAATATATGCTCTTGCAAACTCGGGATATCGATGGGGTCATCCCCGGCGCGAATATTGACCATACTAATGCAAGATTGTGGTCAACAAATCAATGCGTTACCCTCTACTCGTGCGGGGTCAGGCTTCGGTGCTGACTCACAGTCATACGATGCACGATCCCGCTCCTTCGATCTGATTGCGACCCCAGAGAACCGGAAAGTATATTAGCTGTCTACCCGAAAAATTTGTCATCCACAGTGCAATCAACGCTCTGGGGCTGTTGACTGGATAAGACTGACGCGTTTAATCGCATTCGCGGCGCCTTTTCGCACCGCACGTTGCGTGCTCGGATCTAACGAAGTGGCCGCCTCCCTCAAACGATGCGCCTGAATTCTCGCGCGGGAATCCGTCCCACCTGATCCTCGAACTCCACAGGCGCTGTCTTTTGACGCTCTGTTCTCGCGCTCAGTATGTCAGAGAAAAGCGTGCAAAACGTCAGAGTGCCGATAGTCTCGCCCCATTACGTTAGTGCGGGCCGGCATGTCTAGCGATAGTCTTCCCTCAAGTTACTATGGAAGGCATAGCTCATGAGTTCAATGATTTAAGATGTCAGGATAGCTGGCGTTTCATCAGTTCCAGGCTAACATAGAGGAAGTTTCCGGTTCCACGGGCCAGGTCGAGGACGCGCGTCGTGCAGAGCTTATGGTGATAAGTCTTCACTGCAGCCAACGCTGCCGGATGATTTCCGGCATCCCGCAGTTCCTTCACCTGTCCTTGCACAGCCTCCCAATCGGCACGTAGGGGCTCAATCAATTCACTTACCGCGCGCTTTTGCCTTGGGTTCTGGCGAGCTTTCGGACGGGTTTGCAGCCAATTTTGCAGATCGCCGATCTGTTACCCACAGGGACTTTTTCCTCGCCACCAAATCGTCACGATCGCCCTCAGCGGTCGCTCGGCTATGCATGGCAGCTATGGCGTAGTCGGCTCTGTTGGTTCGATAGTCTTCTTTTTGGACAGTCATTGTTTGCTCCCAGTTTCATAGCCCCTCTTTTTGCCCTGGCGGGGAGATTAACTGCCGGTGCATTACGCGAGTCAATCGATGAACGACCACTCCGCAGTGGCCAAGGCGGGAAGCAAGCCGACAATTTTAACGTTGGAGCGGCTTACAGAGTGCAACACAGCCGCCCTTTCGTCGGGCTGCGTTGATCGCGTCCATGTTGCCCTTCAGCTCGCCGATCTTGGCTTCACCTGCCTTGATGTCTGTGTCGTCCATCATGCTGCCAACCGGCAAGCCAAGCCAAAACACGCCATCCACGTCATGGCGGGCCGTCCTGTGTTGTACGGCCATTATCGGGCCAGGTCGGAACTCGTTCGGAAAAGTTCGGCTTCCAAATGGCTGCAGGACGTGCCCGCGTATACGCTGGACGAAACCAGCATGGCTTGATGTCGGCTGGGCGAGTAGCGCAGCCCGACAAAACGCTGATGGCTACAAACGCACATAACTTGATTTTCATGCTTCCCCAAAATGCCCGCGGCGAGCATGCGTTGAGGGCGGGACGAAGTCTATGTGCCTTGACGGGATGCCGAATATATTCCTATTTTGCGGGATGCCGCACCGTCGCCGCCATGAACAGATTTCCGAGTATCATCTTGCCAAGATCGAACGGCAGGCTTGGCTACTGACGAAGGAACTGCGGGTCGCGCAGTTGTCCCTAAGGCCGTTCTGTCCGCACTACGACGCCATCGACAATTTGCATCGGGCCCTAAAGCGGGCGCTCAACTTGCTGCATGACCGCCCGGCGGATTACGAAGAACCGCATTTCGCGCCCATGTCGCGAGGGTGAAGAACTAGCCTGTCAGTTTAGTGAAGTCGTGGCGCCGCGCGCGAACATGTGCCAGCAAATTCGTTTCGTTTACGACCCCTGATTGAAACAGATTCAGCGTGGTCGAGGCCAGAATCTGACCGTCTATCGGGGTGCTGTACCATTTGGCGTCGGCAGTTACCTGGTCGACAACTCGCTGGCAGATCGCCCGATCTTTAGGTCTAAGAAACTGACTGTTCAGTGCTCGTAGCATCTCGAAGCCTTGAAACGGGGAGTCACCTGTCTCCCGCGCGATACCCATGCGTGGTCTCCGAGCATGGACCCTAAACGCATTCAGACAGAAAATTGCCATTCGTTTGAGTGGTACCGATGTCGCGTGGATAAGCGGCGGTCCGCGAGCTAATCCACCATGTCGCGCAGCGGCTTCTTGCGCTTTGGCGTCCTGTACTTCTCGACCAGCCTGACCTTGTCGATCTCGATCGTCACCAGCGGTCCCAGATCGACGGTCACCCTGCCGCCTTCCTCGTCTATGCGCGTGATCTGTCCGGTAAGCTCGATCTGCTGCCCCTTCTTCGCCTTGGTATGATCGATGATCGAATGCGGAAAGCTATAGCTCGGAATCGAGACGTTTACGCAGCGCTGAGTGACCCGTTTGCGAAGGCGGCCGGGATCGGCACCTCGTCACGAATGGAAATTCCGCGCGCCGTTCCATGAGTCTGGTGCGCTCGGCGCCTTACTCAAGATATTGCTAATTATGAATGAGCCCGCTTCCTCCAATCGATGGATGAAGCCGTTCGTGGGCCGGTGCTACTTTGATGCATCGCGCGACTTACCCGACAAGAGCTGGCTCCAGAGGCAAAATATGAGCAAGACGACTCTCATTGCTATCGCAATCCTCGCGATCAGTGTCGGCTGTGCCGAAGCCAAGGACCGTAAGGTCGAAACCGCGCCCCTCGGCACGTACGCCAATTCGAAGAACCTGCCGGTTTGTACCGCGGCAAGCTCACTCTTCGAAGTCCTCGGTGATAAATGTTTTCTCGTCAGAGGTTCTGATGATCTATGGCGACATCGCTGAACTCTCCCGGACAATTACTTTGAGTTGGTAGCCTAAGCAACAACCTCCCAGCGCGGCCTCCAGTCTCCGGTATGAAGTTGCGTCGCAGGGGCTGCCTTCGCCCGGATATCGACCCGGTCTTCGCGCGTCGCCAATACCGGCGCAATCCCCAGTCACCACGGGCCTCTCCAAAATTCTTATGCCGTCCGCACCTGCGGTCGAGCGTGTCGCGCCAACACAGCAGCGCCTCTGCATCGTTTGGGCAACCCAACGCATAGCTTCCGGTCCGGAAACTCGCTTACGCGTCTCATCGTCCATTCGGCAGTGGAAAATTAGGCCGATTTGGCAGTGCTCAGAATCGCGTAGCTGTCCTGCGATCCGCTCGGAGAAGATGGCGAGTGGTTGCGGGCAACTGCGCCTCAAGCTGGCTGGCGACCGCCGTCTGCAGCCCGCTGCTGCGGAGCAGCGCTGACGCTGCGTTCGTCCGGACCCGTCGCAAGACCGCTTGATTGTATCCGGCCTGGAGACAGACAAACGCCGGCGCAACCTCACCCTGAAACCAAAAGACAATATCGATGACCTCCAACAGCTATGCTCCCAAGGGTTCAAGCGCCTGCAAACATTCACCATGCCAATTTCGCCATCGCCGCTAGAACTTAGAGCGCCAAGAGCCCGCCGACCAACCCCGCTTTAGCCGCAGCTAAGGGAACGATGTAGGCCCTCGCGGGTTTAGAGGTGGCAGCGGGATTCTTCGTGGATGTGCAGCCGCTGTGGGGGGTCCGTCGCCTCTCCCTCACCGGCGGCGGGCTCCTTTCGCGAAGGCGGTGTTGGTCAGAGAACCTTTACCGCAGTTCAAGTTAGCTACTTGTCATTGGGGGAGTAATGTCCCCTCCTCTTTTGCAGCAGCCAGGAATGCCTTGCGGGCCTCCTCGGGTTCCATCTCATCGAAAATCACGGCCATGCAAACGCGCACCGCGAGATCCCAGCAAGGGCCACGCTTGGTCCACTTCATCAGCTCCTCGCCGGCTGTCTCGGCGTTGTTGACATTGTGGATGATCCCGGGACGCTCGGTCTTGACGGGGACCGGAGGGTTGAACCAGTGGCGAGCCAGGGTTTCCTCTCTATAAACCGGCTCAGCGATTAGGACGGCTAACCATTTGTTAGGGATGGTCTGAGTCCGTGACGGGTGTTTCCAAACGTTCATCGACGTTTATCCGAGCGGTCGGTACGAAGCCGGTATGCATCATCTTCCGGTGGGTGTCGCCCTAGTCATTTCGCTTGTTGTCGGTCTAGCCATTGCGGCGATCGCCTCAAAGGACCATTCGGAAATCTGCGGCATCCGATGCTTATTCGTCCTCGGCGAGAGCGTTAATGTGAGGGCTGTCACGCCAAGGCGGGAATATCGAGAATGAATGGCAGCACACGGTCGCCATTGCCAGGTCACGACAAGCGAAGTTGGCTGACAGCTATTCGCGACCGTCGAAAGGCACGTAGAGGCCCATGGCAGTTGCTGCCTCGAGGATCGCCTTGGTTAGTTCTTCGTCGGAGGCCACCAAACAAGGCGCAGCCTCCCGAGCTTCGCGTAGTGCCGCTTTGATCGAGACCGTGTCGCGACGGTCCGCCCTGTTGAGGAGTACAGTGATTGCTTGCTCTAGAAGCGGACCGACCCTTTGCGCGACGCTCATCCGGCCCTCCCCAGGGACACGCCGAAGGGGAATCTACTCACTTCCTGACCGACATCAACGCCATGTACGAATCGTACGAATTGGCACGGTGCTAGGCCGCAACAGTCAGCAATTTTTAGCTCGAGTTTCTGATCGGTGATCGGATAATTGGCTCGCGCGCAGACCCCCTCCGACCATAGAGCGCGCTTCGATCCGCCTTTCGTCCACAACCTTGGGTCGAATCGTCCCCGACGTATACCGGAGGGAAGAACCTGCCATCAGGCTATTCGCGAAGGTCGAACGCGACGAACATGCCAAAGGTTGGGGCAAGATCGACAATAAGCTCCACCAGCTCGCAGTCACTTTCCGCCAGATGTAGCCCGTCTCGGCGCACCGCTGCGATAGTCTCTTTGACGGAGATGATGATTTGGCCGCGCCGGGCTCGTAAAATCAGCTCTTCAACAAGCTCATTGGCAGTCACTTTGATAGGTCGGCAGTTCGTCCAAACGTTCATACCAGGCCTCCCACCTCAGCGAGAACCCACGCGGAACATTCATGACCCTCTGTCGAGAAAAATCAAGAAGAATGTTTGATAAGTTCTGAGTGAGAATCAGGGGAGAAGCCACGAAGCGAGCCTCTGTACTCTTTGACCTGACGCTCAGCCAGCCGGCTAGGGACCTTCTTCCGTCGGGCCCTGTTTGGCCCGATCAATAGCCGCAAGTAATGACTGCAGGGTTGGCGGCAGTTCTGGTTCGACCTCCAGATTTAAGAATGTTTGTACGTGATGACGATAGCCTTCGGAACGGATCAGTTTCCGAAACGCTTCGGAGACAGACTGATGGTCTGCTTTGTTGCTCGTTGTCATGTTCGGGAAGTCCGTCCCAATGAGCCGCAACTCGCCCGCAACGAATGGGTTCCATCAGGAGGTCGGAATATTTGGTAGAAATTTCTGAGCGGGAGATCGGATAACTGGCTCGCGCGACCCCGTTGCTCGAGCGCATTACCTTCACCAACTACTTCGCGCGCGAGATTGCGTTGCCGGTCCGTGTCGACTTCGATGCCGATTTCCGAGACATGTTCGCGGTGCGCGGCACCACGCGTAGCCATCACGGTCGTGCCCATGACGCGCTGATTGGTGAGGCAAGCGTCACATTTCGGTACGAAGGGCTTGATAATGTGGCGCGCCAGTCGGTCATTGCGGAGCCGGATCAGGTGCATTCCAGTTACGCCGAGTTCCGCATTGTCGTGCCGAGCCGTGACCGCAGGATCCTCCATCTGGATGGTCGGTCACGGCGAAGAGATTCCGTCCAGTGACCGGTTTCGCGCCGCCGCTGGGCGAGCGCGATGTGCGATTTCGCTCAAAGCGCCGGCAAGGCGCCACCGTTTTCAGTTCCGGACGCGTGTTCAATGACTGGCTGGCCCGCACACGTGCCGACATCGCGCTCCTGACAACCGACCTCGCGACGGGACCATACCCGTATGCCGGCATTCCATGGTTCTCAACCGCCTTTGGTCGCGACGGAGTCATTTCCGCCTTGCAGATGCTCTGGCTCAATCCCGAGCTTGCCCGTGGCGTGCTGGCGTTTCTCGCCCGCTACCAATCGACCGAGACGTCCGTCTTCGGAGACGCGGACCCAGGCAAGATCATGCACAAAACGCGCAAGGGCGAGATGGCCGTGCTTCGCGAGTTGCCGTTCGGCCGACAGGACCGGAGATGAGGACTTTGTCGATCGCATTTGGGAATCACTGGGTGCTGCCACGGCTTGGATGGAAGAAGTCGGAGCCCGCAACGGGGAGGGGTTCGTTACCTACAGCAGGGCAGCGGATACGGGCCTCTTCAATCAGGGCTGGAAGGACAGTGCCGATGCGATCTTTCCATACCGACGGCACTGTTCCCAAGGGACCGATCGCCTTAGTCGAGGTGCAAGGTTACGTCTTCGCAGCATACCAACCGCGCTGAACGCTCGCACCTACCAAGCCGGACAGCGCTACTGGTCGCTGCATGTTGCACAGGAGCGGAAGAAGCTCGAACGCCGAGGCTTTACCCCACCAGATCGACGCCGAGATCAGCCGCTATGCGACGGCGATCAGCCGCATCCTTCGCTCTCAAAAGCAATATGGCTCAACACCGGATAGTGCCACATGAGCAAGGGAGCGAGCATATCCGTCCGCGAAGCGGAACGGAGTGGGGGTGTGGGGCCTCAGGCCCCGCGTTTTCCTTCTGTTGGCGGTAACGCCGCGCGCGCGATGGCATTTCGAGGCAGTGGAGCGCATGCCGGATGACGGGTTCCTCGCGAGCACCAGGCCGCGCACCATGAGCCGCGCTCGCCGTCTGTCGACCTGGTTGCCGCCGTGCTTGAGCGCGAGTGGTGGCGGTGGCCTGAAGGTCGCGACGAATGAACCGCCGGCCCAGTTCAATCCGCGCGACGTCCTTCAAAGCTGGGGGGATCGATCTTCACCAAGCGGTCTGCGGCCTCGACCGCAGTTCGTATCCTGCTGCACAGCGCGAGATTTTCGGCCAGCATTTCTTCAGTGCGTTGAAGCGCGAGCTCGGTCCGGTGGATGCGCTGCCTGGCATTGGCAACTTCCGATGTCAAAAGATCGGCCGCCATCCCGTGGCCGTGGGGTTCCATAGTGTCCATGGGTTTCTAATACATGGGGGGCGATATCGTTCCATGATGTCGGGCGAAACGGCGGGCCGCAGAAAAGCGCGATGGGCCGAATGACCAATGCGCTCCCTGTCAAAACAGCGGACGCTGAGGAAGATCACAAGGGAAGCACTAAGGCGCAACTCAACCTCAAAGCGAACGGTCCGTTTTTTTTGGAACTTTGTGGGCTGGTCGACAAATTGCACGAGGTTCCCTGATATGACAGGCACTCTGACCCCGTCGTTCCCAGTCAGGCGAATGTCGCTGTCGTCTCGAGGGACCAAAACCATCACCTTTCGGACCGATCACGTGACGATTCGCGACGGCATGAAAAAGATGACGGCGGCACCCGCTACCGAGTGCCGTGTCGGTGCTGCAGGCCCCAGGCCGAAGCAAGGGGAAGGCCGGTTTTCTGCTTGTGGGGGAACAGCGCCCTTTATTCCCCTGCCCAATACCGAGCAGGTGCGCGACAAACGCAGGCGTAATGAATGCGAGCAGTTCCACACGAGCAGACCGACCCCACCAGCGCCGCATACTCGCGACGACTCGGACCGTCTCGAAATGCACGAGCACTGTTTAAACCATCAGGACGGTGGAGAGGGCGAGAGCAGTAGCTATTCTGAAATCTCCAACGATGGTCGGCAAACCGATAATGGAAGCGAGCAGTCAGTCGGCGCCAGAATGGTTGTCGGCCACCTAAGTCGAAGAAATTCTGGAGGAGGAACAAGGCGTCCAAAGGACGGGGGTCAATCACCGCCCAGCATACGGCTACGAGGTGTGGTTCAGGGGATTTAGCCGTAGTGCCAGTGCGGCTTTGGCTCGGTGCCGGTGAACATGACGCCGATGCGGTCTTCGCGACGCCAACGAACCACCGCCTTGTAGGCGATGCCGTCGGTCGGCACATAGAGCAGGAATTCGTCGGGGACGCGAGCGTCGATCGAGGCCTTCAGTTCGGCGCCGCCGGCATGCATGTTGCGCACCGTGCACGTGACCTCGGAATGGGTCATGCCGGTCAGGATTGTTGCGCCCTTGAAGACGCGCTGCCTGCGTTGGCGCCTCTGTTCGTCTTCAGCCATTTCGCCTAATTCCCGGCGTCTGTCGCTTCGTGTAGCTTTTGGTCTGCCAGATAATTGAGCGTGGCTGATGAACATAGCGTTATCGTCAGAGGCGGCGTGACATGCGGGATCGGTCGTGGAAGTACGTTTCAGGAGCATGCCGGCCTCCTACCAAAGGGCTTGCCAAAGCGGCCGGCGACCCCAATGGGTCAAGCCGGGGATCAAAGCCCGCGTGAAGCACCTTGCGGCAAGGAAGGGCTTCGCTGCAGGTTTTTTGATGGAGAACTAGCTGCGGCGTCCGACTAGAATGAGCCTTATGTTCCAATCAACGGAACCGTGACGGTTGTCGCATAATTAATCGGATACCGGTCGAAATACGGGAACTCGATCACGAACGCATATTTGGCGGTCAGATGTGCCATTCGAAAGCCGCCGCTGGGGGCGTCGATTGCTATTGTTACGTCGACGTCGCTCAATCCCAAACTCAGCAATTTTGCCGTGGCTATCGCTTCTATCTCTGCTTCGGTTAGCGAGTTCTTCATTTGCAGCGCACGTGAGGACGTTTCCAGCGTGTACCGAACACTCGACATGGCATTCAGAGCCCAGCCGAATGCGAAGATGCCGATCAAAAGCGTTATCAGAATAGGCGCGATCAGCGCGAACTCCAATGCAGCTCCGCCTGATGCCCCACGTATGAAGGCTCTCCCTTTAGCGAACACGAATCACCTGTTGCTGGCTGAGCTCGCGCGAGAGGGAAAACTCGCCAAAACTGAAGGGCGGGAACCAGGTGGTTGTCGCCTGTATTACAACGAAAACCGCGGGAGCTTTCAAACTGTCGCACAGGACAGATAGATCGACCACGGTGATCCCGCACATATATTTCCGGCTCAGCGTCACCTGCGCGTCATCGGGATGATTTTCCCAGCTCGAAAGGGCGACGGCTTGGGTAGCCGCGTCGTCGGCTGCGCCTTGCATCACGAGGTTCGCCGCCGTTTTGACGCCTGCACGCATCGACAGCGCGCTTGATACGAAAGACCAACCGTTAATGACGCCAAGAAGTACCAGGCAAAGGATCGGCACAATCAGCGCAAACTCTACCGCAGCAACACCCGAATCGCTCCGGAAGATCCGGGCTGATAATCGTTCCACGAAGATTACTCCACAAGCCGAACGGATTGCGTCGCCGGAATATTACGCATTCCGAGGCTCGTGCAATCCTGGCTGATGCTCGTGTTGCCGGACCACTGCAAGGTACCGGCGACGACCTGCGTGCAACCACCCTTGCCAGAAAAATTGCCGAGATAATTGACGTCCTGGGTTGGAAAATACAGAGCGCCGGTCAAAAGCGAATCCGCCGTGCCGTTTAACGTGTTCGATCCCGTCAGGTTACCTCTGTCGCCGTAAAACAGGACACCGGAATACGTGCCCGACGTGGGTGCACTAAGTTTGACGGTGGCGTTGCCGTTCATGGTGACGCCGGAGCTGCCGGCCAGATAGATGATGACTCCGGTGCCGGAAACATTGGCGTTCGCGTTCGCCTTGAAATCACCGCCTTGAATGACGTACACGCCGGGCGCGAGCGCAACATTGCCGCTCAAGCTCAGCCCGCTGCAGTATGTCCCGGGGTTCAGGGTCGACAATTTCGAGTTTTGACAGGGGGTTGTGGCTGGTGGCGCCGGCAGGTCGGCAAAGGGATCACCAGCGGGTAAGGCCTGGGTTATCGGGCTGGCGCAAACAGTCGTCACAGGGTTGTTCAACGAAACACCGCCGGCCGATATCAGGCAGTCGGCCTGAAGGTTTGCCGATCCCTGAAGCTTGATCGCATCGGCGGCAATGGAATTGGACATCACGGAGCAGCCCGTCATTTTTATGGTCGAACTGCCGGAAAACAGCGCCGCTCTCGGGGCGGAACGATTGAGCGACAAAGCGCAGGCCTTTGAGGCGTCAGTGATGAAAGCCACCGCTCTTGCCCGTGCGCCGATCGCGTTTTGCGTGAATATCGATGTGAAAAACCGATCGAGGGTCTGATGAACGATGACCTCGACGGCCTTTTGGGCGACATTCGGGCCAGAGGACGGGGGAGTGAAGATTTCGATTGTGCCTGTTGACGGGTCCCAGCCGTTCGTCGTCGCTGACAGTGTCGCGGCGGCGACTATCGTTGGCTTGTCAGATCCCGAAACCTTTTCCAAAGCGCCAGCATAGGCTGCCGCATCCGCCACCGCCTGTAATTTCAGGCTGCTAAAATACCAGTAGGAGGTCTCGATACCGAGACCCGCTGCGCCGACGACAATCGGCAACGATAGGGCAAAAATAGTAGCAACGTTGCCGCTCGTCCCGACGCCTCGTCGCAAACACCGAACCAACCGCCTCGATATAATGCGCCCCATTTCCATGGGGTATTTAACGAAAAGATGGATGAAGGAATGGCTAAGAATTTCGCTCCATTTGATATATCCGCTCCTTGGCGCGGCCGGCACAAGCTCCCGCGGCCGCACTCGGCGAGCACGCTGCTGGTCGCTGGCCCTATCTTCAACCGGCGGCGCCAGTCGCGTATCGGGTTAGCGTTTCCAGTCTCAATGATTGACTTTGCGAGTGTTTCGCCCTCGTGGGTAGGCTAACGGCCATAGCCGCGACAAATGAAATCAGATTTGCGCCAAAGCGTGCACGGCAAGCAGGCCTCACCTGCACGCGCTCCACTTTGACAAGCCTAGGCGCCAATTGCACGGCGCTTCCAGGAGTTCCACCTGGAGCTATGTGCGCTCTCGCGCGAAACAGCGCGCCCCCTTTGCCAGGCCTTCGAAGCAATCCGTCGCTGAGAACACGCGCGACTCACGAGCGTTTCAATGGAGGGAGTTGCTTGCCACGCTCGATGTTGGAGATACTTTCCAGTTGCGGCCGATGCGATCGGCCATTGGTTTGGACGCGTACATGCCGTTCGCAGGCGGCTTGTGGGCGCGACGTGAACGGAAAAGAAACGTTTCCAACATTAGATTCCGCGATTCGAATGAATCTCGCCTGTTCGGCATAGTCGCAACGCGGTGCTGGGCTAGTCGTGCCAACAAATCAATTAGCGCCCTGGCGGAACTGAGCCCGATGAACAGCTTGACGATACGCCGCCGCATACTCGCCAGTTTCGCGGCCGTTCTGGTTGTCATGTCGGTTATGGCCAGCATTACATACGTTTGGTTTCTCCAGACGGAGCAAGAAGCGACCAGCGTGGAAAAGGAAACTCTTCCGGACCTCTATCACAGCACCCAGATCATGATGGGACAGATGGATGCCCATAGTCTTCTCCAGGAATATGCTCTTCAGGACAATCCTGCCGACAAGCGGGCTTTCGAGGCTACCATCAAGGCGAACCGCGACGCCCTGCAAGGGTCGATGGACGAGTATGAAGAGACCATTGAGTCCGATTTGGACAAGCAGAACTACGCTGTCGTCAAGGACCTCGCCGATCAATTCCGCCAAGCCGAAGCCGCCGTACTGGATGCCAGTCGTGCCGCGTTGGCGAAGGGAGAGATCTCCAACGAGCGCCCGGCCATCAAGAACAACGTGGAGCCGATCTTTCGGAAATTGCAATCGGCTCTGCAAGCCATGGTCGAGGACCATAGAGGAGAGGCAAACAGCTCGACCCAAAAGATAGGTTCGATCGTCCGCACAGCGAAGTTGGGCCTGATTGCCGGGTTCCTCGTAGCACTCGGTTTGGCCCTTTTGTGCGGCTATCTTCTATTCCGTGCCGTTAGTGTTCCGCTTGGCCGATTGGTCGATCTCGTCCGTGTAATGCGCCTGGGCGACTTCAGCGGGCGCCTCGATTTGAAGCGCAAGGACGAGTTTGACACGCTGGCTGAGGGCTTCAACACCATGGCCGATGATCTCACCACGCTGATAGGCCAGGTTCAGAAATCCAGCATTCAAGTCAACACATCGATAACCGAGGTGGCCGCCACCTCAAAGGAACAGCAGGCAACCGCAAATGAGATCGCGGCCACTACGACCGAAATCCGAGCGACCGCGAAGGAAATCTCGGCAACCTCCAATGAGCTCGTACGAACGATGAGCGAAGTTTCTGCGGTCGCCGAGCAAACCGCCACGCTGGCCACCGGCGGACAAGCAGGGCTGGCACGCATGGAGGCAACCATGCAGCACGTCATGGAAGCCGCCACCGCGATTAATTCCAAACTTGCGATCCTGAGCGAGAAGGCCGGCAATATCAATCAGGTGGTGACCACGATCACCAAGGTTGCCGACCAGACCAACCTTCTTTCGCTAAACGCCGCAATCGAGGCTGAAAAGGCGGGCCAATATGGGCGAGGCTTTGCGGTCGTGGCAACGGAGATCCGGCGGCTTGCCGACCAAACCGCCGTCTCGACATACGACATCGAGCAGATGGTCAAGGAAATTCAATCCGCCGTCGCAGCCGGCGTCATGGGCATGGACAAATTCTCCGAGGAGGTCCGACGTGGCATGCAAGATGTGCAGCAGGTCGGCGGCCAACTCTACGAGATTATTCAGCAGGTCCAGGGCTTGGTGCCACGGTTCGAAGTGGCCAATGAGGGAATGCAGGCCCAGGCAACGGGCGCAGGGCAGATCAGTGAGACGCTGATACAATTGAGCGAAGCTGCCCAACAGACGGTTGAATCCCTCCAGCAATCCACGCTCGCGATCGACGAACTCAATCAGGTTTCGGGCGGGTTACGCAGCAGCATTTCCCGTTTCAAACTGCGGGCGCTGCGAGAGGTGCCTGCGAGCTAGGACGACAATGTTATTCCTCGGGTTCTGTATAGGTAGCGACCGGTATGTGCTGGACATGGAGCAGGTTGAAGAGGTCCTGCCTTACATCGGCGTGAGAAGGCTGCCGGGCGCGCCGAACGGCGTAGTAGGCCTAATCAACTGCCGGGGCTTACCCGTTCCCATGATCGATCTCAGCCTGCTTGCGCTTGGCCGCCCTTCGGCGCTGGTGCTGAGCACACGAATCGTTCTGATACGCTATCCAACCAAGGATGGTGAGAACCACCTGCTTGCGCTTGTTGCTGAACGAGCGACCGATATGCTCAAGCGGGATCCTTCTGACTTCGCGCCGTCCGGGATGGAGGCGGGAACTCCGCCCTACTTGGGCCCCGTGGCGTCCGACGATAGAGGACTTGTCCAGTGGGTCAGGGCCGAAGCGCTGCTATCTGACGACATTCGCGAAACGCTGTTCCGTCAGGTCGCGATGAGTTCATGATGTTTGGTGCGGTCGAACAGCTACTGAGGGAAAAGATTGGACTGGACAGCGGCACTGTCGGTCTGTCGGTGATCCGTCACGCGCTCCGGGAGCGGATGTCAGCCTGCCAGATCAGTGAGCTTCAAGATTATTGGCAATTGCTGGCTGGCTCCCCATCCGAGCTCCAGGAACTGATCAACGCGGTTGTCGTACCGGAGACATGGTTCTTCCGAGATCGTGAAGCTTTCACTGCAATGACGCGTCATGCACGGGCGCGCATGCGGCCGGGTCAACCCGTAATGCTCTTGAGCCTACCATGTTCGACAGGCGAAGAGCCCTATTCGATGGCGATGGCCATGTTCGATGCTGGTTTCGGAGCACAGGATTTCAAGATTGACGCAGTCGACGTGAGCACGGGCAACCTCGCGGCCGCGGAGCGCGCGGTCTACGGGCGTAACTCATTTCGCGGCGATTTTCTCGAATTCAGAGGGCGCTATCTCGAAGCGGCCGAAGGCGGACTACGGCCTGAGGTGCGGGTCCTGAAGCAAGTCCGGTTCAGGCTTGGCAACCTGTTTGATCCTGCGGCCTCGTATGGGCTGGCACCGTACGACATTATTTTTTCCCGCAACCTGCTGATCTATTTCAACCGAAACCTGCAAGACCGCGCGCTGGTTTGTCTGAAGACCCTCCTCGCGCCAGATGGCCTGCTGCTCGTCGGTCCAGCGGAATCAGGCCTTCCGATTCTGCACGGCTTTGCTTCAGCGCGATTACCCATGGCATTTGCGTTCACGAACGTGGAGCCGGCTAAGGCGCCCCGGACGGTTGCACCCTCCAAGTCGCGCTTCGGTCCGGCCACCCCTGCTCCTATCTCTGACGTCAGCAAAGTGCTGAGCCCGATCCGGCCGGCCTCCAGTAATGCAGCGACAGTGGAGCGCTCCGTCCACCCGTCCGAGCGGGCGGCCCAAAGCCTCGCTTCTATAGAACGCACCGCCAATGCCGGACGAGTTGCGGAAGCAAAGGAACTCGCGCTGACGCATCTCGGGGAATACGGTCCCTCCCCGGAAATCTTCTATCTGCTCGGGCTAGCTCAGGATGCAGAAGATGCGCGTTCCGAGGCGATCCAGAACTATCGCAAGGCCCTCTATCTCGAACCCCGCCATCAAGAAGCCCTCGCGCATCTTGCGCTGCTGCTTCGCAAGCAGGGTGACATCGCCGGTGCCGAGGCACTCACCGGGCGGCTCGGTCGGATTGGGAAAAGGAGCGGCACTTGACGTCAGCTGAGCCCGGTAGCGCATCATCGGTGCCGGACATCGCCATCGGCGACTGCTGGCGGCAAATAGGCGTTCGTGGTGACAGATCGTGCCCTGAACTGGAGCAGCATCTCCACTGCCGGAACTGCCCGACCTATAAGGAAATCGCACGGAACCTCCTGAACCGTCCGCTGCCGCCCGGCTATCGGGACGAGTGGGCCCGACATTTTGCCCAGGCAAGGACCGATGAACCAGTCGGGAATGCCGAGGGCAGTGCATTTCAGACGGTCGTTGTCTTTCGTCTCGGCGAGGAATGGCTGGCGCTTCCGGTTGGCTGCTTCCAAGAAGTGGCCGAACCTCGTAGTATCCATTCGCTGCCACACCGCAGGAACAGTGCGGTCCTCGGCATCGTCAATGTTCGAGGCGAATTGCTGGTTTGCGTTTCGTTGGCCAAACTGCTCGGAGTAGACGATCGCAAAACGCGGGTACAGGACACGCGGACCAAGGCATTTCCGCGTCTTATCGTCGTCGGCAACAGCGACAAGCGCGTCGCTTTTGCTGTGGACGAAATGCACGGCATTTATCGATTCAAACAGAGCGACCAGCTTGCCGTGCCTGCTACCGTTGGCAAGGCGTCCTCGACCATGACGGCAGCCATGGTCTCGTGGCGAGGGGGCGCGGTCGGTTGTCTGGACGAGGCGCTGCTGCTGGCCATGCTCGATCGAGCTATCGCATGAGCGGCGCGGACTACAGCCAATTTTCGATGCTCGACCTCTTTCGGGCCGAACTGGAGACGCAGTCGCAGGCCCTGACGTCCGGTCTGCTAGCGCTCGAACGCGATCCCGTGTCCGCCCAGAGTCTCGACGCTTGCATGCGGGCTGCCCATTCGCTGAAGGGGGCGGCCCGGATTGTCGATCTGACGCCAGCGGTGGAAGTTGCGCACGCGATGGAAGAATGCCTGGTCGCCGCACAGCGGGGGCGTCTCAGCCTGAGTCGCGAGCACATCGATACACTTTTGAAAGGCGTCGATCTCCTCGGATCCATAGCGAGTGAGCCTGCCTCGGCCGATGAGAGCGCCAAACCGGAAATAGCCGGTTTTCTGCTGGCGCTTGAGCAGGCATCCTCCCCATCGACAGCCAAGGTGCTTACAGCATCAGAGACGGAGCTCGCCGGCTCAAATGCTGCCCCGCAGGAGGCGCCGTGGGCCTCTTCGGCAAAGGAAACGGGCGTCCTCGCTCGATCGGAACCACTTCTTCAACCTTATGGCGGCGTCGGTTCCGACCGTATGGTGCGGGTAACGGCCGATAGTCTAAACCGCTTACTAGGGCTTGCCGGTGAGTCCCTGATGGAGGCTCGTCGCCTCAGGCCGTTTACGGGCGGCCTACTTCGACTGAAACGGATTCAGTCGGATCTCGCCATTGCCTTCGACGTTCTAGGCGACGCACTGGCCGAGATTCCTAAGGACGACGGGGCGGTGCAAGCATTGGCAGAGGCGCTGCAAAAACTTCGGCTGAGCCAGACGTTCCTCGCAGAGCGCCTTGACGAATTGGACTCGATTGACCGCAGAGCCACTGACCTTGCGAATCGACTCTATGACGAAACGCTGGCGAGTCGCATGCGCCCCTTCGAGGATGGCGTCCGGCACTACTCAAGGACGGTGCGCGACCTTGGCCGAACCTTGGGGAAGAACGTGCGGTTAGACATCGTCGGGGGCTCAACTGGCATCGATCGCGACATCCTAGACCAACTCGAGGCACCACTCGGCCATCTCCTCCGCAATGCTGTCGACCATGGGCTCGAAACGACCGACGAACGTATAGCAGCCGGCAAATCGGAAGAAGGTGTCATCAGGCTCGAAGCACGGCACAATGCGGGCCTGCTGCAGATAATCGTCGCGGACGACGGAAGGGGAATCGATCTGAACAAGCTGCGCGAGACGGTCGTGGCGCACGGCCTGACGACAGAGGAGACCGTCGGCAGACTTGCCGAAGCGGAACTGCTCGAATTTCTGTTTCTGCCAGGCTTTTCGATGAAAGCGACGGTTAGCAACATCTCCGGACGCGGCGTGGGGCTCGATGCCGTACAGGCGATGGCCAAGCAGGTCCGAGGCCTCGCAACCGTCTCCTCAGAGTTCGGCTTCGGAACCCGATTTCAACTACAGCTGCCGTTGACCTTGTCGGTGCTCCGCACGCTGCTCGTCGACATTGACGGAGAGCCATACGCCTTCCCGCTCGCAGGCATCGCCAGCACGATAAAGTTGCCGCGCACGCGCATCGAACTGCTCGAAGGCCGGCCGCATTTCCGCTTCGAGGATCGACAGATCGGACTAGTCACCGCGCACCAGGTTCTTGACCGCGCTGAGCCGCAAGCAGACGCCGATGAACTTTCAGTCGTTCTGATTAATGGTGATCACGGTGAAACCCACGGGTTGATTGTCGACCGCTTCCTGGGCGAGCGCGAGTTGGTGGTCCGGCCGCTAGATCCTCGCTTTGCCAAGGTCAAGGACATCAGCGCGGCGGCGTTGATGGAAGATGGTTCGCCCGTGCTTATCGTTGATGTCGACGATCTGATCCGATCAGTAGACAAGCTCGCGTCATCCGGCGGCCTACGCACCTTGCGGCGGGGTACTACCAGCCCCGATCTTAGGAGGCGCAAGCGCGTTCTGGTGGTCGACGATTCTTTGACGGTACGTGAGCTCGAACGCAAGCTGCTGGACAATAACGGCTATGAGGTCGAGGTGGCGATTGATGGTATGGATGGATGGAACGCCATACGGTCTGAACCATTCGATCTTGTTATCACCGATGTTGATATGCCGCGCATGGACGGCATCGAACTGGTGACCTTGATGAAGAAGGACAGCCGGCTCGGGAACACCCCGATCATGATCGTGTCGTACAAAGATCGCGAAGACGATCGCAGGCGAGGTCTGGACGCCGGCGCGGACTACTACCTGACTAAAGGGATTTTCCACGACGAGACACTGCTCCATGCAGTCGTCGACCTGATCGGCCAGGCGACAGAATGAGGCGCAGCGTGTGTATCCATCAATGAGGATCGCTATCGTCAACGATATGCCTCTTGCGGTCGAGCTTCTGCGGCGATTGGTTGTATCAACCCCGGAACATCAGGTGGCCTGGATCGCCGTTAACGGGCGTGAGGCAGTAGAGGCCTGCCAACGAGACCTCCCGGACCTGATCCTCATGGACCTGGTGATGCCGGAAATGGATGGCGTCGAGGCTACGCGCAGGATCATGGCGAAGACGCCATGCCTGATTCTGCTGGTCACGGCGAGCATTGAGGCCAACATTCCTGGTGTCTATGAAGCAATGGGGTATGGTGCGCTTGACGCGGTCGACATCCCCTCGATCGGCTCTGACGGCCCGGGGTCCGGACGGTCCGCACAGCTTATTATCAAGAAGATAACGACGATCAGCAAACTCGTACGTGACGCGCCGTCTTCAAATTGGGGCACACGGACATTGCCCCCGTCTGTGTCATCGGCACAGCACCTTATTGCCATCGGCGCGTCTGCGGGCGGGCCGGCAGCTGTTGCCGCGATCCTCGGCGCTTTTCCGAGCAATTTCACGGCCGCAATAGTTCTCGTACAGCATCTCGATGCGCAGTTCGTACCCGGTCTTGCAAACTGGCTCGGCCAGCATGCGGCACTTCCAATCCGTCCTGCACGCGAAGGAGATGAGCCCGAGGCCGGCACCGTTCTAATTGCGGCCACGGCTGATCATCTCGTCTTCAAGTCAGCCCACAAGCTCGGCTATACCCCGAAGCCGCACGACAACGTCTACCGTCCCTCCGTAGATGTATTCCTTGAGAGCGCCGCGCAGTGGTGGTCGGGTGTCGTGATCGGTGTCTTGCTCACGGGCATGGGTAGAGATGGTGCCCAAGGGCTCAAGCTGCTACGCGACAAAGGGCATTTGACAATCGCTCAAGACAGCGCGTCGAGTGCGGTCTATGGGATGCCCAAAGCCGCCGCTGCCATCGGTGCCGCTGTCGAGATCCTACCACTTGACTCAATCGCCCCGCGCCTAATCGAGGCGTGCGGCCGATCTTGCTGAAAGGTTATTCTATGACGGGCAAATCCAATCTCGTCTCACCCCTGGCAGACAATTACTCGTCAATGGTTCTGCTGGTGGATGACCAGATAATGATCTGTGAAGCGGTCCGGCGCGCGCTGGCAAACCAGCCGGACATAGATTTCCACTTCTGCACCGATCCGCTCAAAGCGACTACAGTTGCCGACGAAGTGAAGCCAACGGTCATCCTGCAGGATCTTGTCATGCCGGGCGTTGATGGGCTGGACTTGGTACGGCAATACCGAAAGAATTCCTCGACGCATTCTGTCCCCGTTATCGTGCTGTCAAGTAAAGAAGATCCGGCCATCAAGGGCGAGGCATTCGAGGCCGGAGCCAACGACTATTTGGTCAAACTGCCGGACCGTATCGAGTTGGTCGCTCGTGTCCGTTATCACTCCCGGGCCTATCTTGACCACGTTCAGCGAGAGGAGGCATACAGGGCCCTGCGAGAAAGCCAGCGGCAATTAATGCGTGCGAATCTCGAGCTGGAACGTCTCACACGGATTGACGGTCTCACAGGTCTGGGAAACCGGCGCTACTTCGATGAATATCTCGCGGCGGAATGGAAGCGCGCGGTCCGCACGAAGAGCCCGCTGTCGTTGTTTATGATCGATGCCGATCACTTCAAGCGCTACAACGACACCTATGGCCACATGGCAGGCGACGAGGTGCTGAAGCAGGTCGCCAGTGTAATCCAAAGCAGTTGCAACCGCTCGACCGATCTCGCGGCGCGCTACGGCGGCGAAGAGTTCGTCGTGGTGGTGGTCGATATTTTGCAGGCGCAGTCGGGCGCTATGGCCGAGCGGCTCGTGCAGAGCGTGCGAGCCTTGAGCATTCCACACGGTTCTGAGCGGGTGACAATCAGCGTCGGTGTTGCAACCATGGTGCCTGATGAGAACCACACGCCAAATGACCTCATCAAGGCGGCCGATCTGGCGCTCTTCCGCGCCAAGTCGGAAGGACGGGACCGTGTCGTGTATTACGACTAAAGGTAAGGGTGCTTTACGGACGGGCTTACAGCTCGTGCAGTTTAAAGGCTTGGTGATCGCCGAACGGGACCCCTCGATTGTCAACCGGGCAAGCGAAACAGTTCAAAGTCAGTTCCATTTCTGGATAACTGCTGTTCCGCGGACCGGAACCTCAAACACGAATTCGTTTTCGACGGCTACGCCTCCGACGCTTATGCGCCTGGTCCAGTCTAATCTAGAGCACGTCCTGTTTAATCCGGTTCATATCCTGCGGCTTTGAAGTAGTTGGCACATTCGGCTGGGGTGAAGAGGTCGACGACCGCGCCGACCGCGTCCCACAGAGCCGTGATGGTTCTCTCGGCCTTTGCTCGCAGCAGCGCCTTGAGTTTGGCGAAGGCGTTCTCAATCGGATTGAAGTCGGGACTGTAGGGCGGCAGGTAGAGCAGGCTCGCGCCTGCGGCCTCAATCGCGTCGCGCACGCCGGCGGCCTTGTGGGCGGGAAGGTTGTCCATGACGACTACGTCGCCCTCCGACAATGTCGGGACCAGCACCTGCTCGACATAGGCCAGGAACACGTTGCCGTTCATGGCGCCGTCGTAGACGAAGGGCGCAGTCATGCCCGTCAGCCGCAGCGCTCCGGTGA
>NZ_JAMYUV010000029.1:0-65577 GCF_040323405.1 Mesorhizobium sp. M0048 | reverse complement strand
CGATGGGCCGCCATCACGGGATAGGTGCGCCCGCAGCCCGGCCGCCCGGGCCGAAACCGCCGCCGAAACCCCAAACAAGGGGGCGGAGCTCACAAAGACGAGCGAAATCCCTGCGATCCCGCCCCATCCAAACATCCCCGGTTACTGCGCAACAGGCCCACAAGGGGAGAAGGAAGGACGGTGCCGTTACCGCCCTTCGCGGTACCACATAGAGCCCATCGCCAAAAGCAGCAGGCCGAGTCCGAGGAAGCCACCGAACAGCGGCACGCGCGAGACGGCCTTGAGCACGCTGTCGTCGGTGGTGCGCAGGCCGATCCAGTCATTGCCGGAAGCCGCTCCCGAGGAGCGGACTGGAACGATCGAGGGCAGCGTGACCATGCTGGTGAGATTGCCAAGTGCCGAGGCCGGCGCCAGCCGGCGAACGCTGCCGCCGGTTGCCTCAGCCGGTGGTTTCAGCCGGTTCTCGGTGGAGACCACATCGGTGAATTCCGGGGCGTTGACCGGCCCGACATGGGCCAATGCCGTCAGGTCGCCATTGCCGACCTGGTAGAGACCGATTTCGCTGGTCTCGACGCTGCCGAGGAAGACACCTGGTTCGGATTTCTCGAGCCTGACGATCAGTGCCTTGCCGGATGGCGTGATGACTTGCGCCGGGCCGGGGTCGTCGCTCATCGTCTGGCGGCGGATTTCCAGCACCATGCCGCGGCCGTCGGCGGTCAGCCGCTCTTCCTCGAGTTCGGGCTCCTTCATCAGCCAGTGGGCGATGCGCCGGTAGAGCTGGACGTGGGGGCCACCGCCCTCGAAGCCGCGCGCCCACAGCCAGCCCTGGTCGGACAGAAGCATGCCGACGCGGCCTTCGCCCTTGCGATCGAGCAGCAGCAGCGGCCGGTTGTCGGCGCCCTTCATCACCACCTCGCCCTCGGGGTTCTCGACCCCGATGGTGCGGAACCAGCGGCTCCAGTGCGGCGGCTCGGTCGCGGAGCCGTCGAGCCCGCGCGTTACCGGATGACGCTGGCCGGTATCGGTGAGGCGCGGATAGAAGGCCTTGTCGATGACCTCGCCGGTCGGCATTGCCGGCAGCGCCGATATCAGCGGCGTGCGGGCGATCGAGCTTTCGCCGGCATATTCGGGGCCTGCCGCGATCAGCAGCGCGCCGCCCTTTTCGACATATTCGGAGATATAGTCGTAATAGAGGATCGGCAGTACGTCGCGGTGCTGATAGCGGTCGAAGATGATCAGGTCAAAATCCTTGATCTTCTCAACAAACAGCTCGCGCGTCGGGAAGGCGATCAGCGACAATTCGTTGATCGGCGTGCCGTCCTGCTTTTCCGGCGGGCGCAGGATGGTGAAGTGCACGAGGTCCACCGAAGCGTCGGATTTCAGCAAATTGCGCCAGGTGCGCTCGCCCGCATGCGGTTCACCGGAAACGAGCAGTACCCGCAGATTTTCGCGAATACCGTCGATCAGCGCGATGGCGCGGTTGTTGGTGTCGGTGAGTTCGCCCGGCTCGTGGTTGATGGCGAGTTCGACAATGTTGCGCCCGGCGCTGGGAATGGTCACCTGCAGCGGCATCGCCTGGCCGATGTTGGCGTGCTCGACCGATACCTGCTCGCCATTGACCGATACGCGGACATCGACCGGGCCGGTGTCGTTGTTGGTGGCGATGACGCGATAGGTCATGTCGAGCGGCTTGCCGACGAGGCCGAAGCGCGGCGCATTCTCGAAGCGAATGCGACGGTCCTTTTCATGCTCGTTGCCGGTAATCAGCGCATGCAGCGGGGCATTGAAGTCGGGTGTGCCGGACGGCGCGTCATGCACCTCGCCATCGGTGATCATGATGGCGCCGCCGATGCGCGATGGCGGCACGTCGCGGAAAGCATTTTCGAGCGAGGAAAACAACCGCGTCTCGGTGCGCTCGTCGGCGGCTTCGGACTTGCCGGCTTCGACGACACGGACGTCGAACTGCTTGAAGCGGCCGAGACGCTGCTGAAGCCCGGCTAACGCCGCGTCGGTCTGCTTGGTGCGGTCGCCGATATCCTGACTCTGGCTGCGGTCGACGACGACGGCGACGATGCTTTTCAGCGGCTCGCGCTCTTCGTCGAGGAACACCGGATTGAGCAGCGCCGCAGCCAGGGCAATCAGGGCTGCCAGGCGGAAAATCGCACCGCGCTGGCGAAACCAAAGGCCGGCCAGCGCCAGCAGCAGCAGCGGCACCAGGACCACTGCGAGCAGCGGCCAGGTGATGAGCGGTTCGAAGGAGAGCGACCAGTTCATAGTCTACTGCCCCAGCCGTTCGAGCAGCACCGGGACGTGCACCTGATCGGACTTGTAGTTGCCGGTCAGCATGTACATCATGATGTTGACGCCGGCGCGCAGCGCATAGATGCGCTGCATCGGATCCGAAGGCACCGTCGGCAATAGCGGGTCGCCATTCTCGTCGACCGCCCAGGCGCCGGCGAAATCATTCGCGGTGATCATGATTGGCGAAACGCCGTCGCCGGTGCGCACCGGGCGGTTCTCGGTGTTGCTGGCTTCGAGCGATGCCTCGACCCAAAGCGGGCTGCCGGCAAAACGGCCAGGAAACTCCGGAAGAATGTAGAAGGATTTGGTCAGCACGTGGTCCGACGGCACCGGTTCCAGCGGTGGCACGTTGAGGTTGCCGAGGATGTCGCGCAGCCGCTCCGTAGCCGGGCTGGTCGAATCCGCACCAATGCCATTGGCGAACTGGTCACGGGTGTCGAACAAGACCGTTCCGCCCTGCTGCATATAGGCGTCGATGCGGGCGATGGCGGCCTCGCTCGGCATCGGGGCCGAGGGATCGATCGGCCAGTAGATCAGCGGGTAGAAGGACAGTTCGTCCTTCGAGATGTCGACGCCGGCGGGTGCTCCGGGTTCGAGCGCGGTTTTTTCGATAAGAAAGCGGGTCAGCCCTTCGAGCCCGGCGCGGCTGATCGAATCGACACCCGGTTCGCCGGTCAGCACGTAGGCGATCCGGGTCTTTGAAATGTCCCCGATCGCCTCTGTATCTCCCGGTTTGGCGTCGTCGGCACGCGCGACGTCCGCGTGGCCAATCAAGGCGCAGAGCGCAATCAGCAGGACGGCTGCCGTCGCCGCAGCGCCGGCACGGCGCGGCCGGCGCGACAACAGGCCGCCCATCCAGAATACGGCAAGCGTGTCGAGCACCATCAGCACCAGGGCGGCCGTGACAAGCGGACCTTTGAGGTTGCGCTGCTCGTCGAAGGCATACTGGATGGTGGTGATCGGCACCGTGATTTCAGGCCGGGCAAGCGGCGTGAATGCGCTGTCGCCGCCGAGCAGATTGTGAGCGAACACTCCTGTCTCGGAGCCGTAGAGGCCGGGCGGGTTTTCCAGCGTCACCGGCAGCGGGCCGGCGCCTGGCACCAACGGCCTGGCATCCGGCGTCGGCGGCACCAGCGTGCCGTCGGCGGCGATCATGCGATAGGGTGCCAGCGACGTGGCGGCTGCCTCGGCGTTGGCGACCGCCGAGCCCTGGTTGCGCGACAATTGCACGATGCGCCGCAGCATCTCGACGAAGCTGCCGGAGATCGGCAGGTTGGACCACGTCGCCTCGGGGGTGACGTGGAACAGTACGAGGGTGCCCTTGTCCTTCTTCATCCCGGTCACCAGCGGCGTGCCGTCGGCAAGCGTGGCCCAGGTGCGCTCGACAATGTCGGGCGTCGGCTCGGCCAGCACCTGCCTAGTAACGGTGACCTCGGTTGGCGGCGCGAGGTCGGCGAAGGGACCGGTTTTCGGGAATTCGGTGACCGGCTGCGGCGCCGTCCATGACAGCGCGCCGCCAAGCGATCGCTCGCCGGTGCGCAGCCGGACCGGCAGCAGATCGTCGTCATTGCCGGCAGCGGCCAGCCGCGAACCGGCAAAACGCACCAGTGTGCCGCCCTTGTCGACCCAGTCGACCAGCCTCTGCCGCGCCTGTTCCGGAATGGTGCCGACATCCGCCATGACGATCATCGCCGGTTTCTGGTCGAGCAGTTGCGGAATGGCGTCGGCGAGATCGACGCTCGACGGCTCGACGAGATCGGCGAAGGGCTGCAGGGCGCGGCGGATGTAGTAGAGCGGCGACAGCAGCGGTTGCGCCTGATCGGCCTCGGACTGCGACAGCAGCCCGACGCGGCGGCGCTTTGAGCTCTCATCGAGCACGCGGACGGCACCGGCCTGGCGCTCGCCATCGAGCGCGATGTAGGCGAAGTCGTTGCGCAGTTCGAACGGCACCGCCATCGTGCCGGTCGCGGTGGTTCCGCCCGGGGCAAAGGTAAGCGTCGCGTCGGCAATGCGGCGGCCCTTGTCGTCGAACGCGCCGGCCGTCACCTGTGCAGGTGCCGGGTCGCCCGGTGCGCGGATGGCGGTCAGGGCGAAGCCGTCGACCTGGTTGTCGGCGCCGGTCAGGCCGGTCAGCGACAGCCGGTCGGAGACGGCCCAGACAATACGTGCCGCGTTCTTTGACAACAACGTGTTGAAGGCGGTTTCGTCGCCTTGCGCCGCCAAGCCATCGGCGAGCACTGCGACGCTGGCGCCCGGCAGCGACTCCAGGGCTGACGCGACGCGGGCGTAGACGGCGGGGCGGTCGGTCGGGATCGGCCGCGGCTTTGCCGCGCGCAGCCGGTCGAGCGCGGCAGCGGCATCGAAGGGACCGATCTCGGCATTCGGCTTCTCGGCGGTGAAAGCGATGAGCACCGGCACGCCATTCGAATTGGCATCGGCGATCAGCCGCTCGGCGGTGGCGACCCGCTTGCCCCAGTCGGGGGCACTTGCCCAGTCATTGTCGATCACCAGCGCCAGGGCGGCGCCCTCGGCGGGCAGCTTTTCGCGCGGGTTGAAGACGGGTTCGGCAAGTGCCGCCACGACAAGCGCGGCCATCAGCAGCCTGAGCAGCGTCAGCCACCAAGGGCTCTGCCGCGGCGTTTCTTCGCGCCTCAACACGCGGGCGAGAATCCTGAGCGGCGGAAACACCTCGGTTTGCGGCCTGGGCGGAGTCAGCCGCAGAAGCCACCAGATCACCGGCAGCACCAGCAGGCCCCACAGCACCATCGGCGCCCCGAAGGAGAGCGGCAGCCAACTCATGCGCGGGCCCTCCCGGCAAAGCTGCCCTCGGCGGTCATCGCCATATGGATGCGCACCAGCGCCTCGGAGGCAAGGCGATCGGTATGATTGACGGTAAAGCTCCAGCCAAGCCGTTTGCACCAGGCGGCCAGTTCCTGGCGGCGGGCGGCATAAAGCAGGCGATAGTCCTCGCCCAGCATTTCGGCACGGCCGGCGGTCAGCTTGTCGCCGGTCTCAGGATCGGTGAATTCGGTGCGCCCGGCATAGGGGAAGCTTTCCTCGGCCGGATCGGCGACCTCGATCAGGTGTGCGCGCACGCCGTGGCGGGCGAGCACGTCCAGCCAGGCCATGGTGTCCTCGACCGGGTCGAGGAAATCGCTGACGAGGACGATGTCGCAGAAGCGGCGAATGCCGGACAGGTCGGGCTTTGCCGGCAGGCCGCCGGCGTGCATCAGTTGCGCCGCGATGCGCTCGGCGCCATTGCGGGCGGTGAACGGGTCGGTCAGGCCGGGCCAGGCAATGCGCTCGCCGCTGCGCGACAAAAGCTCGGCCATGGCCAGCGTCAGCACAAGGGCGCGCGATTCCTTGGAAACGCTGGCTCCGGTCGATTTGTAGAGCATGGAAGGCGAGGGGTCGGCCCACAGCCACACCGTGTGGGCGGCCTCCCATTCACGGTCGCGGACATAGGTGTGGTCGTCGCGGGCGGAACGGCGCCAGTCAATGCGCGAGGAATCGCCTTCGACATAGGGCCGGAACTGCCAGAAGTTCTCGCCGATGCCGCGCTTGCGGCGGCCATGCCAGCCGGCAATTACCGTGTTGACGATGCGGCGCGCCTCGACCAGCAGGTCCGGCACCAACGAAGCCCGCAACCGGCCTCTGGCGAGCGCATCGCGCGTCGCTGCCGGTGCCTGCGCTTCACCGATGCGCGCCATCAAATCCCTTTCGCGAGCTTCGCCACGACGTCGCGAACCGTGGTGCCCTCGGCGCGGGCGGCGAAGGTCAGCGCCATGCGGTGCTGCAGCACCGGCTCGGCCAGTGCGCGGACGTCGTCGACCGACGGCGCCAGCCGGCCGTCATAGAGGGCGCGGGCGCGGGTGCACAGCGTCAGCGCCTGACTGGCGCGCGGGCCTGGGCCCCAGGCGACGTGCTTGTCGGTATCGGCGTTGCCCTGGCCGGGACGCGCAGAGCGCACCAGCTTGAGGATCGCCTCGACGACGCTTTCCGGCACCGGCATGCGGCGGATGAGCGTCTGGATGTCCTTCAGCCGCGCCGGCTGCAGCACGTTTTCAGCCTTGGCATCCTCGATACCGGTGGTTTCCAGCAGGATGCGGCGCTCCGCCTCGATCTCGGGGTAGAGGATGTCGACCTGCATCAGGAAGCGGTCGAGCTGTGCCTCGGGCAGCGGATAGGTGCCTTCCTGCTCCAGCGGATTCTGTGTCGCCAGAACATGGAACGGTGACGGCAAATCGTGGCGCACGCCGGCAATGGTGACGTGGTATTCCTGCATCGACTGCAGCAGCGCCGACTGGGTTCGCGGTGAGGCGCGGTTGATCTCGTCGGCCATCAGCAGTTGCGCGAAGATCGGCCCGGAAATGAAGCGGAACGAACGCTTGCCGAATTCATCCTGCTCCATCACCTCTGAGCCGAGAATGTCGGACGGCATCAGGTCGGGCGTGAACTGGATGCGGCGCGAATCGAGGCCGAGCACGATGCCCAGCGTTTCGACCAGCTTGGTCTTGGCTAGGCCGGGCACGCCGACCAGCAGTGCATGGCCGCCGGCCAGCAATGCGACGAGCGTGCGCTCGACGACGCTTTCCTGGCCGAAGATGACCCGGCCGACGCCGTTGCGAACCCTTGAAATGTCGGCCAGCGCTTTCTCGGCCTGCGCCACCATGTCCTTTTCGCTGATCGGGCTTTCCTTGATCATCACGCTCATGCAGCATCGATCCTTCTGGTTGGAAATACCGCTTGGCACAGTGGGTGCCGCAGAATGCCGCGATTCGGCCTCGCAGGGCGCCTGTCTTTGAATTTAAATCACAGACTTAGGCTGACAAGCGGAACAACAGTGACTATTTCGTGACCATGACGGAAGCCGCAGACAATCGTGAAGAGAGCCTGAAGGCCGCGACTGAGGCGCGCGGGCTGCAAGCGCTGGTCTCGCGCGCGACGCGCGCCGGCAAGGGGCCGGCGCCGGTGGAACGCTGGAATCCGGCGTTTTGCGGCGATCTCGACATGGAAATCAAGCAGGACGGCACCTGGTTCTATCTGGGAACGCCGATCGGCCGGATGCCGCTGGTGCAGCTTTTTTCCTCGGTGCTGCGTAAGGACGAGGACGGCAGGACCTACCTGGTGACGCCGGTGGAAAAGGTTGGCATCCGCGTCGCCGATGCGCCCTTCATTGCCGTCGAGATGGACGTGTCTGGCGCGGGCGACGGACAAATCATCACCTTTCGCACCAATGTCGGCGACGTGGTCGAGGCTGGGGCGGGACACCCGCTGCGCTTCGTCGATGAGGACGAGACAGGTGGCCTGAAGCCCTATGTGCTGGTGCGCGGGCGGCTGGAGGCGCTGGTGGCACGGCCGGTGATGTACGAGCTGGTCGAGCACGGCGAAGAGATCGACATCGGTGGCAAGACGATGTTTGCCGTCCGTTCCAAAGGCGAGGTCTATCCAATCATGCCGGCTGAGAAACTGAAACGGCTGAGCGCATGATGGACCGCCTATGATGGATCAGGCGACGCCGTTGGCGTTTTCCGCTGCCGAGTTTCGCCAGCGCGTCGCGGCGCAGCCGCTGGCGCATGCCGGCGACGATTTTGGCGACCACCGCTTCAATCCGGGCCATCCCAGACTGAAGCTGGCCAAGGCGCTGCGCGATGCCGCCGTTCTGATCCCGGTGGTCGATCATGGCCATGAAGCCACGGTCCTTTTGACCAGGCGGGCGGAAAAGCTGCGCAACCATTCGGGGCAGGTTGCTTTTCCCGGTGGCACCGTCGATCCAACCGATGCGAGCCCGGAAGCGGCGGCGTTGCGCGAGACATTCGAGGAGATCGGTCTCGATAGGGATTACATCGAGATCATCGGCCGTCTGCCGGACTACGTTTCTGGCAGCGGCTATCGCATCGCCCCGGTGCTCGGGATCGCGCGGCCCGGTTTCAGCCTGACGCTGAATTCCGACGAAGTCGATGCTGTCTTCGAGGTGCCGCTGGGTTTTCTGATGGACCCCGCCAACCACACCAGAGACAGTCGCATGTGGAACGACCTCGAATGGTTCTTTTACGAGATGCCCTATGGCGGCCAGCGCATTTGGGGCGTCACTGCGGGCATCATTCGAACGCTCTATGAAAGGCTCTATTCGTGAGCAATCCGGTGTCGATTGCCGGCAAGGCCGGCTGGCTCGGCGAAAGCCACTTGCAGCGCCTGCTCGCCGCGCTCACCGACGGCGGCGAGGAGGCGCGTGTCGCCGGCGGTGCGGTGCGCAACGCGCTCATCGGCCAGCCGGTCGCCGACATCGACATCGCTACCACGACGGTGCCCGAGGAAACCATCCGGCGTGCCGAGGCGGCGGGCTTCAAGACGGTGCCGACCGGCATCGAGCATGGCACCGTCACCGCGGTCGCCCAGGGCAAGGCCTACGAGGTCACCACGCTGCGTGCCGATATCGAAACCGACGGCCGGCGCGCCAAAGTGTCGTTCGGCCGCGACTGGAAAGCCGACGCCGAGCGGCGCGATTTCACCATCAATGCACTCTATGCGGAAGCCGATGGAACGGTCGTCGATCTGGTCGGCGGTATCGCCGATATCGAGGCGCGGCGGCTGCGCTTCATCGGCGATCCGGAAGCGCGTATCCGCGAGGATTATCTGCGCATCCTGCGTTTCTTCCGTTTCTTCGCCTGGTATGGCGACGGCAGGCCGGATGCCGAAGGGTTAAAGGCTTGCGCCCGGCTGAGGCAGGGGCTCGACCAGCTCTCGGTCGAGCGCGTCTGGTGGGAATTGAAGAAATTGCTGTCGGCGCCGGATCCGTCGCGGGCGCTGCTGTGGATGCGCCAAGCCGGCGTTCTGACCGCCGTTTTGCCGGAAAGCGAGAAATGGGGCATCGATGCCATCCACGGGCTGACCAAGACCGAGAAGGACCTGGCCTGGGCGCCGGACCCGCTGCTCAGGCTGGAAGCCGTCGTGCCGCCGGATGCCGCGCGCATGAAAACGCTTGCGGAGAGATTGAGGCTTTCCGTGAGCGAGGCAAGCCGCCTGCGGAATTGGGCGATCACGGCTGCCGTCGATCCGAAAACGACCGAAGGAGAGTTGGCGAAAAGGCTTTATTTTGGCGACCGCCAAGGCTTTGTCGATCGGCTGCGGCTGTTGCTTGCTTCCGCTCGAGCCCGCGCGGTCGAAGACAATGACGCACTACTCGAAGCCGGTGGCTTCTCGCGCCTGCTTGCCTTCGCCGAAAAATGGCAGAACCCTGTTTTTCCGCTCAAGGGCGCCGATCTGACGACACTTGGCGCGTCACCGGGGCCAAAGCTTGGTGCAACGTTGAAGAACCTCGAAAAGGAATGGGTCGAGTCCGGTTTTGCGCTCGATCGCGGCGCGCTGCTCAAGCGCGCCGCAGAGGCACTCGAATCCTGACCGTCACGCTGCGTCGCGGACCATTTCGATGCGCGAGCGGATCGCCTCGATCATCGTCTCGCGGATCACCGTCTCGCCATGCGTCTCGCGCAGATGCTCGACGGCACGGCGCATGACCTCAGCCTCCTCCTCCGCGCGTGTGTGCCACTCGCAGCCGGGTACGAGCGACCCGCAATGGAATTCCTTCATCGGCTTCTCCTCATCTCCTCCTTGGAGCACCGCGCACTGACACGGAAGCTCCAGACCTTTGATTGCGCGATCCGGAAACCGCTCCGGTATCCGGGCTACACGCTGGCCAGGTTAGCATAACACGATCGAATGGTTTTGGTTGCCTTAGAGTGCCGTGCGTCCAAGCCGACACGCGGTGATCGGGTTGCGAAAAGGCGGAGCATCGCTGCTCCGCCCTCTTACGCTACCCAGGAGTAAGACCTCGTCTTGCTCCAGCGGGCAGGACATCACTTCACGATCTTGACTGCCTCGGCAATTTTATCCTTGCCGCTCATATCCCACGTGACGCGGACCTTTTCGCCGACCTTCAGGCCAGGATCCTTGAAGGTCTGGGGCAGCGTAAAGGTGGCTCCGTTATCCAGAACCAGGCTCATCGCCGTTCCATCAAAGCTTTTGATCGTGCCGGTGGTGTGCTTGACCGCAGCAAATGCGGCAGTACCAGAGGCGAGAACGGCAGCGGCGGCTGCGGTCACAATAAGCTTGCGCATGGCATGCTCTCCTGGAAAATGCGGGCACCGCTTAGGAAAGGTGCCCCATTCAATCATGGGCCGTCCGGTCACGTCGGGTCGCGGCTCTCGGGAGTAAAGAACCGCCGGCGTTTCCCGGCCCGACGCGACAAATAGCCCAATCTTTACAATGGTATATTAGACGAAAAAGATATTTTTTGGCGCGCCTTGCGCCACATTCGCCGTCAAATTCCGGGGATTTGGACCCGATTGCGGCTCACGTCGTGCTCACCGAGATTTTACGGCCATTTCGCTTCTGGCGGCAGGCTGGACAGGATCGAGGCGACATTGCCGCCGGTCTTCAGCCCGAAGATGGTGCCGCGATCGTGAAGCAAGTTGAATTCGACATAACGGCCGCGGCGGATGAGCTGCTCGTCACGGTCGCCATCGGTCCAGTTGTCATTGAAGTTGGCGCGCACCAGATGCCCGTAGACGACGAGAAAAGATCGCCCGACGTCCTGGACGAAGTTGAAATCGGCGTCCCAGCCGCCTTTGTCCTCATCCGAATGCAGCCAATCGAAGAAGATACCGCCGGTACCGCGTGGCTCGTCGCGGTGCGGCAGGTAGAAGTACTCGTCGCACCAGGCTTTGAATTTCACGTAGTCGGCGGTCGCCGCGTTCTTCTCGCAGGCAAATTGCATCGCTCTGTGGAAGGCGATCGTGTCGGGGTCGTCCTGGCTGCGGCGGCGCTCAAGCACCGGTGTCAGGTCGGCGCCGCCGCCGAACCACTGGCGCGAGGTGACGACCATGCGCGTGTTCATATGCACGGCCGGCACGTTGGGGTTCCACGGATGGGCGATCAGCGAAATGCCGCTTGCCCAGAAGGACGGGTCCTCTTCGGCGCCCGGCATCTGCTTCCTGAATTCGGGCGAGAACTCGCCATGGACGGTCGAGGTGTGGACGCCAACCTTCTCGAAGACGCGGCCGTGCATCATCGACATGATGCCGCCGCCGCCCTTGCCGGCATCGCGTTGCCACGGCGTCTTTTCGAAGCGACCGGGCGACCAGCTGGCCTGCGGCCCCCGCAGGTCCTGCTCGATCTGCTCGAAGCTGGCGCAGATGCGCTCGCGCAACGTCTCGAACCACAGCCGTGCCTTGGTCTTCTTCTGTTCGATGTCGGCTGGCAGCCCCGCCGGTATCTCGGGTCGTTGCAAATCCTGTCTCCGGTTGCGGGGCGTACCCCGACAAATGACTCGTCTTTTCCGGCCGCGATCCCTAATCTCTTAGGTGCAAGTGTCAAGTTTTAATGGAGTTCTTTCGTGCGCACCCCGGCAAGACCGCCGCTGGATGGCCTGAAGAAGAGGCTCGACCGTTCACGCGCCGAGAACGCGCGCATGCCGCGCGACGGCTTCCTGCGCGAGACCTTCGTGCTGCCGCGTTCCGACGCTCGTCTCAAGGCGAAGGAATGGTTCGAGCGCTTTCCCAAGCAGGCCTATTGGACCGAGATCGAGAGCTGGTTCGAGCGGCCGGGCGACGTCATCGAATTCACAATCAGGCGGCTGCCGGCGGCGGATTAACGCTCGATCAGCAAGCGTCTCGCGCCCGGCCCTCGGATGCTCAGCCGGTCGCCCTTATTCCGCAGCGGGCATTTGTCGATCGACATGCAGCCGCAGCCGATACAGTCGGTCAACCCGTCGCGCAGCTTCGTGAGCTGACTGATCTTCTGATCGAGCTCGTCGCGCCAAGCCGTCGAAAGCAGGTTCCAATCCTCGCGGGTCGGCGTTCGTCCTTCGGGCAGCGATCGAAGGGCTGTGCCGATCTCGGCCAGCGAAATGCCGACCTCCTGCGCTACCTTGATGATCGCCACACGTCGCAGCACGTCGCGGCCGTAACGCCGTTGGTTGCCTGATGTGCGGTGGCTGCGGATCAGCCCGCGCGCTTCGTAGAAATGCAGCGCCGACACCGCCACGCCACTGCGCGTCGCCACCTGGCCGACCGTCAATTCCGTTGCCGCAGCCATCTCCGATTTTCCGCTTGACCTCAAGTTAAGTTGAGCTTGTAGCGAAGAAGCCTCGAAGATGCAAACGGCAGGAGATGGCGATGGGCGTCTGGATTAGAATGACCGGAGAGGACGCAGTGGTGCGTGAGGACGATGCCTTGGTCGCTGCGGCCGGCGATCGCGTACAGGTCCTAGCGAAGCTGCCGGATCGCCTCGCCCGCCGCCATCGCAACGGAAAGCGCGACGTTGATGCTGCGCGCTCCGGGCTGCATCGGGATGGTCAGGCACGCATCCGCCGCCTCGTGGACGGCATCCGGCACGCCTGCGGATTCGCGGCCGAACAGGAGAATGTCGTCGCCGGCAAAGGCGAAATCCGTGTAGGCGGCAGCTGCTTTGGTCGACAGCAGCACGAGCCGCCGCTTGGCAAGCTTGCGCCAGTCCTCGAAGGCGTGCCAGTCGACATGCCGGGTGAGCGCCGCCATTTCGAGGTAGTCCATGCCGGCCCGTTTCAGCGCCCGGTCACCGAGCGGGAAGCCCGCCGGTTCGATGATGTCGACGCCGAGACCGAGGCAAGCGGCGAAGCGCAGGATTGTCCCGGTGTTGCCGGCGATATCAGGCTGGTAGAGCGCGATGCGGAGACGGTCGTTCATTTCCGCGTCTTTCTAATAAGTGGCAGATCAGCCACAGAGCTCTCGCGGTTTTGGAAATTCCTGGACTGGCGGGTGGTCATTTTCTGCGAAGTCGGTTATACGGCCAGCATTGTCAACCCGAACCGATGGAGGGGTAATTCATGATGGCCATGCACATCCACCACCTCTCTCGTGGGCTTACCAGCCCGACGGCGGTTTCGGTACGACGATTCTCCTGACCTTCTAGACTTCTGATCGCACCGATTCCCGCCGAAACCTTTTCGGCCTTTGAAGGAATCCTGCGATGTTTTTCAAGCTGTGCAAGGGGCTGAACGCCCCGCCTGAACACAATTCGACCGATGTCACCTTTGCCGCACCGCGCATGCCCGCGGCCTGGGTCGACTCACCCTTCTATCTGCATCTTCAAGTGGAGGACGGACCGATGTTCGATCCCTGTAGAATACCCGGCTCAAGAAGCCTGCACGAGCGCAAGACTGCGACCTGGGCACTTTTGATCGGCGAGACCCACTCGTCGGCGGTTCACGCCGAGACCCGCCGGCGTCCGCATCGCGGCATGCTGCCGGACGTCGATTTCTCGCGCGCCGTTCCGGACTATAGCCGGCCGTCGCTGGTGCGACGGATCATCAGGCTGATCCGGCCTGGTGCAAAAACCGGCGCGAAAATCCGGATCGTCAAAACGTCGTCAGCATCGTCAAGCGAGACTGTCGGCGAAAGGCCCGCGACAACCTATATAGCGCGAAGCAGGGCCGGCGAGGCGGACGATACCGTATCGCCGGTCCTTGACGCCGTGCGGTCTGGGCACCTCGTCCGTTCGCGTGCCGCGTGAGCGGGAAATTGTGAGCGTCACTATGTTTAGCTGGTTTGAAAAAAGGCTCGATCCGTTCCCTGCCAAGGAGCCGGTCGAGCCGCCGCGGACACTGATCGCCTTCTGCGTGCATTACACGCGCGGCGCATGGCCCTACATCGCTCTCGATGCGGTACTGGTGACGGCCATCGCCCTTGCCGAGGTGTGGATGTTCGGCTTCATGGGCCGGATCGTCGACTGGCTGTCCGGACAGAATCGCGAGACGTTCCTGCAGACCGAAGGCTTGAAGCTGGCCGGCATGGCCTTCATCGTGGTTTTTGCGCTGCCGGCAACGGTCTGGTTCCATTCGCTGCTCAACCAGCAGACGCTGATGGGTAATTATCCGATGCGTATCCGCTGGCAGGTGCATCGGTACCTGCTCAAGCAGTCGATGAGCTTCTATCAGGACGAGTTTGCCGGGCGCATCGCGACCAAGCTGATGCAGACAGCGCTCGCCGTGCGCGAGTGCGTCATCAAGCTCATCGATGTGCTCAATTATATCGTCGTCTATTTTCTCGGCATGCTGTTCATTGTCGGCTCGGCAGACTGGCGGCTGGCTGCGCCGCTTGCCGTCTGGCTTGCCGGCTATGTCCTGCTGTTGCGCTATTTCATCCCGCGACTGGGCAAGGTCGGCGAGGAGCAGGCCAATGCGCGCTCGACCATGACTGGCCGTGTCGTCGACAGCTACTCCAATATTCAGACGGTCAAGCTGTTCTCGCATGCGCGGCGCGAGGCATCCTTCGCCAAGGACGGTATGGCCGGCTTTCTCGACACCGTTTACCGATCGATGCGGTTGGTGACGCAACTCTACGGCCTGCTCTACGTCCTGAATTCGCTGCTGTTGTTTTCGGTCGCCTCGATCTCGCTATGGCTGTGGCTCGGCCAAGCCGTGACGATCGGCGCTGTCGCCCTGGTCATCGGCCTCGTGCTGCGGCTCTGGGGCATGTCGCAATGGATCATGTGGGAGATGTCCACGCTGTTCGAAAATATCGGCACGGTGCAGGACGGCATCGCCTCGATCTCGCTACCGCGCCTCGTCGAAGACCGGCCTGGTGCCAAGGATATTGCCGTGACCAAGGGCGAGATCCGTTTTGAGGACATCCGCTTCCACTACGGCAAGCAGAAGGGTGTGATCGAAAGCTTGTCGCTGACGGTGAAGCCGGGCGAGAAGGTCGGCATTGTCGGTCGATCGGGTGCCGGCAAGTCGACGCTGGTCAATCTTCTATTGCGCTTCTACGACCTCGAAAGCGGCAAGGTCCTGATCGACGGCCAGGACATTGCGGCAGTGACGCAGGACTCGCTGCGGGCCCAGATCGGCATGGTCACGCAGGACACCTCGCTGCTGCATCGCTCGGTACGCGAGAACATCCTCTATGGCAGGCCGGACGCCAGCAATGAGATGCTGATCGAGGCGGCGCGGCGCGCCGAGGCGCTGGATTTCATTGCCGGCTTGTCGGATTCGAACGGCCGCAAGGGTTTCGACGCGCATGTCGGCGATCGCGGCGTCAAATTGTCCGGCGGCCAGCGGCAACGCATAGCCATAGCCCGTGTCATGCTGAAGGACGCGCCGATCCTCATTCTCGACGAGGCGACCTCCGCCCTCGATTCCGAGGCCGAGGCGGCCATCCAGGAGAATCTCTACAAACTGATGCAAGGCAAGACCGTCATCGCCATTGCGCACCGGCTGTCGACGATCGCGGCCATGGACCGGCTCGTGGTCATGGACAAGGGCCGAGTCATCGAGGAAGGTTCGCATGAGGAACTCGTTGCCAAAGGCGGGCTCTACGCCCAGCTCTGGCAACGTCAGTCGGGCGGATTCCTGCTCGACGACGGCCCTTCTGCCAACGATGCAGCCGCCAACGATGCAATCGCCAAGGGTGAAGCCGCCGAATGATGACTGCCATCTACCGCTGGTTCGAGAACTGGGTCTATCCATTCCGGGAGCCCGCGGACCTTCGGCCACCTGCCAGCGTCAGGGGTTTCCTCTGGCATTACGTCGGGCAGGCGAAGATCGCCTTCTTCGCCATGCTGGTGATCGGCGGCATCGCGCCGCTGGTCGAAGCCGGACTGTTCTATTTCGTCGGGCGGCTGGTCGACATCCTCGACCAGCTTCCCGGGGAACGCAGCTGGCACGCGCTGTGGACTGCCGCCGGCCCGGAACTTGTCTTCATGATCGCGGTGGTGCTGGTCATCCGCACCATTGTCGTCGGTCTGTCGGCGCTGGTCGACGAGCAGACGATCACGCCGGGTTTCTATAATCTGGTGCGCTGGCAGGCGCATCGCCATGTCTCGCGCCAATCCTACGCCTTCTTTCAGAACGACTTTGCCGGGCGTATCGCGACCAAGGTCTGGCAGGCGGGACAGGCGACCGGCGATCTGATGGAAAGCTTCATCGAGGTCGTCTGGTTCATGGTCGTCTATACGGTGACGACGCTGGCGCTGGTCGCCGGGCTCGATCTCCGGCTGGCGGTGCTGGTGGTGATCTGGATTACCGCCTTCGGCTTGCTGGCCAGGCGCTATTTGCCGGCAATCCGCAAACATGCCGAAGCGACCGCCGAAGCCGGCTCGATGATCACCGGCCGCCTTGTCGATTCCTATTCGAACGTGCAGACGCTGAAACTGTTCTCGGCTGATGGCGACGACCACTACATCAGGAACGGCTTCGACATCTATCTCGACGCGCTGCGCCCGTTCACCCGCAGGCTGACCGGCGTGCTCATGGCGCTGACGATGCTGTCGGGCATTATGATAACGGCGATCGCCTGCTTTGCCGTTTATCTCTGGGTCGAGGGTTCGATCACAGTCGGCGCCGTGGCTTTCACGCTGTCTTTGGTGCTGCGGCTGAACATGCTGCTCGGCCGGCTGATGATGCAGCTCAACGGCATCTTGCGTAACCTCGGCGTGCTGGAGAATTCCAAGGCGCTGATCTCGCAGCCGCTCGGCCTGACCGATGCGCCGGACGCGAAAGAGCTTGTCGTCGGCGGCGGGCGCATCGACGTCAGCAATGTCGAGTTCCACTACGGCAAGGGGTCCGGCGTGCTCAACGGCATCGACCTCGTCGTGCGGCCGGGCGAAAAGGTGGGCTTGGTCGGCCCGTCCGGCGCCGGCAAGACGACCTTGGTCAATCTGATCCTGCGCCTCTACGACCTCGAGAGCGGCAAGATCACCATTGACGGGCAGGACGTCTCCAGGGTCACGCAGAATTCGCTGCGCGCCAATATCGGCGTCGTCAGCCAGGATACGGCACTTTTCCACCGCTCGCTGCGCGACAACATCAAGCTCGGCATGCCGGAAGCGACCGACGCCGAGGTGGTCGCGGCAGCGAAGAAGGCCGAGGCGCACGAGTTCATCCTCGGTCTGCGCGACAATCGCGATCGCATCGGCTACGAGGCCTATGTCGGCGAGCGCGGCGTCAAGCTCTCCGGCGGCCAGCGCCAGCGCGTGGCGATCGCCCGCGTCTTCCTCAAGGATGCACCGATCCTGGTGCTCGACGAAGCGACCTCGGCGCTCGATTCCGACGTCGAGGCGGCGATCCAGGAAAATCTGGCAAGGCTGATGGAAGGCAAGACGGTCATCGCCATCGCGCATCGGCTGTCGACCATTGCGGCACTCGACCGGCTGGTGGTGCTCGACGAGGGCCGCATCGTCGAGCAAGGCACGCATGACGAGCTGGTCGGGCTCGACGGGCTCTATGCCAGGCTGTGGAAGCGGCAGTCCGGCGGCTTCCTGTTCAACGAGGAGAGCGCGCTGGCCGAGACCCGGCCGGCGGAGTAGTTTCTAAAAACCGGAGTAGACCATGGCGGTGAGAATGCCATCGAATTTCGGACGGTCCGGCGCGCAGGAGAGCGCGTTGGACCTGCTTGGCCATGAAATCCTCGGCGAGAAGGCGGCCGCGCTCGGCCGCGCCGGCCGGCGCGTCGAGGAAACATTGACGAGGCTGCGCGAGAATTGCGACAGTGTCGACCGTGCCCGGCTGCTCAGGGATGCAGCCGAAGCGGTGCACGGGTATTTCATCCAGCGCGAACTCTGCGGCCTGCGCAAGCACGACGCGGTGATCCGGGAATACAACATTCCCAAGGCCGTGCTGGCCAGGCTCGGCGCCAGCGGATGATCCGAACCGGAACTGATTTGGGAAGCGTTATTCCAGCCACTCGGTGATGAAGCTGCCGTTCTCGTGTATGTCGGTGGTTTCCAGCGGGCCTGGCCCGAGATTGGTGAATTTGTGCGGCGTGTTCGGCGGTACGACCAGGATCTGGCCGGCTGTGGCCTCGATCTGCCGGTCGCCGACGGTGAACAGACCGGTCCCGGTTCGGATGATGAAAATCTCGCAATAGGGATGGCTGTGCAGCCTCGGGCCGCCGCCAGTCTCCGGCAGGTAGTTAAAGATCAGGCAACTGCTGGAACCGTAAGGCCCGCATTGCAACTCGCCTTGCCAGTGGTCGGGCCAGCGGTCGGGCGCTTTGGCCCATTTGTCGCGGTCGATGACATGCGCCATGGGGCGAGGATAAACCGGGCGAGCGTCCGCTGTCGAGGTGAACGCAGCCGTTTGGTTTTGCTGCTGTTTTCCAATCGTTCCGCTGGGCAAATTACGCCCCCGCGACAATCTGCCCTTGTGCCTTCGCCCGTCTGGACAAAAACAGGCTTCACGCATAAACCCAAGTCCCAAATGCCGGAGGAATTCGCTAGCCTGTTCGCCATGCGCTGTCGGGCCGGCGCGATTGAGCGGGGAACAAGCTCGGCCGCCGGCACGGAAGAGGCGAAAGGATCAGGCACCCGTGAGCGCAACCGACACCCAGGATCCCAACCGCCGTGATTTTCTCTACGTCGCCACCGGCATGGCCGCGGTGGTCGGCGCGGGCGCCGTTGCTTGGCCGTTCATCGACCAGATGCGTCCGGATGCCTCGACGCTGGCGCTTGCCTCGGTCGAGGTCGACGTCTCGTCGCTGACGCCAGGAATGTCGCTCGTCGTGAAGTGGCGCGGCAAGCCGGTGGTCGTACGCAACCGCACCGAAAAAGAGATGAAGGACGCCGAGGCGGTCAATCTCGCCGAACTCAAGGACCCAATCGCCCGCAATGCCAACCTGCCGGCCGATGCGCCGGCAACCGACGCCAATCGAACCACGCCGGGCAAGGAAGCCTGGATGGTGATGGTCCAGGTCTGCACCCATCTCGGCTGCATCCCGCTCGGCCAGGAAGGCGATTTCGGCGGCTGGTTCTGCCCATGCCACGGTTCCGTATACGATACCGCCGGCCGCATCCGGAAGGGGCCGGCGCCGGAGAACATGGCGGTACCGGTGTTCCAATTCATTTCTGACACCAAGATCCGTATCGGCTGAGGCAGGGGATATTTCCATGAGCGAGGGACACTCGACCTATACGCCCAAGTCCGGCATCGGACGCTGGTTCGATTCGCGCATGCCGCTGCCGCGGCTGGTCTATGACAGCTTCATCGCCTATCCGGTGCCGCGCAACCTGAACTATGCCTGGACCTTCGGCGGCATCCTTGCGCTTATGCTGGCGGCGCAGATCCTGACCGGTATCGTGCTGGCCATGCACTATGCAGCCGACAGCACTCTCGCCTTCGATTCGGTCGAGAAGATCATGCGCGACGTGAATTCGGGCTGGCTGCTGCGCTATCTCCATTCCAACGGCGCGTCGTTCTTCTTCGTCGCCGTCTACATCCATATTTTCCGTGGCCTCTACTACGGCTCCTACAAGGCGCCGCGTGAGCTGCTGTGGATCCTCGGCTGCATCATCTACCTGCTGATGATGGCGACCGGGTTCATGGGCTATGTGCTGCCCTGGGGCCAGATGTCGTTCTGGGGCGCCACCGTCATCACCGGCTTCTTCACCGCCATTCCGCTGGTCGGCGACTGGATCCAGCAGCTTCTCCTCGGCGGCTTCGCGGTCGACAATCCGACGCTGAACCGCTTCTTTGCGCTGCACTACCTTTTGCCGTTCATGATTGCCGGCGTCGTCGTGCTGCACATCTGGGCGCTTCACGTCGTCGGCCAGAACAATCCGACCGGCATCGAGGTCAAATCGAAGACCGACACGCTCGCCTTCACGCCTTACGCGACCATAAAGGACGGGTTCGGCATGATCGTGTTCCTGTTCGTCTTCGCCTATTTCGTGTTCTACCTGCCGAATTATCTCGGCCATCCCGACAATTACACCGTGGCCAACCCGCTGAAGACGCCGGCCCACATCGTGCCGGAATGGTACTTCCTGCCGTTCTACGCGATCCTGCGCGCCATTACCTTCAATATCGGGCCCATCAACTCCAAGCTCGGGGGCGTGCTCTGCATGTTCGGCGCGATTGTCATGCTGTTCCTGGTGCCGTGGCTCGACACCTCGAAGGTGCGCTCGGCAGTCTACCGACCCTGGTACAAGCTGTTCTTCTGGCTGTTCGTGGCCGACGCCATCCTGCTCGGCTGGCTGGGCTCGCAGCCGGCCGAGGGCAGCTATGTATTCATGGCGCAGATGGCGACGCTGTTCTACTTCGCCTTCTTCCTGGTAGCTCTGCCGGTGCTCGGGCTGATCGAAAAGCCGCGACGGCTGCCGAATTCGATCACCGAGGCGGTGCTCGAGAAGAACAAGGGCGGCGGCGGACATCCGGCCGGCGCCACGACCGCGCCGGAAACCAAGGGCTGAGCATGATCCCGAAAAGTGGAAACCGGTACTCGGACAAGGTCATGCTCGAGACGATGACAGCGCGTCAGAGAATCTCAAGGGGAATTGGCATGAAAAAGATTCTCTCCTCGCTGGCGCTGCTTGGCCTTGTGGCCGCGGGCATGGGTGCCGCAAGCACTGGAGCCAGCGCCCAGGAAGAGGCGCACAATGAGGCGGCGCCGACGCATTTCCCGATACACGAACCGAAGGAAATGGACTGGAGCTTCGCCGGGCCATTCGGCACCTACGACAAGGCCCAGCTGCAGCGCGGACTGAAGGTCTACAAGGAAGTCTGCTCGGCCTGCCATTCGATGAATTTGGTGGCGTTCCGTACGCTGGAAGGCCTTGGCTATTCGGATGCGCAGATCAAGACGCTGGCGGCCGAATATACGATCCATGACGGCCCGAACGATGCCGGCGACATGTTCGACCGCCCCGGCAAGCCGTCCGACCATTTCCCGGCGCCATTCCCCAATGTCGAAGCGGCAGCGGCGGCAAATGGCGGCGCAGCACCGCCCGACATGTCGCTGCTGGCCAAGGCGCGCGGGGTCGAGCGCGGCTTCCCGCGCTTCGTGTTCGACATCTTTACGCAATATGCGCAAGGCGGCCCCGACTACATCCACTCACTGCTGACCGGCTACGACCAGCAGCCGCCGGCGGGCATGGTCATACCGGAAGGCACGCACTACAATCCGTACTTCCTGTCCGGCGTGTCGCTGAAGATGCCGAAGCCGCTCTCCGACGGCCAGGTTACCTATGATGACGGCGCGCCGCAGACGGTCGACCAGTACTCGCGCGACGTGTCGGCGTTCCTGATGTGGGCGGCCGAGCCGCACCTCGAGGACCGCAAGAAGACCGGCTTTCGCGTGCTGGTCTTCCTGCTGCTGTTCGGTGCGCTGGTCTACCTGACCAAGCGCAAGGTGTGGGCCGGCGTGGCGCACTGAGCCCTGCGATATACGAAAATGCGAGGGCGTCGAAAGGCGCCCTTTTCATTGCAGGCATGTCGATTCATCGCAGCCGACGCTGAGCAAGGCCCTTTGCCGGACAATTTTCCGTCAGGCATCACATGGCGGTAGCCGGACTTGGCGGCGCCGGGTTACGATTGGCCCATTCCTTTCACGCCTTCAGCCGAATCTGAATAGCCCGGAGAGCCGCTCGATGAAATCCTCGCTCGAAGAGACGCTGCTTGCCGCGATCCGCACCATTCCGGATTATCCCAAGCCGGGCATCCTGTTTCGCGACATCACCACGCTGCTCGGCAATGCGCGGGCCTTCCGCCGCGCCATCGACGAACTGGTGCATCCCTATGCCGGCCTGAAGATCGACAAGATCGCCGGCATCGAGGCGCGCGGCTTCATCCTCGGCGGCGCTATCGCCCACCAGCTCTCGGCCGGCTTCGTGCCGATCCGTAAAAAAGGCAAGCTGCCTTACGAGACGGTGCGCGTCGCCTACAGCCTGGAATACGGGCTGGACGAGATGGAGATGCACAAGGACGGCGTTTCTCCAGGCGAAAAGGTAATCCTCGTCGACGATTTGATCGCCACCGGCGGCACGGCCGAGGCGGCCGTCAAGCTATTGCGGCAGATCGGCGCCGATATCCTCGCCGCCTGCTTCGTCATCGACCTGCCGGACCTTGGCGGCCGAGAGAGGTTAGAGGCGCTCGGCGTACCGGTGAGGACGCTGATCGGGTTTGAGGGGCATTGAGCGTTTCTTCCTTCTTTCCTGTGGGAGAGGGAAAGAACTCCGCTCACTCCACCTTCACCAGCACGGCACTTTCGAATTCGATGACCTTGTCGCCGATCGAATCGAAGGCCTCTGAGCGAAGCGTCAGCAGCCGCCAGCCCGGTCGCGAGGCGATGGGGCGATGGGCCAGCGCGGTGCGGGTGAAAGTCACGGTTTCCCCGGCATAGACAGGTTTGGGCCATTTGAGGTTCTTGAAGCCGGGCGAGGGACCGAATTCCGGCACCGGCCCGGGGCCGGGCCAGCGGGCGACCTCTGCCTCCATGCCAGCCTGGAGGTTCAATTTCATCCAGGTGGCGGCGGTGTGCCAGCCCGAGGCGCAGAGCCCGCCGAACATGCTGTTCTTCGCCGCCTCTTCGTCGATATGGAATATCTGCGGGTCGTATTTGCGGGCGAACGCCTTGATCGCCTCCGGTTCGAATCGATGTGAACCGAGCGTGACGGTGATACCGATGCAGAAGAATTCGTCGAGGCTCACGCACTGCCCTCGCGGGTGAGGAACATGACGGTGTTTTCGAGCTCGAAAACACCTTCGCCGCGCTGGTTGAACAACTCGCTGCGCATGGTCACCAGGCCAAGGCGGGGCTTCGATCTGGACAGTCGCTTGGCAAGGACGGTGGTGCTGCCGCTCAACAGGTCACCGGCCAGGACCGGCCGTTTCCATTTGACCTGGTCGACGCCCGGCGCGCCCTGGGAGGTCGAGTCGAGCAGGAAGGCATCGCACAGCATGCGCATGAACATGGCGCAGGTGTGCCAGCCCGAAGCCGCCAGCCCGCCGAGGATGCTGGCCTTGCCCGCGGCCTCGTCGAGATGCATCGGCTGGGCATCGAACTCGTTGGCGAATTCTATGATTTCGGCGGCGCTTACCAGCTTGGTGCCGAGGTCGAGCGAAGCGCCCTCGGCAAAATCCTCATAAGCCCAGGTCTTTGTGGTCATGGTCTGGAAATCCTGTTCAGGATTGTACGATCGCTACGGGTCGGGTCCCGGATGCAGGCAGGGCGGCATTTGGTCAAGCAATTTCTAGTGCGCCAGCCTGCTGTGCCCGAGCCGTGGCGCGTATTGACGACCCTATAGCCAGCCGCGACGGCGGAAATACCAGAAAGGCAGGATTGCCGAAAGCACCATCATGCCGATGGCGAAGGGATAGCCAAAGTGCCATTTGAGCTCAGGGATGATGTCGAAATTCATGCCGTAGATCGAAGCGACAAGCGTCGGCGGCAGGAAGATGACAGCGGCGACGGAGAAGATCTTGATGATGGCGTTCTGCTCGATCGAGATCATGCCGAGCGTCGCGTCGAGCAGGAAGCTGATCTTCTGCGACAGGAACGTGGCGTGGTCGGCGAGCGACAGCACGTCGCGCGACAAGGTCTTGATGCGAGCGCGGGTGTCCTTGCTCATCCTGCTTTGCGTGGAGGCATGGGCGAGAAAGCCGGCAAGGCGCTGCAGCGAGATCAGGCTGTCGCGAATCGAGGAGGCGAGGTCCTCCTTGCGGCCAATGCCTTTCAACAGCTCCTGGAAGTCGCGGTTGCGCTTGGAAACCTTGGTCGAGCGTGCCTCGAAGATGTCGCGCGAGATCGCCTCGACGTCGCGGCCGGCGCGCTCCAGAATGTCGGCGAGGCGGTCGACGATCGCCTCCAGCAGTCCGATCAGGATAGTGTCACCGCTGGTGCAACCGGTCGCCACCTTTTCGGCGCGCAGCGGAAAGGTCTTGAACGCCTTCGGTTCGTGGTACCGCACGGTGATCAGCCTGCTGCCGGCGAGCACGAAGGTAACCGGCGACATCAACGGATCGTTCACCTCGGTCTGCGCAGGCAGAATGGCGGTCATGAAGTAGGCGCCGTCCTCGACGTAGAGACGGCTCGAGATCTCGATCTCTTCCATCTCTTCGCGGGTCGGAACGGCGACGCCGAGCCAGGTCTCGATTGAAGTCTCTTCTTCCTTTGTCGGGTTGAAGAGGTCGACCCAGACGACGGTGTCGCTGTTTTGCAAGAGATCGTCGACCAGGCGCAGGCGATCATTGTCGACGACGAAGGCCTTGATCATCGCCGGGTCTCCCTTGCTGTTGCCAAAGAGCGTTCGTTTGGAGGGGGCGCGTCAGTCACATCGCACGGACACGGGCAGGCGAGGCGCGAGGCCGGTGCAGAGGCCCCTTAGACCCCGCACGATGGCCCGTCAAGCAGCGCAAGAGGCACTGCGACACCCTGCTTTGAAGTTTGTCATCGAGCGACGGCAATGGTGACCATTGGGCTCCCTCGCCGGGTCAGGTGTTGAACTTGAACAGCATGATGTCGCCGTCCTGGACGACATACTCCTTGCCTTCGTCGCGCGCCTTGCCGGCCTCCTTGGCCGCGACTTCGCCGCCCAGCCTGACGAAGTCGTCATAGGCGATGGTCTGGGCGCGGATGAAGCCGCGCTCGAAATCGGTGTGGATGACGCCTGCTGCCTGCGGCGCCTTGGCGCCCTTGTGCACGGTCCAGGCGCGTGTCTCCTTGGGGCCAACGGTAAAGTAGGTGATGAGCTGGAGCAGCTCGTAGCCGGCGCGGATGACCTTGTTCAGGCCGGGTTCGTCCAGACCGAGCGTTGCCAGGAATTCCATTTCCTCTTCGTCCGAGAGCTGGGCGACCTCGGCCTCGATCGCCGCGGAAATCACAACGGTGCGGGCACCTTGCGCGGCGGCCATCTTCTCGACCGCCCTGGTATGCGCGTTGCCGGTGGCGGCATCGGCTTCCGCGACGTTGCAGACGTAAAGCACCGGGTGTGAGGTCAAGAGATTCAGCCCCTGCAGGATGCGCAGATCCTCAGCCGAGATGCCGTTGAGCAGGATGCGGGCGGGCTTGCCGGCCTGCAGCAGTTCAAGCGCCGCTTCCATCATCGGAAGTACGGTCGCTGCTTCCTTGTCCTGGCCGGCGGCACGCTTGCGGATCTGCACGATGCGGCGCTCAAGGCTGTCGAGGTCGGCAAGCATCAATTCGGTTTCGACGGTCTCGGCATCAGCGACAGGATCGATGCGGCCCTCGACATGGGTAATGTCGTCATCCTCGAAGCAGCGCAGCACATGGACGATGGCGTCGACCTCACGGATGTTGGCGAGGAATTGGTTGCCAAGCCCTTCGCCTTTGGAGGCGCCACGCACTAGGCCGGCAATGTCGACGAACGAGATGCGGGTCGGGATGATCTCCTTCGACTTGCCGATCGCGGCGATCTTCTGCAGGCGCGGGTCGGGCACCGCCACCTCGCCGGTATTCGGTTCGATGGTGCAGAACGGATAATTGGCGGCCTGCGCCGCCGCCGTCCTGGTCAACGCATTGAAGAGCGTCGACTTGCCGACATTGGGCAAGCCAACGATGCCGCATTTGAAACCCATTTTTGTCTGGTCCTATCGGGAAATCGAAATTTGATCAGGGCTATGGGCGAAAGCGCCGATGATCGTCAAGCCCTGAGCACTCATGCCCGCGGCGCTGACGGCGCCATGGCTCAGTCCTTGCCGCCAAAAAGCTTCTTCAGCATGGCCGCCATGGGGCCGGTTTCGGGCAGCTTGGCCGCCGGCTGCTGCGGCCGCGCCTGGCGGACGTGGCTTTGTGCCTTTGGCGCCTTGGGCGGCGGGCGGTCGTCGTCGCCCGTCGGCGTGAGCTTGTCGCGCAGGGCCAGCGTCACGCGGTTCATGAAGGAATTGTCGTCGCCCTCGGCAAGCAATCCGGCACCGTCGGCGATTGCGTCGAGCAGCACGTCCAGCCATTCGCGGTCGGCCTTGGCGAAATCGCCGAGCACATGGCCATGCACCATTTCCTTGACGCCGGGGTGGCCGACGCCGATGCGCACACGGCGAAAATCCTTGCCGACGTGCTGGTCGAGCGAGCGGATACCGTTGTGGCCGCCGGAACCGCCACCGACCTTGACACGCACCTTGCCGGCAGCAAGGTCGATCTCGTCATAAAAGACAGTCAGCGCCGAAGGGCCGAGCTTATAGAAGCGCAAGGCTTCGCCGACCGATTGGCCGGACAGGTTCATGAAGGTCTGCGGCTTGATCAGGATCACCTTTTCGCCGGCAAGCGTGCCTTCGGCGATCAGACCCTGGAATTTCTTCGACCAGGGCGAAAAGGAATGGCGGCGGGCGATCGCGTCCGCCGCCATGAAGCCGACATTGTGCCGGTTGCTGGCGTATTTCGCGCCCGGATTGCCGAGGCCTGCAAAGACAAGCATCGTCGCCTCCGGGCGGGAAGGGGTTACTTCTCTTCGGCGGCAGGAGCCGCTTCGGGCGCAGCCGCTTCAGTCGTCTCTTCTACCGCCTCCGGCTTCATCGCCGAGGAACCGGCAATGGTCGCGATGGTGAAGTCGCGGTCGGAGATCACCGGCTTGACGCCGGCCGGCAAGGTGACGGCCGAAATGTGGATCGAATCGCCGATATCGGTGCCGGTGAGATCGATGGTGATGAAATCCGGGATCGCATTCGCCGGGCAGTGGAACTCGACCTCGTGGCGCACGATGTTGAGCACGCCGCCGCGCTTGATGCCGGGCGACTTGTCTTCATTGATGAAGTGCACGGGCACGTCGACATTGACTTCGGTGTCCTTGCCGATGCGCAGGAAATCGACATGGACCGGAAAATCCTTGACCGGGTCGAGCTGAAAATCCTTGGGCAGAACCTGGATCTTGTTGCCGTCGACGTCGATCGTGGCGACCGTGGTCAGAAACCCGCCGCCATGGATCTTGTAGTAGATGTCCTTATAGGTCAGCGCAATCGCCAGGGGAGGCTGCTTGTCGCCGTAAATCACTGCAGGCACTTTACCGTTGCGGCGAACTGCACGGGCGGACCCCTTACCGACCTGTTCGCGCGCTTCGGCCTTGAGCTCGTAAGTATCGTGGCTCATGGCATTTCCTTTCGCGTTGTTCTGGAGCGTTCGCGGCCAGCGTGGCTGGGCCGTAAACGTCGAAAGCCGCCGGGCCTGCATATCCGAAAGCGGCAGCCGCATAAGCAAGCGGACCTTTGTTCGGGATCACAAGGGAAGGCAGCCTTCCGCCGCGTTGCCTCCAAGGGTGTCTACGCGGGTGGCGGCTCTATAGCCGAAGGCGGGAAAGGGTGCAAGTCATGGCAGGCAAGGTCATGGCAGGCAGGTCTACAAGGGTTTCCCATGGCATGGCGATCACCCATGCCGGTGTCATCAGCGCCGACCTGCTGGCCTTCTTCAGGCCTTTAAGAACGTGACAAAAAACTGCCTTCTGGCGAGTGTCTTTTTTTGTCACGTCGTGCCGATGTCAGGCGATGCTCAAGCCGCCATCGATCAGCATTTCCGCTCCGACCATGAACGGGCATTCGTCCGAAGCAAGAAAAACCACTGCATTGGCAATTTCCTCGGCGGTTCCGAAACGACGGGCAGGCACCAGGCCGACCACAGCTTTCGCGCGCGCCTTCGCCGCTTCGGGGGCCAGCCCAAGTTTGTCGTTTAGCGGCGTGTCGATCGGACCCGGGCTGATCACATTGGCGCGAATACCCCGTTCTATCAGTTCGCCCGAGAGCGTCCGGGCGAGCGAAATCATGCCGGCCTTGGCCAGCGCATAGACGTGCGTTCCAGCCATTCCCATATGTGCGTTGACCGAGCCGCTGAGGATGATCGACGACGGGTTCGAAAACAGCGGAACGAGCGCCTTGACCAGGAAGTAGGGCCCCTTGAGGTCGACATCGATGCTCCTGTCAAACGCGGCCTCGGTCCAGTCGCCAAGCGGGCGCAGGTCGGCGATACCGGCATTGAGGAAGAGAATGTCGAGCTTGCCGAAGGTTTCCTCGATCCGCCGCGCTATGTCGTTCTGGGCAGCGGCATCTCCGGCGTCAGCGGCAATGACAAGTACGTCACTGCCGAGGGTGGTGCGCGCCTCCTCGAGACGGCTCGCATTGGTTCCGGTGATAGCGACGCGCGCACCTTCCTCGATGAAACGTTGTGCCGTCACTAGGCCGATGCCGCTGGTGCCGCCGGTAATCAATGCGGCCTTGCCTTTTAGTCTGGACATAAGCGAATTGCCTTTCCTGGCGCGGAGCGCTGCGCAGCATCAGGGGTAAGCCCGGTATGTTCAACTTGGAAGCGTTGCTGACCACAATTTTGCCTTCAGGGGTGACCCTCTCTGACAGGCTTTTCACCCGGCGTATGGTGAAAGAATCATCAAGGGCGCGGCAACTGCCACGCCCTCCTATCAATTCCGAAAGATGCACTGATGTTTAGCTGGCCGCCGCCTCCAGCTTCCTCGCTGCCTTCATGTTAGGCAGGAGGACCGTCAGTAGCCCGAGCAGCGGCAAATACGAGCAGACCTGGAAGACGAAATCGATGCCTTTCAGGTCGGCGACGACGCCAAGCACGGCGGCGGCGATGCCGCCCATGCCGAAGGCGAAGCCGAAGAAGATGCCGGCGATCATGCCGACGCGGCCGGGCACCAATTCCTGGGCGAAGACGACGATGTTCGAGAAGGCCGAGGACAGGATCAGGCCGATCAGCACGGTGAGAACCATCGTCCACTCGAAATTGGCGTAGGGCAGGGCCAGCGTGAAGGGCAGCACGCCGACGATCGAGAACCAGATCATCGCCTTCTGCCCGTAGCGGTCGCCGAACGGGCCGCCGAGCAGGATGCCCAGGGCAGAGGCGCCGAGGAACAGGAACAGCATGACTTGCGACATCTGCACCGAAACACCGAACTTATGAATGGAATAGAAGGTGTAGTAGCTGGCAAGGCTGGAAATATAGGCGTTCTTGGTCAGTACCAGCAGCGTCAGCACCAGCAGCGCTCCCATCACCTTGCGGCGCGGGAAGGGCGAGACGAAGCTTGCCGCCTTGCGGGCGCCCTGCGCGGCACGCAGCCGGCTGTACCAGCCGCCGACCTGCCACAGCACGATGATGCCGATCAGCGAGCCGCCGGCGAACCAGGCAATGCTGGTCTGGCCGAAGGGCACGACGATGAAGGCTGCCAGCAGCGGCCCCATAGCCTGGCCGAAATTGCCGCCGACCTGGAACAGCGACTGCGCAAGACCGAACCGGCCGCCGGAGGCGAAGCGGGCGATGCGCGAGGATTCCGGATGGAAGATCGCCGAGCCGATACCGATCAGCGAGGCGCCGATGAGGAGCAGGAAATAGTGTCCGGCGTAGGCCAGCACGACCAGTCCGATCAACGAGGAGGCCATGCCGTAGGGCAGCGAATAAGGCATCGGCCGCTTGTCGGTGATCATGCCGATCACCGGCTGCAGCAAGGATGCCGTCACCTGGAAAGTGAAAGTCAAGAGGCCGATCTGCCAGAAATCGAGACCGTAATTGGCCTTCAGCAGCGGATAGATCGCCGACAGCAGCGACTGCATGATGTCGTTGATGCAATGACAGAAGCTCACCGCCAGGATGACGGTGAAGGCCGTCGCCTGAGCTGAGATGTGGCCGGCCGCTGCCGGCTCGCCCTCGGCGATTGCTGTGGTATCTGTCAAGGCATGCTCCGTGGTCTTTTTGGCGGGCACTTCCGCACGCGGTCTTATGGGGCCGCCTGCCTTATACGTCGCTTGTCACGCGACTTCTTTCGTGGTTTGGTCCAATAGTTTCGCAAGTGGGCCATAGCTGATGCCGCATGGCAAGGAAATGTTCAAGGCGGGCGACGCTGATCTCGGGCTGCTGCATGAGCGTCGCTGGCAATGGCTGGAGCAGGCCGTAGGGCCGGCAGTGGCGCTGCCGACCGAATATCCGGACGGCTACCATGTGCCACGGCACCATCACAGCCGCAGCCAGTTGCTGCACGCGCTGGTCGGGGTCGTGCTGGTAACGACGCGGCATGGGCGCTGGATGGTGCCTCCGGACCACGCGATGTGGATCCCCGCCGGCACCGAACATTCCGTCGAGATGCTGGGCGACGTCAGCATGCGGTCCGTCTATGTGATGCCGGAGGCCATTCCCGGCCTACCGGACGGGTTGCGTGTCGTGGGCATCACCGACCTGATGCACAGCCTGATCGTGGAATCGGAAAAGCTGCCGCAGGGCGCCGAGCTGGAGGGCCGGGGCGGACTGATCATGAAGCTCCTGCTGCACGAAATCCCGAACCTGCCGGAACGGCCGCTCGGCCTGCCGTTCCCGTCCGATGCAAGGCTGGCGACGCTGTGCCGGCGCTTCGTCTCGGCACCGTCACCGCATGCGACGATCGACCAATGGGCCGCTATCGTTGGCATGAGTCGCCGCTCTTTCACCCGCGCGTTCCACCGCCAGACGGGATTGTCGCTGTCGACCTGGCGTCAGCAGGCCTGCCTGTTCGCGGCGCTGCCACGGCTGGCCGACGGCGAGCCGATCACAAGGGTGGCGCTCGATCTCGGCTATGACAGCGTGCCGGCGTTCATCACCATGTTCAAGCGCATGCTGGGAGCCTCGCCACGCGGTTACATGCGCGGCGCCCGTGATGCTGGCGAAGGTGCGGCGAACAAGCGGTCCGGCTCGGCCTGAGTCGCAGCCCTGAAGGCGTCGCGTTCGACCCGCCTCATGCGATGCGCTTTAGGTTCTTGTTTTTATGCATGTCGTTATCGGAAAACCGCTGCACAGTTTTGCGCGACACGCATTAATCGAACAGGCTCGACACCGATTCCTCGGTCGCCGTGCGTGAGATCGCCTCGCCCATCAGTTCGGCGATGGAGATGACGCGGATATTGGCGGCGTCGAGCACTGCCTGGGTCGGCTGGATGGAATCGGTGATGACCAGTTCCTGCAGTTTCGAGGCGCCGATGCGGGCGATGGCGCCGCCGGACAAAACGCCATGAGTAGTATAAGCGGTGACGCTGGTGGCGCCGTCGGCAAGCAGCGCATCGGCTGCATTGCACAGTGTTCCGCCCGAATCGATGATGTCGTCGATCAACAGGCAATCCTTGCCGCGCACGTCACCGATGACGTTCATGACTTCCGATTCGCCGGGGCGCTCGCGGCGCTTGTCGACGATGGCGAGCTGGGCATCGATGCGCTTGGCGAGGGCGCGGGCGCGGACCACGCCGCCGACATCCGGCGAAACCACCATGACATTGGCAAGCTGCTTGTATTTCGCCTTTACGTCGCGGGCCATGACCGGCACGGAAAACAGATTGTCGGTCGGGATGTCGAAGAAGCCTTGAATCTGGCCGGCATGGAGATCCAGGGTCAGCACCCTGTCGACGCCCGCCCTCGTGATCATGTTGGCGACCAGTTTGGCCGAGATGGGTGTGCGGCCCGAGGCGCGGCGATCCTGCCTGGCATAGCCGAAATAAGGAATAACCGCAGTGATGCGCTTGGCCGAAGAGCGCATGAAGGCGTCGATCATGATGAGCAGTTCCATCAGATGATCGTTGGTCGGGAACGAGGTGGACTGCAGGATGAAGACGTCCTCGCCGCGCACATTCTCCTGGATCTCGACGAAGATTTCCTGGTCGGCGAAGCGCCTGACGCTGGCCTTGCCCAGCGGAATGTTGAGGTAGCGGGCGACTGATTCGGCCAGCACCCTGTTGGAATTGCCCGCGAAGAGCTTCATGCACCGTTCCTGGCGAAGGATTGAGAGACTCCGATAGCACTCCAGCCTCTTAGTCGGGCTTTTAGCGGCCCGCGCCGGTATTGCAAGCGTCGTGAATGGGAATCCGCCGGCTAATCTCAATAAACGCTTACGGCTTGACGATGCGGCGATAGGTCCACTGCGATGCCGACGGAATCGGGGATAGCTCTATCTTTCAGTCTGAGCATGGTCTTTTCCGAAAACCGGATTCCACTTTTCGGAAATCATGCTCCAGGTCAGCCGGCGCCGCCGCCAAGCCAGGTGGCGAACTGGTCGATTGTCTGGTCGGCAATTGCCTGCATGGTCGCCGGCGCCACCGCCGCCCAGCCTTCACCGCCGCCGACGGAGGGTGCCTTCTGCTGGCCATTGATGCGATGCAGCCGGTTGCCGGCCGGGTCATAGATGTCCCAGACGTAGATGACGGTGGTGTCCTTGCCTTCCGTCATGGTCGAGAAATAGCCCTTGAGCACATGCGTTGGGGTCTGGTCGGTGCTGCCGGCCAAGGTGATGCCGCGCTGCCTGGCGCGTGTCTGAAGCTCGGCGGTCAGCGGTGTCGCGGCTTCTACCGAGGCGCCGACGATCGGCGCCACCTGCAGCCGGGTCCGCGCAATGGCAGCCGCGCTTTTGGCGGGCGGCACGGCTACTGCAGCCGAAGGCTGCGCTGTATCTGCAGTTTGCGCGGTGCCGGCAGGCCGAGCCGGAGTTGCGGGGGGCGTTGCGGCACTTCCGGCTCCGGAGAGCGATTGCGTCGATTGCGGGGCAATGGCCGACGGTTCGAGAACGTCCTTCGCATTGGTGCAGGCCGCCAGCGCCAGCGCCACGAGCAATGACACGGTCGTCACATGCGATCGTCTCATTAGCCTGAAAACTCCTTGGCGATGAACGCCCCTCACACTCTTTGCATTATGGATTCACTGCACGATCAAGTCGAGATCATGGCGGGACAGCGGCTTCGGCTGGGATTCGGTCGTCAGATAGGTGCGGCCAAGCGTCATCGCGGTTTCGGTTTCGGAGTCCATGATGATCATATGGGCGAACAGCGTCATGTTCGGCGCAATCGGTTCGGGATTACCCTGATAGAACATCGGCATATCCATCCAGGACGGGGTGAAGCGGGCGCCGAGCGAATAGCCGCAGGCATTAAGCCGGTGCTTGGTCAAATTGTGGACTTCGAGGGTGCGGGCATGGGCGTCGAACACGTCGCCGAACGTATTACCGGGCGTCATCGCCTTCTCGACTGCAAGTAGCGCGGCGCGGGCGGCATCGAACAATTCCTGGTGGCGTTTCGATACCTTGCCGGTCAACACCGTGCGCATCATTGCCGCATGGTAGTGGTGGAAGACACCGGCCCATTCGAGCGTCAGCTGGTCGTTCTTGGTGAGCTTGCGGCGGCCGGCTTTGTAGCGGCAAAGCAGGGCGTCGACGCCGGAGCCGATGATGAACTCGTTGGCCGGATAATCGCCGCCGCCGGCAAAGATGGCACCTTGCATGGCGGCGAGGATCAGCGCCTCATCGCCGCCCTGCTTGATCAGCGGCAGTGCTGCGTCCAGCGCGTCGTCGGCCAGATTTGCGGCTTTTTCCGCCTTGGCGATTTCTGCCGGGCTCTTGAACAGCCGTAGCCGGCTGACAATGCCGGAGGCATCCGCGATCTGCCCGAAGGTCTGCAACTGCTCGTCGAGGCGCCGGCCATTATAGGCGGTCAGGCCGTGGGTGTCGTATTCGACGCCGATGCGGGCACCGAGCAGGTCGAGTTCGTTGAGCAGGTTGCGCAGGTCTACCGCCGGATTGGCGCCGTTGCGGTCCGTCCACAAAACGATGTTGTCGATGATCGAGGTGTGGCGCGCCTGGCGCAAGTCGGCCGAACGCGTCAGCAGCACCATCGAGCCGTCGGCCTTGACCACCAGGCACTGGAAAAAGCAGAAGCCGAAGGTATCGTAGCCGGTTAGCCAATACATGCTTTCCTGGGCAAACAGCAGGACGGCGTCGAGCTTCTTTTCGGCGATCTCGATCATCAGTCGATCGCGCCGCGCGTCGAATTCCGAGCGTTCGAAATGCAGCGCCATCAGTCAGCCTCCAAAACGATTGCCGAAACCTGCCGCCCGTAGTCGGGCTCGTTGCGATGCGTGCTGCGCCGATAGGAGTAGAAAAGCTCTTCCTCGGCATAGGTGCAGCGGCCAAGTCCTTCGGCGTTGACGCCAGCCTTGGTCAGCCGGTCAACCGTGTAGCGGTTGAGATCGAACATCGCGTGTCCGGCATTTGCGGAGGGCGCGAAATAGCGAGCATTGCAGGCATCGGCGTCGACGAAACGGGCGACGAATTCCGGTCCGACTTCGTAATTCCGTGTGCCGATCGAAGGACCGAGCACTGCGACGATGCAGTCGCGCCGGGCGCCGAGGCTTTCCATTGCCGCGATGGTGTTTTCCAGCACTCCGGTGAAAGCGCCTTTCCAGCCGGCATGGGCGGCGCCGATAATGCGCGCCTCGGCGTCGGCGAAGAGGACCGGTCCGCAGTCGGCGGTCGAGGCACCGACGGCAATGCCCGGCCGGTCGGTGACAATGGCGTCGGCCTTGGGCCGCTCGCCGGCAAAAGGCTCCCTGGCAATGACGACGTCCGGCGAATGAACCTGGTGAGCGGTCAGCAGATGGTTTGCGGGCACGCCCATCCATTCGGCGACCCGGCGGCGATTTTCGCGCACCAGCGTCTGGTCATCGTTCGAACCGGCCCCGATGTTGAGGCCCCGGTAGATGCCGCTGGAAATGCCGCCGACTCGCGTGAAGTAGCCGTGGCGGATGCCTTGCGCCGTTTCCAGCAAGGGCGACCGAACGGGATCCGGTTTGGTCTGATTCAGCATGGCGGCTTTGTTGTCCGTATGGGCGATTTCGTCAAGCGAGTTGAAGGGGCGCAGTTGAAGGCTGGGCGGTTGAAGGCTGGCGAAGTTGATGTCGGGCGCTAGTCGGAGACGGGAGAGTGAAAGAGGCGGCAGCGAAAAGTCAATCCGTGCTTGGAAACGGCGGAACGGCAATGCCGGCAGGGAGGACGGCAAGCACCTTGAAGAGTTCGCCCATGGCCTGCGGGCCGGCGAGGCGCTCGACGTCGGCCGCGATCTTTTCGCGAGCTGCCTCATCGGCGTTGGCGCCGAGCCGGCCAGCCCGTTCGAGAAGCCCCATCTTGAGCAGGAATTCACCTTGCGTTGAGAGGTGGGCATCGAGGCCGTGTGCCCGAACGGTTGCCGCGAGGGGAGCGAAATCGACATGGGCTGTGAGATCGGCCTGCCCCGGATTGGCCAGCACGTCCTCATGACCGTGCTTGCGCAAGGCCTGCAAGGTGTCGCCGATCCCGGGCTGGAGATGACCGTAGTCGAGAAACAGGCCGGCTCCGCCAAATCCGGCAAGTCGCCCGGCGATGGCCGCCATCAGGGCGGCGCGGGCTGGCGCCACCTCGACGATGGCACCTTGCGTCGCATTCTCGGCACCCTCCGGCAGCAGCATCGGGTCAAGCGAGCCGGCGCCGACGAAAAAGCGCAGCCGGTTCGCGTCGTCGAGACCGATCATCCGTTCGCTCCAGCCGGCTCCAGCGCGGACGAACTGGCGGATGGGCACGGCGTCAAACAGCTCGTTACCAACAATCAGAAGCGGCCCCTGCGGCAGCGTGTCGACGGCCTCATGCCAGGCGATGGTGGCCGACGTCCCGGCAAGCGTCCGTTTCTGGACCTCGGTCAACCGCGGACTGGCCTCGATCAAGGCGAACGATGCGCTGGCGGTAAGCGTCGGATCGAGCCGCGAAAGCGTGCGCAGCATATCTCTCATCAGCGTGCCGCGGCCGGGGCCGATTTCGGCGATGGCGACCGGCGTCGGCCGGTCGATCGCCAGCCACGCCTGGTAGAGCCAGATGGCGACCAGCTCGCCAAACATCTGGCTGATCTCCGGCGCGGTGACGAAGTCGCCGGCGGCGCCAAACGGCTCGCGTGTCGTATAATAGCCGTCCTGCGGATCGAACAGGCAGAGCGCCATGTATTCGCTGATGGGGATCGGTCCTACCGCACCGATCAGCTCGGCGATGCGGGTCTTCAGCCGCGTCATGCCGGCTGCGGTTTTGTCACCGGCTTGGCTGTAGCCATCGCCCAGATGCCGGCCAGCACCATCGGCAGTGACAGCACCATTCCCATGGTCAGCCAGCTCGTGCCAAGGAGGTAGCCAAGCTGCTGGTCGGGCTCGCGGAAGAATTCGACGAAGATGCGCGAGGCGCCATAGCCGGCGATGAAGGCGCCGCCGACGAAGCGCGGCGTCTTCAGCTTGAGCCTGGAATGGGTGAGGAAGCGCAGGACCAGGAACAGCACCAAGCCTTCGAGCAGCGCCTCATAGATCTGGCTCGGATGGCGTGCAAATGGGCCGCCATTGGGGAATTCGAATGCCCATGGCACGTCGGTCGGCCGGCCCCATAGTTCGGAATTGATGAAGTTTGCCAGGCGAACGAGGCCAAGCCCTACCGGCACGCCGGCGGCAACCACGTCGAACAGCGACCATGTGCGGATGCCGCGAGACCAGGAAAACAGCGTCATGGCGAGAATGACGCCGAGTAGGCCGCCATGAAACGACATGCCGCCCTGCCAGACGGCGACGATATCGAGCGGATTGGCAATGTAGCGCGGCAGGTCGTAGAACAGCACGTAGCCGGTGCGTCCGCCGAGCACCACACCGATGGCTGCCCAGACGATGAAGTCGTCGAGGTCGATGGGCTTCATCGGCAGGATGCCGTCGGGCCAAAGTTTGGGGTTGGTGACGAGGCGTTTGGCATACCACCAGGCGAACAGAATGCCGACGATATAGCCGACGCCGTACCAATGCACCGCCAGTGGTCCGATCCGGACGATGACCGGGTCGATGTTGGGAAAGGGCAGGGCGGCCAGCGGCAGCAAATATTCGCTCAACAGGGTCTCCGGGTTCCAATCAGGTTCGGGCGCGGACCATGCGGCAGGCTTTTGGCGCGGTCAAGGCAAGCATATGCTTGCATTCCGAATGGTGCGCCACTACGTCAATTCAACCAAGCGAGGATTTGCCATGGCGACTGGACCGAACCGCATTCTCGATGAATTCGCCAAGCTGATGACCGATGCAGCCGGTGCCGCGCAGGGCGTGCGGCGCGAGGTGGAGACCGCCTTCAGGGGCCAGGCCGAGCGCATACTCAACTCCATGGACGTGGTGCAGCGCGAGGAATTCGACGCTGCTCGCGACATGGCGGCGAAGGCCAGGGAAGAAAACATCCGGCTCGCCGCTCGCATCGAGGCGCTCGAGGCCAGGCTTGCCGAATTGACCGGTCAAGCAGCGCCTGTGGCTGCGGCAAAGCCGCGTGCAAAAAAATAATCAGAAATAAATCGTTAAACTTTTCCACAAAGCCGGATCGTAAAAAGCGCTTTGTCGTGAATCGCTTACCGGTACTGCGTGAATCTTTGTGACATCGCCTTTCCACATGCGAATGACGCAGTGCGAAAAATTTGGCTGGTCACGCGACTCCCGATCAATAGACTGAATTTGTTGCATGATTCGGAGCAGGGTCATGCGCCGGGCGGTGGGGTCCGGTCCGGGGTCTTTGCGTTGACGAAGTCCTGGCCGTCCGAGTTCTAGGCAGAATTGTTCGAGTGTGCCTCTCCCGCGGAGCGTGTGGTGGCGCTCCCAGAACGACAGGAAGCATTTCATGGAACTTCTCGAACTCGAATTCTCCCGCGAAATCCATCCGGTGGATGTTATCGAGCAGGTGGCGCACAACAACGACTGGTCCTTCGAACGGGCCGGCGACGACGAGATCTCGATTTCGGTTGCCGGGAGCTGGACCGACTACCACGTTTCATTCTCCTGGATGGAGGACTACGAGGCGCTGCACCTGGCCTGCGCCTTCGACATCAAAGTCCCGGAGGCGCGCGCGCTCGAGGTGATGCGGCTGCTTTCGCTGATCAACGAGCAGATGCTGTTTGGCCATTTCGATCTCTGGGAGCAGGAAGGCGCCATCATGTTCCGCCAGTCGCTGCTGCTGGCCGGTGGGGTCGAGCCGTCAAGCCAGCAGGTCGAGGTGCTGTTGTCGTCGGCGCTGGAAGCCTGCGAATGCTATTTCCAGGCGTTCCAGTTCGTCGTCTGGTCGGGGACTTCGGCCAAGGATGCGTTGGCCGGCGTGCTGTTCGAAACCTACGGAAACGCCTGACCGTCGATGAGTTCGAGCAACACGCGAAAACCCGAGATCAGCTTTGCCGATTTCGACCGTATCGACATCCGCGCCGGCACGATCGTAGAGGCCGAGCCTTTTCCCGAGGCGCGCAAGCCGGCGATTAAGTTGAAAATCGATTTTGGTCCCGAGATCGGGGTGAAGAAATCCTCGGCCCAGATCACAAAATACTATACGCCCGAAACCCTGATCGGCCGGCAGGTGTTCGCTGTAGTCAATTTCCCGCCGCGCCAGATCGGGCCATTCATGTCGGAAGTGCTGACGCTAGGCTTTCCCGATGAAGAGGGCGCCGTCGTGCTTGGCGCGATCGAGCGCAAGGTGCCGGACGGAGGCAGGTTGTTCTAGCCGCGCTGTTGCTCACGCAGCCAGTTTACGCGTGGTGCCCAGCGCCTCTTCAACCGTTTCCATGAACATTTCCGCGCAGGCCTTCCAGCTGTAGCGCATCGCGCGTTGCCGCGCCTCGGCGCGGTCGACGTGAAGGGCGGCGAGCGCTGCTTGCCGCAGGTCGTCCGATACCGCGCCGCCGATGCCGTCTCCGACGATGTCGATCGGTCCGGTGACGGGATAGGCTGCGACCGGCGTGCCACTGGCCAGCGCCTCGATGATGACGTTGCCGAATGTGTCGGTGCGGCTGGGGAAGACGAAGGCATCGGCCGAGGCGTAGATCTCGGCCAGCTCGTCATTCGGACGATGGCCGAGGAAATGGGCATCGGGATATCTGGCCTTCAGCTTCGCTAGTTCCGGCCCTTCGCCTACGACCACCTTGCTGCCCGGCAGGTCGAGGTCGAGAAAGGCCGGCAGGTTCTTTTCGATCGCGACGCGGCCGACGCAGAGGAAGATCGGTCCGGGAAATCCCAGGTCCTTTCTTTTATCCGGCCGAAAATGATCGGTGTCGACGCCGCGCGTCCACGGCCGGAGCTTGGTGAAGCCGCGCGCCGCAAGATCGTCGGCAAGCGACTGGGTGGCGACCAGCGTTCCCTGTCCTGAATTATGGAAATCGCGCAGCCAGCGATAGGCCCATGCTTCAGGCACCGGTAGGCGTGCGCTCAGATATTCCGGAAAACGTGTGTGATAGCTGGTCGTGAACGGGCGGCCGGCGTTGCGGCAGTAGCGCCGGGCCATAATGCCGAGCGGTCCTTCGGTGACGATATGAACGTGGTCCACCTTGCGCGCCTCGATCAGCCGCGCCACGCGGTGCGGCGTCGTCAGCGCCAGCCTGATATCGGGATAGGTCGGCAGAGGCAGGGTGCGAAAGATGTTGGGCGTCAGGAAATCCGTCTCGACATCGAAGGATTTCAGGGTCTCCGAGAGGCGCTCCAGCGTGTGGACGACGCCGTTGACTTGCGGGCGCCAGGCGTCGGTGACCATCAGGATGCGCATGGCGGTCCCTTGGCGGCAAGCTTGATTGGCTTGCCGCGATGCCTGAGCGGCGACCACGCCGCAGCTCTGGCGTCGCACCGGCGCACCCGGGCAGGCGCGGGGTCGAAATGAGGCCGCAGGGCCGAATCAATCAGGATCGCGCGCTTCATTGGCGCTCTTCACCATGGTTTCATGACGGGCGAATGAAGGCCGGGTCTTGCTGCCGTCAAGCCGGAACCTTGATCACCGCCCGCAAGCCGCCGAGCGGGCTGCGTTCGAGGACGATGTCGCCGCCATGACTGCGGGCAATGTCGCGTGCGATGGAGAGGCCAAGGCCGGTGCCGCTGGCGTCGAGGTTGCGGGCCTCGTCGAGCCGCACGAACGGCTTGAATACATCCTCCCGCTTTTCGGGCGGAATGCCCGGACCGTCGTCGTCGATGGTGACGAGCAGCGAACCGCGTCCATGATTGGCGTTGATCTCCACCGTCTTGGCATAGCGGAATGCATTGCCGACGACATTGGAGAGCAGCCGGGCAAAGGCATTGGGGCGCACGTGGACGTGCGGATCGCCGGTAAGTACGGTCGACAGCTTGCGCTTGCGGAGCGCGGCTTCCTCGCGAAGCTTGTCGAAGAAGGCTTCGAGGTCGAACCGGCCGGCATCTTCCGATGCTTCGCCGCGTGCAAAGGCAAGGTAACCTTCCAGCATCGACTGCATGTCGTCGATGTCCTGGTCGAGTGCCTGGGTGTCGGCCGCCTTGGTCCCGGCCAGTGCCAATTGCAGCTTGAAGCGGGTGAGGATGGTCCTCAGATCGTGGCTGACGCCGCTCAGCATGGCGGTGCGCTGCTCGAGCTGGCGTTCGATGCGTTCGCGCATCTGGATGAAGGCAAAGCCGGCGCGGCGGACTTCCTCGGCGCCGCGCGGGCGAAAATCGCGCGGCATCGGCCGGCCTTTGCCAAAGCTCTCGGCCGCCTCGGCCAGCGTCAGAATCGGCCGGATCTGGTTGCGCAGGAAGGGAATGGCGATCATCAGCAGCACCAGCGAGGTGCCGACCATCCAGATCAGGAAAATATGGGTGTTCGACGCGTAGGCCTGGCTGCGGCGCACGAAGACCCGCAGCACCTTGTTCTCAAGCTGGACGCGGACCTCGACGATATTGGAATTGCCGACCGTATCGATCCAGAACGGCCGGTTGATCTGGCGGGTGATCTCGGAGGAAAGGATCTCGTCGAGGATCGAGAAGAACGGCTTTGGCCCGGGTGGCGGCAGCGGGTCGGGGGGGAGGAGGTCGACCTTCAGCTGCATGCGATCCTGGGCGATGCGGATGACGTTCGCGTAGTCGGCGTCATGCGGATAGGTCTCTATCAGGTCGATGATGGCGGCGATGTCGCGCACCGTGGCCTGTGACAGGCGTTGCGTCACGGTCTGCCAATGGCGCTCCATGAAGACAAAGGCGACGACCGACTGCAGCATGATCATTGGCGCTATGACGATGATCAGCGAGCGGGCATAGAGCCGCTTCGGCATGTAAAGCGACACCAGGCGCCAGAAACGGTTCCAGGCGCGCGGCACGGCCTTCAGCGCCCGCGTCGCGCGGGCGCCGAAGCCGCCATCTCCCGGCCGTTCGAGTTGCGTGGTCGCCATTCGTCTTTTCGCTCACCGGGAGCGGCAAAGGGCCGCTGTCGGCGGCATTCTATTCCACGCTGAGCCGATACCCAATACCACGCACGGTCTGCAGCCAGACCGGATTGGACGGATCGCGTTCGATCTTGCGGCGCAGCCGGTTGATCTGGACGTCGATCGTGCGCTCGCCGACCTCGGATTCGTCGCCGACAAGCTCATGCCGCGGTATCGTCTCGCCGGCACGGGCAGCGAAGATCGCCAGGATTTCCTGCTCCCGGTCGGTCAGCTTGAGCGCCTCTCCGCCGCGCTTCAGCTCACGCCTGGCGATCTGGAACGTATAGGGGCCGAAGACCAGCTGTTCGACCTTGGGCGTCGTCGCGGGGCCGCCGCGGCGCAGGATATTGTTGATACGCAGGATCAGCTCACGCGGGTCGAACGGTTTAGGCAGATAGTCGTCGGCGCCGGCCTCGAGCCCGGTGATCCGGCTGTCGGTTTCGGACAGTGCGGTGAGCATCAGGATCGGTACGTTTTTCTCCGCCCGCAGCGCCTTGGTGAGATCGACGCCGCTTTCGCCCGGCATCATGACATCGAGCACGATCAGATCGAAGTCGAGGCCGGCGAGCTTGCGCCGCGCCTCGCCGGAATTTCCGGCGACGGTGACGCGAAAGCCGTTTTCGGTCAGATACTGTTTCAGAAGATTGCGGATACGGGTGTCGTCGTCGACCACCAGCAGATGCGGCGCGTCGTCTTCCGGTGCTGTCGGATGATCAACCCTCTCAATGGTCTCCATGGCTTTTCCCTGACATCTTTGCGGGCACAATGTCGATCTGCGCCCTTAGTTCCGGATTGACCATCGCTTCAAGGAACCGTTCGATAACGGCGCGTTCGGTGGCTCCGGAATCTTCCAATGCAGCATGGATGCGGCGCGACTGTGGCCGCGCCAGCGCCAGCGCCAGCGCACGGCCCTTGGCCGTCGGATAAAGCTCGCGCTGGCGGCGGTCGCGGGGGCCCTGCAATTGCACGATATGGTCGGTGTCAATCAGTTGCTTGAGCACGCGCGCCAGGCTCTGCTTGGTGATCTTGAGCACGTCGAGGAGCTCGGCGACCGTCAGGCCGGGCCGGCGATTGACGAAATGCAACACCCGATGATGGGCGCGGCCAAAACCGTAATCGGCCAGGATCTGGTCCGGATCGGAGGTAAAGTCGCGATAGGCGAAGAAGAACAACTCGATGATGGCGAAATCGATGCCGTCCTCGTCGGTGATCGCCGTCCTGATCGGCTCTGCGGCTGCGTGGCTCGTCATCTTTTCTCCGTGTGAAGCAGAAATTATGTCAGCACTATTGACGTATTTTCCACGCGATGGTAATTTTTGGCAAGCTTTTCGGCGGATTGCGAACGAAAAGGCAAGCGAAGCCGTTTTTTCCGGAACTTCCTAAGTTTGCCAGACCTTAAATATCCGCCTACGCTTTGAGACAATGGCCGCCCGCAGCGGCCGAGGCGAAACACGCAACGACACTGTGCGGGCTGCCGCCCGCGGGAGGTTACCATGGCATCCGTTCCCTTCGACCAACTGGACGGCTTTATCTGGATGAACGGCCAATTCGTCAAATGGGCCGACGCCAAGATCCACGTCTTGACCCACGGGCTGCACTACGCCAGCGCGGTATTTGAGGGCGAGCGCGCTTATGGGGGCGAAATTTTCAAGCTGACCGACCACACCGAACGCCTGCACGAATCGGCGCGCCTGCTTGGCTTCAAGATACCCTACTCGGTCGCCGAGATCGACGACGCCTGCCGCACGCTGTTGAAGAAGCAAGGTTTCCAGGACGCCTATGTCCGGCCGATCGCGTGGCGCGGCAGCGAACAGATGGGCGTTTCCGCACAGAACAGTCGGATCAACTGCGCCATCGCCATCTGGCAGTGGCCGAGCTATTTCGACCCGGCGCAGAAGCTCAAGGGCATCCGCCTCGACATGGCCGAATGGCGCCGCCCCGACCCGCGCACCGCACCGTCGAAATCGAAGGCGGCCGGCCTCTATATGATCTGCACCATGTCCAAGCATGCCGCTGAGGCCAAGGGCTATGCCGACGCCATGATGCTCGACTGGCGGGGCCAGGTGGCGGAAGCGACAGGCGCCAACATCTTCTTCGTCAAGGACGGCAAGATCCATACGCCCAAGCCCGATTGCTTCCTCGACGGCATCACCCGCCGCACGGTCATCGGCCTTGCCAAGGACCGCGGTGTGGAGGTGATCGAGCGCGCCATCATGCCGGAAGAGCTTGAAGGCTTCCAGCAGTGCTTCCTCACCGGGACGGCAGCCGAGGTGACGCCGGTTTCGGAGATCGGTCCATACCGATTCGAGGTCGGCGAAATCGCCAAGACGCTGATGAATGACTATTCTGCGGCCGTTCAGCCCAAGCACGCAATCGCTGCAGAATAACGAAAGTCACAGCTTTTTTAACTAGTAAGGGCGGTTTTCGAGCCGCCCCTTTTATTTAAGCGCTTCTGCATTTGACTTTCACACAATTCGGCGTCTCATGATGGGGTCGGCCCGGGAGGCTGGCAGCTATGGAGGGACTGGAAATATGGATATGAACACGCTTCTTCCGATCATTATTCAGGTGATTACGGGTATCATCGGTGGTCAGGCGGTTGGCGCGGCTATCAAGACGGCGGCGATGGGGCAGCTTACCAAAATCCTTGGCGGCGCTGTTGGCGGCGTCGGCGGTGCGGCCATCCTCAACAGTCTGCTGGGTGGCGCGGTCGACCCGACAGCCGCGGCCACGGCGGCAGGGGCAGGCAGCGCGTTGAACATTTCAAATATCGTTGGCGGTGCCGGCGGCGGCGCCATCCTGACCGGCATCATCGGTGCGGTCATGAACGCGATGAAGAAATAAGCTTTGACGTTTCAAGTTTTCAAATGGGCGGCTTCGGCCGCCCATTCCGTTTTCCGTTTGTGGAGCGGTGGACGCCGTTCGCGTGTGTCTCTACATCAGGGTAAAGGTTAGGGCTTTCCTGACGCGTTCGAGGGGGGCGCGCAGCGCTCCGACAGCGTGAAAGGACGAATATGGGTCAGCTCAACGCCGGCATTGTGCCGGTCACGCCGTTCCAGCAGAACTGCACCATTCTCTTCGACATGGACGACAGGCAAGGCGTTGTCATCGATCCGGGCGGCGACATCGACAAGGTGCTGGCGGCGCTCGAGGACAATGCGATCACTGCCGGCGCGATCTGGATCACGCATGGCCATATCGACCATGCCGGCGGGGCCATGGAGCTGAAGGAGGCGCTCGGTATCGAGATCATCGGCCCGCATGCCGCCGACCGGCCGCTGCTCGCCAATCTCGAGAACCAGGCGAAGCGCTACGGCATCACCGATCCCGTGCGCAACTGTGTCCCCGACCGGTTCCTTGCCGAAGGCGAGACCGTTTCGTTCGGCTCACACGTGTTCGAGGTGCTCCATTGTCCGGGCCACGCACCCGGCCACGTCGTCTACTATAACCGGGCGGCGAAGTTCGCGCATGTCGGCGACGTGCTGTTCCGCGGTTCGGTCGGCCGCACCGACCTGCCGGGCGGCGACCACGCCGCGCTGATCGCCTCGATCAAGGAGAAGCTTTTGCCGTTGGGCGACGACATCGGCTTCATCTGCGGCCACGGTCCCGGCGGCCGTTTTGGTGAGGAGCGGCGGAGCAATCCGTTCCTGATCTGAAACCGCTTGCCGGAAACAAAAAGCGCGGCCTGTGCAACCGCGCTTTTTTCCGGCAGGAAACTGCCTCCGTTAATTGGCGGTGCAGAAATGCTGTTCGCCGTCATAGCCTGTGAACGTGCCGGTACGCGCGTTGAAGCTCCGGTAGCGGTCCGAGCAGTATTCGTACCAGCCGCGGGTCCAGGGCTCCGCATAGCTTTCGGCATAGGCCACTCGCGGCTGCACGTAATAACGGCGCACCGGGGCAGGCCGGTAGTATTCATCATCATAGGACGGGTCGTAATAGCGGGGCTGCGGGCTGGCGAGCGCACCGCCGATCAGGGCACCGGCCGCAAGGCCGAGCACGCCTGCCGCAACGGCGTCGCCGTTGCCGTGGTGCCGGCGGTGATGGCGCCATTCATCGGCACTGGCCGCGGGCAAGGTCGCAAGCGTGGTCGCAACGACCGCGGCGGACAGGATGGCAGTCTTGAAAATTCGGTTCATATCGGTCTCCTTCGTGCCGGCCCGGGTCGTTTTCGGGGGATGCGGTCCGGCTTTAACGAAGACTAATATGGGACCGTGGCTGAACGGGGGCTGAACGAAATTTGGCAGGCGGGTTCATCCAACTGGGCGATTCAAGCGTGCGGTAAACACCGCAGGCCAGACCGGCCCACGTCCATTCTGTCCAGGGCCGGTTCAGCCGATCGACAGGTTGACGGCTTTCGGACCCTTGCCGCGCTTGTCCGGCTCGGTGTCGAATGTCACTTTCTGCCCATCCTCAAGACCGGGAAGACCCGACGCCTGCACGGCCGAAATATGGACGAAGACATCCTTTGCCCCGTCGTCCGGCGTGATGAAGCCGAAGCCCTTGGCGTGATTGAAGAATTTGACGGTGCCGGTCTGCGGCATGGGAAGCTCCTTTGATCCCACAAGTCCAGTCTCGGGCCGGCAAATGCCCGGACGGAAATTTGTCCTTTATTTTAGTGCCATCGGCAAGAGAAAGTTTTGCGGGTGCCGGCAAGCATCCCAGAACACAAAAGGCGCGACGAAAGCCGCCGCGCCTTTATAAAATTCACGTCACACCAAAGCCTTGCAGCATCCTCACACCCCGAAAGGACGCGCGGCACGCCGCCGTTCAGGCGGCGCGGAGATTGACCGCTTTCGGACCCTTCCCCATACGGTCGGGCTCGACATCGAAGGTGACCTTCTGACCGTCGACGAGCGTGCGCAGCCCGGAAGCCTCGATCGCCGAGATGTGGACGAACACATCCTTGGCGCCGCCATCGGGCGTGATGAAGCCGAAGCCTTTGGTAGCGTTGAAGAATTTAACGGTGCCGGTCTGGGCCATTGGGGAAACTCCTTCACCCGTGTCAGTCTTGGTGGTTCCGCCCGCCGCCTGGCGCCGTGGGCAAGTCCCGGTGGTTGCTTCGGCAGTCATGCACTGGCGCATGGTAAAACCCCCCGCCGAAAACGGGGCTGTCAGAGATTCACAGTATCGGGGAAAGGTCGTCCAAAACGTTCCGCTCTCCGGGTCGCAAATGCCCGAACACAAAATTTATCGCACGGAAACGTGATGCTTGCAAGATAGAGCCGCGGGCGGCCCAACAGGCGCATCCCGACGCATCGCACCGATAGTTCCGGTTCTCCGCGCGGTCATCGGCCAGACGCAGCCCAGGCATGGTCCAGCAAGCGGGGCCGGTGCTGTTTTGCCTTTGCGCCGGCCTACCGTCGCCCTGGTTGGCCATGCCGCCGGTTGCAAACAGGGGTTGCATTTGGCGGCGGAATGACGAGGATCGGCCGGAGGCAGGCACCATTTGTGCAGGCACGAGTTTCGAGGGAGGGAACATTCATGCGGTTTCTTGCGGCAATCTTCTCGCGGCAGGTTTTTTCCATCCTGTTCCTGTCGGCAATTCTCGCGGCCTGCACCGTCGTGGTCGATGAGGGGCCGGGGCCGCGCCCGCCACGGCCGGGGCCGCAATTCTGCACCAGACAATATGACCCGGTCTGCGCCAGGCGCGGCGGCGACCGCCAGACCTTCGCCAACGCCTGCCTTGCCGAACGCGCCGGATACCGCATCATCCGTGAAGGCGAGTGCCGTGGCGGTGGTGGCGGCGGCGAGCAGACATTCTGTACCCGCGAATACCGCCCGGTCTGTGCCCGTCGCCATGGCGAACTGCGCACGTTCCCCAATGAATGCGAGGCCCGCGCGGCTGATTATCGGGTCGTCGATGATGGGCCGTGCTAGCGCACCGGCCTTACTGTTCGTCCGGATAGGCACCATCGGCGGGGCCGGCGTAGAGCTCGGCGCCGTCCTCGTTGGAGATGCGCAGGCGATCGGGGATCTGCGGCATCATCAACGTGTGAAGCAGCGTGGCGGCGCCTTGCAGGGCGGCGCGCAGGTTCGGCGCCTCCAGCGACACCCGGTCGAGTGTCGCTTCGTCGGCATCGCGCGAGCGGTAGAACTCAATGACGAAGTTCAAGCACGCCTCCACCAGATTGTCTGCGATCGACCCTAGCCTTTGGACTTGGGTTTCGTACCGGTCTCCGCCTGCTTGACCGCCGAGCCGAACGGCGAGGCCGGCTTTGCAGCCACCTTGTCCTTCTTGGGCTTGCGTGTCTCGCGGTTGCTTCGCTGTTGACCCTTGGCCATTTCTGATCCCTCGTGCGTGGGTGGTAATGTCGAGAGTGCTATCGCTCAGCCGGCCGGGTTGTCGACCGGTTCGAGATTGTCTTCCGTGGTGACCCGCTCGTAGGTCTCCTGCTCGCTGCGGATGCGGTATTGCGGCGAGCCGTCCTTGACCGGCAGCCGGCTCTTGATCTGGAACAGCTCCGCGGTCTTTTGGACAAGGCCGATGCGGCTCTTCATGCGGACGGTCTGGCCGACGGTGAAGATATGCGACGGCGTATCCGTGCGCCGCGCACTCTGCTGGAAGCGGATCATGTAACATTCTCCTGATCGTGCCGAAGCGCTGCTTCGAGTTCGGCGTGGTCGACGGCGACAAGCTGGCTGGTCGGGCTTTTCACCGTCCTTGACGGCAGATGGATGAAAGTGGCGACGCGGCGCCAGGCAAGCCACGACATGCCGTCGATCAGTTCCTCGTCGTGGTCGATGTCATAGTCGCCGGCCGGCTGCACGCCATCTAGCCCGCCAAGCACGAAAGGTGCCGCGAAATGCGCGATGGAATGAGTGGTGCGGGCAGACATTCTTGTGCCTTGAAGTTTCTTTCCGGCCTGGCCCTGAAAACGGGGCCTGCATTGCGGTATCGGGTATCGGCGATTTGTATGAGGTTTTGGCGGGCCGAGAACCCCTGACGCCGCGAGGGGACCAAGCACGGCCCAAAAACGGTTCCATACCAATATTCTGAAAATGCGGCTTATTCAAGAAGATTCCGGCTTTTTGCCGCTACCAACGTAAAATTACTTTTCTATGGTTATTTGCGAAACGATGATACGGTGCCGGGCATCTCAAAAATTGTTTGAAGAAGTTCCGGAAGAGTTCCTCCGGCATTTGTGTTTATTTAGGTATGAAGGGAATAGAGTCATGAGTTCCGTAAGAACAGCGAATGTCCCGACAGTTGCAGTCGATCCTGTCGTCAAGCCGACAAAGGTCATATCGCCGCGCCTCACGATAAGAAGCGACGAGGCGGCAAGGCGAAGGATTGCCGACACCGACGGCACGGTGCGGCGGGCGCGCCAGCTTGCCGAAAGCAACCGCCTGATTTGACGCGCAAGCCATGACACTCAATTTTCCCAATCCCAGCCGGTCCTACGACGCTGCAGCCAAGCGCGTTCGTTTCGTCGGGCATGACGGCATGTTCGAAGTCCCGTTCTTTATCGAGGTTACGGCACTTTCGACGGTAAACCCGGCTGCAAGCGGAGCCGAAGCCGAATTCCTCAGTGCCTTCGACGCCAAGCGTTCGTCGATCCACGATATTGCGCGCGAAGCCTACTCGCACGGCCGCAAGAACATGTATGTGCTGACGCCGGCCGACTTTCGGTAAGTTCCCCGGGTTCGGAGGTTTGCTTCGTAGCGACCGCCGTCTGCTCTTGCACGTGCCGCAGCGATGGCCTAGATCGCGGCAGGCGGACAACACGGCAGGTTTCCCATCAACAGAGATCCGAGACAACCGGCAGGCGCACGTTACGGCTCAGGCGGACAGCCGCCGCTGGGGCTTGACCAGTACGTGCAGCGGGCGCTGCAGCTGCACCAGGCGGGGCGCCGGCAGGAAGCCGAGGCGCTTTACCGTCAGGTGCTGGCGCAAAAGGCCAACCACCCGGCTGCTGCGCATTTCCTCGGGCTTCTGCTGCACCAGACCGGGCGCAGCGCCGAGGGGCTGGCGCTGATCGAACAATCGGTGCGTCTGCAGCCGAACAATCCGGATTTCCTCAACAATCTCGGCACCGTGCTGCGCGACCTGGGCCGGGTAGCGGCCGCGGCCGATCTCTTCCGCAAGGTGGTGGCGATTCGGCCGGACCAGTTGGCGGCGCGCGACAATCTCGGCTCGTCGCTGAAGCAGCTCGGCCAATTCGAAGGCGCCGAAGATATTTATCGCGGCACGATCGGCCGCAACCCGTTCCATGTCCGCGCCCGCGTCGGGCTTGCCGAAACGCTGCAGGAAGCGGGCCGGCTGGATGAGGCACTGGCTGTTTTTCGCGAGGCGCTGACGATCCGGCCGAAGGATGCCGATCTTTTGCACGGCCTGGGCGTCGGGCTGATGGAAAAGGGCAATCTCGACGAGGCTGCGGATCTTTTCAGGCAGGCGCTGGCGGTGGACCCCGGCATGGCCAGGGCCTGGCTGATGCTCACGCAGGTCAAGCGCCAGAAGGAGCGCGACGCCGAGCTTGCCCGCATGGAGGCGGAGCACGCCAAGGCGCCGCAAGGCAGCCTGGCGCGCATGCAGCTTTCCTTCGGCCTCGGCAAGGCCAACGACGACCTCAGGGATTATGGCCGCGCTTTCGACTATTTCGCCGAAGGCAACGCGATCCGCCGCCAGGGCATCGACTACGATGCCGGCAAGACGCGCGGCGAGTTCGAGGCGATGAAGGCCGTATTCGACAAGACCTTTTTTGAAAAACACAGGCCGGGCGGGATCGCCGACGACACGCCGATCTTCGTTGTCGGCATGCCGCGATCCGGCACCACGCTGGTCGAGCAGATCATCGCCAGCCATCCGCAGGTCTATGGCGCCGGCGAGCTCAGCATATTGAAGACGGCGGTCGGTAAGCAGTTTCCGCTCAGCATGAAGGGCGGCTTTCCCTGGGGCATCGCCGACATGTCCGACAAGGCCTATGCCGAGGCCGGCCAGGCCTATCTCGATATGCTGCACGCCCGCTATCCAGGTTTTCGGCACGTCACCGACAAGATGCCCGGCAATTTCCTCTTGGTCGGCTTTATCCATATGATGCTGCCGAAGGCCAAGATCATCCATTGCGCGCGCGATGCGGCGGCGACCTGCCTGTCGATCTACAAAGTGCATTTCCGCGGCGACAGCCACCGCTACGGCTACGATCTCGACGAGCTCGCCGATTTCCACAACCTCTACACCGATATCATGGCGCACTGGCACGCCGTGCTGCCTGATGTCGTGCACGACGTTCGCTACGAGGATTTCGTCGCCGACCAGGAAGGCCAGTCGCGGGCGCTGATCGCCCATCTCGGCCTCCCGTGGGACGACGCCGTGCTGTCGTTTCACCAGACCGACCGGCCGGTGCGCACGGCGTCGGCCGCGCAAGTGCGCCAGCCGATGTATCAGGGCTCGGTCGATCTGTGGAAGCGCTATGGCGACCGGCTGAAGCCGCTGCTCAATAAACTTGATCGAGGGGCGCCTACAGCTCGATGAAGGGCTGAAAACCGCCAAAGATCATGCGCTTTCCGTCGAACGGCATGGTCTCCCAGTCCGGCTTGAGGCGCGGATCGGCCATCACCTTGGCCATCACCGCATCACGATGCTGCCTGGATTCATAGACGACCCAGGAGAAGACGACGACCTCGTCTTCCTTGGCCTGCACGGCGCGCGGGAACGAGGTGAGCTCGCCATGGGGTACGTCGTCGCCAATGCATTCGACATAGGCCAACGCGCCATGCTCCTTCCAGACGGCGCCGGCCGTCTGCGCCATTTTCTTGTAGGCATCGAGATTTGCCTTGGGCACGGCCAGTACGAAACCGTCGACATAGGACATCTGACTTCCTCCATGTGATCGTTTTCCTCTCCCTTTAGAGCGGGGAGAGGTGATTTCAGACACAGCCTGTGTTGGATGTTAAGCTGCTTTCACCGGTGCGTTCATTGCCCATTCGACGCCGAACGGATCACGCATATTGCCCCAGCGGTCGCCCCAGAACATCACCTGCAACGGCACGACTTCCTCGCAACCCGCCTCGATGGCCCGCTTCCACCAGGCGTCGATGTCGTCGCTGCCGAGATGGAGCTGCATGGTGTAGCCCTGCGGCTTCACAGCGGCCATTCCATGCTCAGGATAGAAGTCGGAAAGCATCAGGGTCGAACCGTTGATGTGCAGATGGATATGCATGGTGCGGCCCTGTTCATCCGGCGGATAGGCAAAGACCTGCTCGGCACCGAAGGCCTTTTGGTAAAATTCTGCGGCTTTGAAAGCGCCGTCCAGCTGAAGGTAGGGCGTCAATCCGCCAAGCACTTTGGCGGCGGACTGGGTCTGCGGCTGATCATTCATGTCATGCTCCTCTTTGCGTCTGGTTGGCCTTTGCGAACCACAGGACGAACGGAACGGCGAAGATCCTACACGGCCGATGGTTTTTGGATTCGAAATGGCGCCTGCCGCGACGGCCAACTGCCACCTTTCAACCTTCGATGCGAATCCGCGGGCTGTTTTGCGCGTCGACGACGATTTCCGGCCAGCCGATATCTTTGCGCAACTCGATCGGCAATGAAAGGATGGCGCGTTCGCTGCGATAACGGGCGCGAGCCGCCGAGTAACGCGTCACGGCGTGACCTATGGATGACAGAATAGACATGATGCTTTCTCCTCGATTGGCGCCGGCATCACCGTGTCGGCGTCCCAAGGACGTGGCATGCGATCATCATCCGACAGAGCGCCGGATTTTTTTCCGCAATTTTTCAACCGCCCGCTTCGGCTACCTCCTGGAAGAAAGCTTCCGGGCTATCGATCTCGGTCAGCCGCCGTTTCTCGATCAGCCAGAAGCGGTTGCCAACCGCGCGGATGAAGGAGCGGTCGTGCGAGGCAAGCAGGCAGCTCGCCTGACGTTCCAGCAATTCCGCTTCCAGCGCTTCATGGCCATCGATATCGAGATGATTGGTCGGCTCGTCGAGCAAATAGAAATTGGGATTGGCGAGCCTGAGCGCCAGCATCATCAGCCGCGCCATCTGTCCGCCCGACAGCACGCCGATCCGGCGCTCCTGCATGTCGATGCTAACGCCGACGCCCGCCAGCAACGAGCGGGCGCGCTGCTCGCCGACATCGAATCTGCGCGAGAGCATCGCCAGCGGCGTGTCATCGCCGCTGATGCCCGACAATGCCTGGTCGCTATAGCCGAGCACGGTCGACGGCGTCACCTTCACGCTTTGCGCCACCGTTTCCGGCTCGACGATGGCGTTCCGGATCAGGCCGATCAGCCGTGATTTGCCGACACCGTTACGGCCGAGCAGGACGATGCGGTCGCCTTGGCAGATATGGCGCTTGCCGGTGCTGAACAGAACCGTGCCGTCAGGTGTTCCGACCACCAAGTCGTCGAGCGTGATCAGCACCTTGGCATGGCTGCCGCGATTGGCGAGCTTGATCGCGCCCGCCGATCTTTCGCGGTGTGCCGGCGCTGCCGCTTCTTCCAGTCGCTCTGCCCGCTGGTTGAGCTGCTTGGTCTTGACCGTCAAAAGGTCGCTGCCGGAATTGATGCCGATATTGTTGAGCTTGGCCGCCTGCCGGCGCAGCTGCTGCGCCACTTTCATGTCGCGCTGGAATTTGCGCTCGGTCGAGGCGTCGACCTCGTCCAGCGTAAGCCTCGCCCGCGAATAGGGCAGCGAAAACACCGGCGATTGTTCGGGGCGTAGAAACAGCGTGCGGTTGGTCGTCGCGTCGAGGAACGCCCTGTCATGGCTGGCGATCACCACCGGCACCTCGCGCGACAGCGCGTTCAGCCAGGTCTCGAGCTGGCTGATCTTGCCGAGGTCGAGATGGTTGGTCGGCTCGTCGAGAAGTAGGACGTCGGGATCGGTGACCCAGACACGGGCGATCAGCGCCAGCCTTTGCCAACCACCGCTCAAGGCTCGCATCGGCCGCTCGCGCATCGGCTGCGGCACATCGAGCGAGTTGAGAACCACATCGATGCGCCATTGTTCGCTTTCGGCCTGCTCGGCCGGCAAGACGTCGGCCACCACTTCATGAAAGCTGCGCCCGGCCAGCGCTGCGGGGATGATTTGCTCGACATAGCCGACGCGCAGGCCGCGCGTGCGGGTGATGTCGCCTGATGTCGGCTCCATGTCGCCGGTCAGGCACTTCAACAAAGTGGATTTGCCGCGACCATTGGCGGCGACGATGCCGAGCCGATCGCCGGTGCCGATGGTGAGGTCGAGATTGGAGAAGAGCGGCGCACTCATAGTGACGCCGAGGGACTTGAGGCTGATCAGGGCCATGTCGATTTCTCTGGTCTGTCCGGAGTGATTCCGGTTGATGCACTTTGACGGTGCGCAGGCTGGCCATCAGGCTCGGCGTTGCAGCACCACGAAGGGCAGACCAAGAAAATCGAAGCGGGAGAACCCGGACCGTCTCTGGTCAGCCCTGCAAGCAAGCTCGCAGGGCAGAGACAGGGCCGCGCTGACGGTGGTGAGAAAATAACACGCAGCCCTCCTTTCAAGACGTTCAAGTTGTAGAAACTGGCTACACCAAGGGTAGCGCCGATGGCAAGTGGCTAGGCTCCCCCTTCTCCCCTTGCTTGGTGGGAGAAGATGGCCGCGAAGCGGTCGGATGAGGGGCGCTCCAGCTTGGCACCGACGGCGATCCGTCCAGCACCCTCAACCGTCTCGGCGCTGCGCGCCGATCCACCTTCTCCACAAGGGGAGAAGGGAAGCTCGCTACCGTCCCGGCCGACCCGTCTTGCCCGGCCGGCGCTTTTCACGGCGGGCGTCGGCGGGGTCTTCGTAGGAGCCGATGCCAGCGCGCTGGCGGACGATGGGTTTGGCTGAAACGTGGCGTTCCTTCGCGCCCCCCTCTACCCTGCCCTCTTTGCCACCACTTGGCATCTCCCCCACGAGGGGGGAGATTGGCTGTGGTTTCGCCGGCGCTTTTCCCTCGACCGGCTTCTCGGTCCGCCGCACCGTCATCTCGTCCAGTGAGTTCTTCCTGAACAGCGGCTTGGTCGGTTCACCCGGTATACCGAAATCCGAACCGTGCGCTTCCTGCGCCGACTGTTTCTTGAACAGCGAACGGGAGACCGCGCCTGACGGCGTCGGCATGTCGGTCCCAGGTCCCATATCGTCCAGCGAAGGTTTCGCGAACAGCGGCTTCTTGACCGGCACGGCGCCGTCGGCGCCCATTTCGTCGAGCTCCGGCTTGCGGAAGAGGTTGGGCCGGGCAGCCTTGGCCGCCTCTTCGGCGGCATGTGCCTCGTCGAGCTTCCGGAAACGCTCCTGTTCCTCTGCTGTACGATGTTTGGCCACGCCCTTGTTGTGCTTGCCCTTTTCGCGGCCCGAAACCGGGCTTTCCATGTCGGCATATTTGGCCAGCGGGTCGTCCGAGATGGACAGTTCCATCTCGCGCAGCCGCTTGATCTCGTCGCGGATGCGGGCCGCCTTTTCGAAATCGAGGTTGGCGGCGGCGTCGCGCATCTGCTTTTCCAGGGCGTCGAGATGCGCCTTCAGATTGTTGCCCATCATCGCGCCGGCGCTGTCGGTGAACTGCGAAATGTCGGCGCGGACATGATCCTTCTCGTAGACCGAATCCAGAATGTCCGAAATGCGCGACTTGACCGATTCCGGGGTGATGCCGTTGGCCGCGTTCCACTCCATTTGCTTTTCGCGACGGCGGTTGGTCTCGGCCATCGCGCGCTCCATCGAGCCGGTGACCTGGTCGGCATAGAGGATGACCTTGCCGTCGACGTTTCTGGCGGCACGGCCGATGGTCTGGATCAGCGATGTCTCGGAGCGCAGGAACCCTTCCTTGTCGGCGTCGAGAATGGCGACGAAGCCGCATTCGGGAATGTCGAGGCCTTCGCGCAGCAGGTTGATGCCGACCAGCACGTCGAAAGCGCCGAGGCGCAGATCGCGCAGGATTTCGATGCGCTCCAGCGTGTCGATGTCTGAGTGCATGTAGCGGACGCGAATGCCTTGCTCATGCAGATATTCGGTCAAATCCTCGGCCATGCGCTTGGTCAGCACGGTGACCAGCGTGCGGTAGCCGGCCCTCGTGGTCTCGCGGATTTCGCCGACTACGTCGTCGACCTGTGTCTTGGCCGGGCGCACTTCGACCGGCGGGTCGATCAGGCCGGTCGGGCGGATGACCTGCTCGGCGAAGACGCCGCCGGACTGCTCCATCTCCCAGGCGCCGGGCGTCGCCGAAACCGCGACGGAGAGCGGGCGCATGGCGTCCCATTCCTCGAAGCGCAACGGCCGGTTGTCCATGCAGGACGGCAGGCGGAAACCATACTCGGCCAGCGTCGCCTTGCGGCGAAAGTCGCCGCGATACATGCCGCCGATCTGCGGTATGGTGACGTGGCTTTCGTCGACAAAGACCAGCGCATTGTCGGGAATGTATTCGAACAGTGTCGGCGGCGGATCGCCCGGCTTGCGGCCGGTCAGATAGCGCGAATAATTCTCGATGCCGGCGCAGGAGCCGGTCGCCTCCAGCATCTCCAGGTCGAAGCGGGTGCGCTGCTCAAGCCGCTGCGCCTCAAGCAGGCGGCCAGCCTTTTCAAGCTCTTGCAGCCGATATTTGAGTTCTTCCTTGATAGACTTGATGGCTTGATTCAAGGTCGGGCGCGGCGTGACGTAGTGCGAATTGGCGTAGATCTTGACGCTCTTCAGCTCGCCGGTTTTCTGGCCGGTCAGCGGATCGAATTCGGTGATCGCCTCGATCTCGTCGCCGAACAGCGAGATGCGCCAGGCGCGGTCTTCCAAGTGGGCCGGGAAGATCTCGATCGTGTCGCCGCGCACCCGGAACGAGCCGCGGACGAAGTTGATTTCCTGGCGCTTGTATTGCTGGGCGACGAGGTCGGCGAGCAGCGCGCGCTGGTCGAGCCGGTCGCCGATCTGCATCTGGAAGGTCATCGCCGTATAGGTCTCGACCGAGCCGATACCGTAGATGCAGGACACCGAGGCGACGATGATGACGTCGTCGCGCTCGAGCAGCGAGCGCGTCGCCGAATGGCGCATGCGGTCGATCTGCTCGTTGATCGAGGATTCCTTCTCGATGTAGGTGTCGGTCCGGGGCACATAGGCCTCGGGCTGGTAGTAGTCGTAGTAGGAGACGAAATACTCGACGGCGTTTTCCGGGAAGAATTTCTTGAACTCGGAATAGAGCTGCGCGGCCAACGTCTTGTTGGGCGCCAGGATCAGAGCAGGGCGTTGCGTCTCCTCGATCACCTTGGCCATGGTGAAGGTCTTGCCCGAGCCGGTGACGCCGAGCAGCACCTGGGTGCGGTCGTTGCTGTTGACGCCCTCGACGAGATCCTTGATCGCGGTCGGCTGGTCGCCGGCCGGCTCGAAATCCGAGACCATCCTGATGGCGATGCCGCCTTCGGACTTCTCCGGCCGGGCAGGGCGGTGCGGCGTCCACAGCACGCCGTCCTTGTGCAGCGGATTGCCAGATTCGATCAGCGCCGACAGCGCCGCGACGGTGGCGGTGACGCCGCCCGAGGCCATGGTCTCGGCGTCCTCCAGCGAAATGTCGAGGCCGGCGACAGGATTGAGACCGGCCGCAGTGCGCTCCCGCGCCGAAGCCGCGCCGCCCATCGAGGTGCCGCGTGCAGTACGGCCGGGGGAAGAGGAGCGCTCCGGGATCTTCTTGGCAGACTTGGCGCCTTCCCTCCCCCTCGAGGGGAGGGTGGCGGCGGAGCCGCCGGGTGGAGTCGGTGCGGCAGTGCTCTGCGACCCTTCATGCCGAGCGCTTCCTTTGCCGACCTCCTCTGTCGCCTTCGGCGACATCTCCCCCTCGATGGGGGAGATTTGACGCCCTTCCTTCTCGGCTTCCCGCTCGATCTGCTCGGCCCAGTCGGCAATCGAGCCGGTCAGCGGCGCGCCGGTGAACTCGGCCTGCGGCGCCTCGGCAAAGCCGCCCTTGTACAGGGGCTCCGAGGCATCGAGGAAATCGGTCAGCGGACTGCGCCGCTTGGGCGGCGAAGCGCGCTCGTCATTCGCCGGCGGCGGCGTTTTCTTGTCGGAGAGTCTGGCCATGGCCCGAATATGGGAGGTATCGGCCAAAATGGAAAGAGCGGAGTGGCGGGTAGCGCGAGGCGCAATTTGGCTGCTGACAGCAGGCTGTCAGGAGCACCCTCCAGGTTTCGTCCTCAGTTAAACCAAAGCGCGAACGTCAGAAACCCGGCGCCGCCGAACTGGCGCTGGATCTGGTTGAACTCCTCGCTTGTGAGAATCTTGCCGCGTTCGAGATAGGGCGCGATGGCCGGCCCGGTGATCGACAGCACCAGGTCGAAGGTTTTTGGCTCATCAAAGAAGCGCTTCATGTTGATGCCTTTATCGGCGATGCGGAAATGCGGCAGCAAGGTGCGGCCTTCCAGAAGATCCTCGGCCATATCAAGGGCGGCGAGCCAGGCCTGCACCTGCTCCTCGCCGACTTCAAGGCCCGTCAGCGGGCTGGCGCCTTTCTGCTGCGGCCCGGGCAGCCATTCGCGGTCATTGTCGGTTTCGGCGCGGATGGCTTTCCAGTCTTCGCGCGACAGTCGGATCATCTCCATCAGATGGCGGCGCGCCGCTTGCCGGCGCTCAGGCTCGACCACTTGCCAGTTGATGAGATGCACCAGGGAGATGAAGTCGGCGAGGCGCCATTCGGACGTCAGGATGCCGCCATTCATGCCAGCGTCCAGCGGCACGAGCGTATCCTGCAGCGGCAGTTTTGCGCGCGGGAACAGCATGTGGAAGGAGCCGTCGAATGTGTTTTTGAAATCATGCGCCAGCCAGAAGTCTGCCTGCGCCATCAGGAACTCGGCATAGCCCTGCAGCCAATAACCGTCGGCGCGGTCGAAGCGGAAGGTGAGGGCGGGTGCGGCCGCGTCTGGCACACCGCCGCCGCGTGACAGAACCGCCATGATCGCGGCGGCACTTTCGTCCGGCGCGATCTGGCCATCCTCGTTGAGATCGATGCCGAGGCGGGTGAGGTCGATGACCGTGCCGATGTCCGCATCGGCGGGCACCGAACCCAGCGTGGCTGCGGATTTCTCCAACCGATCGCGGAAGGCGACGAGAATGGCGCGGAATTGTTCGTAGGTCAGTGGCTCGGGATTGGCATTGTCCGGCACCGGCAGCCGCATCAGCGGCAGCATGAAGGATTGCGGGCTTTCGAAACCGTGGCGATGCAGGCCGCCGGCCAGGATCTCCAGCGCGGTGAAGAATTCGCCGGCGCCGGCGGCGTAGGCGGCTGCCGGATCGCCTGGCGCGGCGGTTTCAAGAGCGGCAAGAGCGCCGTTACGCTCGGCCACGGTTTTTGCCTCGAACAGGGCCGCGGTATCCGGCACAGCGCCGCCGGCCGAAGACAGCGGCAGGAAAAGAACGATGGCGCATGCCATCAGCCTGGAAAAACGCGTCATCGTGATCACCCCTTTTGTCGCTCCGCAGTGGATCATACACGCATTTGGTTCGCGCGCCTGTAGCCCTGTGGTTCAACGATAACAGTCAGCGCTTCAATCAATCCGGCTGGCGGGCTACACAAGGCAAACCATTGGGCCGTCGCGTGTCGAATTATCCGCTTTCCTACAAACTGTCCTGGCTGCCACGCTTCCTCCGGCCTTCGCTCAATGGCGACGCGCGCGGCTTTGCTCCGGCGGACGCAGCCCTGCTCGACCCGCCGCCGGCGCGGACGGTGCGGCTGGCTTTCGTCGGCGATATCTCGGCGGTGGCCAATCGCAGCGCGCCGGACTGCGATCCGGCGATTGCGGCACTGCTTGCCTCGGCCGATCTCGTGGTCGGCAATTGCGAAAGCCCGGTGGTGGAACGGCCGAGCGCTGTTTTGGGTACGAGGTTTGGCACGCACCACGCGATGAACGAGCGGTTCCTTGCCGAGGCGCTGGCCGCTGCCGGCATTTCGCGCGAAAAACTGGTGCTGTCGCTGGCCAACAACCATGTGCTCGACCAGGGCATCGCCGGCTTCGACGAGACGGTCGCCGTGCTGGAGCAATTAGGCATCCGCACGATCGGCACTGCGGCTCCGGTCGAGCGGTTTGCGGTTGGTTCGCTGACCATAGGCCTTGCCGCCTTTACCTTGTGGCGCAATGCCGACGCGGCTCAGTTCGCGGGCCGTGTCTCGATGCAAGGCGATCCGGCGCAATGGCCGCGCGATGCCGCTTCGGGTGTCGACCTCCTCTGCGCGGTGCCGCATTGGGATTGGGAATTCCGGCATTTTCCACGTGCGAGGACGCGGGCACTGGCGCGGCTTCTGGCCGAACATGGCGTCTGCCTGATCGCCGGGCATCATGCCCATGTCGTGCAGCCGATCGAGCGGATCGGCAAGACGCTCGTCGCCTATGGACTCGGCGATTTCTTCGGCACCGCCTTCGCGCGCCAGCCTTGGCCTGGCCGCATCGGTGCCATTTTCGTCGTCGACATCAGCGCCGATCCCGGCACGCGCGGCGCCATTGCCGCCTACCGGCTGCATGCCTTCATGCGGCTGCGCGCCGGCGATCACGAGCGGCTGGTGCCGGTTGAAATGTTGAAGGGAAAATCAAGGCAAAGGGTTCTGGCCCGCCTCGATGCGATCTTCAGTGCCGGGCGCTGACGGCTGCGCTGACGCGGTCCACCAAACCGGCTATCATGCCCAGCGCGGGCAGGCTTGTGGCGGCGGTGGGTGATGGAAACTGCGGATTTCATGCCGAGCGAAGCGGTGATCGCCGGCCTCAGGAAGAACATCGAGGCCTATGAGGCCGAAAGAGCTTCGGCCCATCGCCGGACGCGCTGGCGGGTCCCACTGTTCATCGGGCTGGTGCTGGCGTTCGTGGTGTTTGTGGCCTGGCTCTTCAACGGGGTTGCCGACCCGAACGAGCAGTGGGTCTCGACCCCGCATGTGTTCCTCTATGTCGGCGGACTCCTGGCAGCGATCTTGCTCTATTTCCGGGCGATCAAGCCAGCGAGCAAATTGCAGCAGTCGTTTCGCAGCACGCTGTTGCCGATCATCTTCGGTTTCATCGAGGACATGCGGTATCGCCACAACGTCAAGCCGAATTCGTTCGACCGACTGCCGCGTGAGACGGTTGGTTCGTTCAACCGACAGTCTTTCGACGATGTTTTCTCCGGCCGCTATGAAGGGTTTCCATTCGAGCTGTACGAAGCAGATCTACGGGAAGGGACGGGCAAGAGCACGACGGCAGTGTTCAAGGGCGTGATCGTCGCCTTCGAGACGATCGTGCCGTTCCCCGGCACATTGGTGGCCGCGCGCCGGACCAACAAGGTCGTCGGCTTCCTCCGCGGCATCTTCGGCAGCAAGATGCAGGAATTGTCCAGCGGCGTGCCGGAGCTCGATGCCGCCTATGAGTTCCGCACCGACAATATCGAGGCGGCGCGGCCGCTGGTGACGGGCCGGCTGGCGCAGGCGCTGCAATGGCTCGGCGAGACCCGGCCGAACGATCCGGCACGCGTCGCGCTCAACGGCAGCGACGGCTTCCTCCTGCTGCCGCAGGAAAGGAATTTCTTCGAGCTCCCGGATATCTCCACGCGCCTGGACTACACCAAGCATGCCGCGCCGATGATCGCAGACATGGGGGCGATGCTGGCGACGGCGGCACTGGTGCGCAAAATCGGGGCGCGGGACGAGGAGGCGGGGTAGTCCGGCTGGGCGGTCAGCAATCGAAGCCGCGTTGGCTACGCATGTAGTCGACTTCTTCCTTCGGCATCGACTTGAACATCACACAGACGGTGAAACTGCCAACCTGGTGACCGTTTTTGGTATATCCCCAGTCGGAAATATCGTCTCGGTTGAATTCTACATACTGGCCAGCCACGACGTTGTGGACACTATGTGGCTCATTCGCCAATATCCCCACGAATCCGGTTTCGTTCCGCTGGAACGGGATGACCCAGAAGTGTTCGGTCACATGTCCGTCCTTGATCATCACCTTCAGTTTGAATGTGTCCGTTCCAGGTGGCGGTGTCTGGGATAATGCCAGGAATGCGTCCAGGGTGGCACGTGCCTGTGCAGTCGCCGCCGCCATATCCGGATCGTCAGGCGCGACTGCGACGACGCTGTCGTCGCCCTGACTGGAGTCGTGAGCCTCGGCGCATATCGGAGCAAGCTCTAGCATCAGGGACAGTATCGCGCGGGACACGAGCTTCATGGAATGGGCGCCCATACAATGGTCAGCATCATCATGGATCCGTTCGGATCTTCAATCATAGCGCGAAACATACCTTAATTGCAACCATAAGAAAATGCTCCTGATGCTGATGCCGCAACTGCCGCAACTGCCGCTAGTTCTGCTACGCACTCCGGCTCTGGTTTTTTGCCGGAAACCCGCGCTATCCCTGAGGCAGCGAGGGGTGTCATGGTCGAGGAACGCAAGGGGTTTCGCCTGTCGCGGCGGCTGCTGCTGGGTGCGGCGGTGGTCGGCGGCGCGATGCTCTGGGGCGGGACGACCGTGGCGCGCCTGGCGCGCGGTCCGTCGGTGCAGAAGAATTCCGGGCGCATCGCCGACATTGACGGGATCGACCTGGCGCAGAAGCCGCTGGGGGGCCCGCCAGCCTACGATCCGGCGCTGCCATGGCTGACCAAGGGCGGCGACATCAACGATGCCAGCGGCTTGTCGATGACACCGGTCTACGGCGTTATCGAAGTCAGCGAGGAAGACCACATCGCGAGCGCGCTGGCCTTTGCCCGCGCCAATAGCCTGAAGGTCTCGGTCGCGGCGGTGCGCCATTCGATGGGCGGCCACGCCTTCGACGATAACGCGCTGGTCCTCGACATGCGCAAATTCAACAAGGTCAGTGTCGACCCGACGGCGAAGACGATCACCTTGCAGCCGGGCGCGCGCTGGCACGACATTCAGAACCTTTTGCACCCGCGCTTCGCGGTAAAGGCGATGCAGTCGACCGACATCTTTTCGGTCGGCGGCTCGCTGTCGGTCAACGCGCATGGCATGGACCACCAGGCCGGCTCGGTCGCCGACTCGATCCGATCGATGCGGGTGATGCTGGCCGACGGTTCGGTGACGACCTGCTCACCGGCCGAAAATACCGAGCTGTTCCGCCACGTCGTCGGCGGCTACGGCCTGTTCGGCGTGGTGCTGGAGGCGACACTCGACATCGTCGACAACGCCGTCTACCGGACCTCGCGCGAGATCATCAGATCGGACGATTTCCCGACGTTCTTCGCCGAGGTTCTGGAGCCAAACAGGGCGATCGGTCTGTTTTATGGGCATCTGTCGACTGCGCCGGGCAATTTCCTCGAGGATATGATCGTCTACCGCTATGACAAGGTGGCCGACCAGCCGCCGGCCGACCAGCCGGCAATCGGTGAACCGGGTTCGGTCGGGCTCAAGCGGGTGATCATCAACCTGGCGAAATGGGGCAGCCTGTTCCAGGAGCTGAAATGGTTCACCGAAAAGACGCTGGAGCCGCAATTCGAGAGCTGCACGGTGGCGCGGACGACGGCAATGGCCGAGGGCGAGGCCTGCCTCGTCACGCGCAACAATCCGATGCACGATTCAGTGCCCTATCTGTTCAACGATCTGCTCGATGAGACCGACATCCTGCACGAGTATTTCATCCCGCGGGCGGCCTATAACCCGTTCATCGCGGAAGCGCGCGAGATCCTGCGCAACCAGACCCTGCCGGTGCTCAACGCGTCGGTACGCATCGTCCACAAGGAGGATGTGGCGCTGAATTATGCGCCGGAGCCGGCCTATTCGCTGGTGCTCTACATCAATCAGCCGACAGACGCCGACGGCAATGCCAGGATGCGGGCGCTGACAAGGGCGCTGATCGACGTGACGATCAAGCATGGCGGGCGTTTTTTCCTGCCCTACCAGCTCCACTACACAGGCAAGGAACTGCTTGCCTCCTATCCGGAACTGCCGTCCTTCCTGGCGAAGAAGCTGCAATACGATCCGGGCGAGTTGTTTTCGTCGATTTTTTATCGCGCCGTCAAGGCATTGATCGGCACGGCCTGAAGCGGCGGCTACAGACCGTCAGGCAGCTTCGCCGCCAGCCAGTTCGCCGAACGCCTGGCGATGCCGATCGTTGCCGATGCGGCGCGGCCGAGATCGGTCTTGACCACGGCGTAGCCGGCCTTCGTGCGGTAGAGCACGGCGCGGCCGCCATCGACCGCCGCTTCATAGGCGACCGGCCGGACGGCTTCCGTTTCCGTCGCCGTTGCCTGCGTTCCGACCGCAGCACTGGGCCGATGGCTCAGTTCCGGTGGCAGCGGGTCTGTCGCGGCCGTACTGGCCGTCGTCAATTCAGGCTCGGAAGCGGTCGCAGCGAGTTGCGATGACGAAGACGAGTTCTGTGTCCGGCAGATGCCGGAGACCAGCGGATAGTCGAAATTGCGCTCGTGCAGCATCTGGCTTTTCATCGCCGCTTCGCATTCGGCGATGGTCGACCATTTGGCGGGCGTCTCGCCGATATATTCGCAAAGCCTGGCGTCGCAGTCGCAGCCGACGATGGTCATGGCGACAAGGGCGGTCTTGATCACGGTCTTGTGCCTCCGAGTTGCCTGCACATGTGCGCAAGACAACGTGTCTACGGCATCATCAATCGTTGCGGAACAAGGCGGGATTTGGCCGCGATTGTGGAATGAGCGTGGCGGAGCATCACGCAACGTTTTGCCGAGGCCGGCTGTGACCGAAAGGCCTCAGTAATCGTAGACATGCTCGAGCCTGGCGCCTGCCGTCATCAGCGCTGGCAGCACGATGTGCAGCTTGCGCACGGCGACGGTCAGGCCGGTGCGTCGCGTCGAAGGTTCCGCCGGAAGCGGGTAGCTGAACAAGGTGCGTGCATCTTCGGGAACCTTGATTTCGTCGTTGGAAAGCATGGTGACCATGATCTCGTCATTGCCGCCGATCTCGACGAAGGAGATGCCCTTGCCGATCAGGCGCGGAATCATGTCGGTGAACACCTGATAGCGCCTGGTGACGAAGACCGTGCCGTCGGCGCCGAGATCGCGCTCCAGCAAAGTGTCGGGCTCGTTGCGCGTCACCTCGCTGACCGGACCCTTGGCCCAGACGTGAATGTCGAGCAAGGCCGGATCGGTGGTGGCGGCGAGCGCCGACTTGATCAGATCGGCGTAGCCTTGCTTGATGGTGTCGGCGAAGCCGAAGGCGAGCTTGCGTTCGCTGGTACGGACAGCGCTGTCGTCCGCTGCCGGCTGGACGGCGAACAGGCCGGCACGCTTTTCGGCATAGGGAAACTGGTACCACGGCACCTGGTCGAGAAAACCGGCATACTCCGCCGCCACCTTGGCCTGGTAGATGTCGACGGCGGTGCGCTTGCCGGCTGTCGCTTCGGTGACGCGGCCGACCGTATTTTCATAGGCCCACTGGATGGCGTGCTCGATCGTGTGGCTGGTGCCGATGATCACCAGCATCTGGTGATTGTCGAGGTTGAACCTGTAGGCGGAGCTGGCGCGGATGACCATCGCATAGTCCTGCCAGAAGCGGCCGATATAGGAGAGATAGGGAAAACCGCTCGGCTGGTTCTTGTCGACGAAGCCGGCATATTCGCGGGCGGCGTAGACGATGGCCCATTCCGGATAAGTAAGAAAGGTCGATTCCTCCGGCCGCTGGTAGCCGGGGATTTCGGCACGGATCTTGTCGGCCAGCGCCTTCGGCGGGGCACCCTCAGCGACGCCCGGCAAAGGCGTTGTGTCCAGCGACGGCGTCGTGAGAAAGCCGTAGGCCAGCCCGGCGATCGGGATCAACACGACAATGACGACGAGCCAGAGGATCGCCTTGATGATGCGCTTCAGCCAGCGGAACAGGAACATGGCCGGTCAGGCCGTGGCGAAATGGTCGTACACACGTTTCGACAGCCAGAACCCGACATAGACGGCGAAGCCGCCGATGACGATGTGCGGCAGGTTGGCGAAGAAGCGGGCCGGGAATTCGATGTCGTTCAGGGAGCGGAAGCCGTTGATGAAAATGCCGCCATCGAGGCAGCCGGAACCAGTGACCAGGCCGAGCACGCCGTCGAACAGATAGACCGAGCCGAACAGCTTGAAATAGAACACCGCCTGGCGGTGCGAGATGAAGGCGGCCGCCAGCGCCCAGACGCCGGAGAAGGCGTGCAGCAAATCATCATACCATTGCAGCGAGAACAGGCCGAACAGATTGCCGCCGGCATCGTTGAAGGCCGGCACATAGCCGATGGCAACAACGCCGAAGAACAGGAAAGCATAGGCAACAGCAAGCTTCTGGATGAGCGTCATGAAATGTCCCCCTGCCGTCAGCCCTTTTAACCGGCCTCCCACGGCAAGTGGATAGTAGCTGATTTTGGCGCAGGGTGAAGCGTCGCCGGCAAAGTCGTCCGGCGGGGCCACAAGGACAGTCGGCGCCGGGATTTCTCCCAGCGCCTCCCTGTCAGATCAGGACACGGTCGCGGCAGCAACTCCCGAAAGGTGTCGCGCCATGCCGGCCTTGATTTTGACGGTCCTGCCAGTCGCCACCCTGTTTGGACCGGGGACATCGCGAACAGGTGTGCGAGGACATCGCGAACAGTTTGGCGCGCTTTGCGCTGGGGGGTTCGGGATGCCATTCGAGGACACGAG
>NZ_JAMYUV010000028.1:0-70788 GCF_040323405.1 Mesorhizobium sp. M0048 | reverse complement strand
TGGCGGCTGTCAGGCCTGACAGTTTCTCGAATTCCGGATTGGCGTAGACCACGCGCTCTTCACCGGCAAGGTCCGAAACGGCTATGGCGATCGGCACCTGGTCGAGGAATTTCTTGAACTGTTCGCTTTCCAGTGCGGTTGCAAGGTCAGGTGTATCAAGTAACTGCTCGACCGCCTCAGCCTTCTCTGAATCCGATGTCATTTGCGCGCCTGTTCTGTGCGGATGATATCAACAATGCGGCGAGCCCGCCATCGCCAAAACTGGAGCTGCATCTCACGTTTCGCATCACGCATCTGACAACCAGCTCTGCATCGCGTAACGGCCGCACGTCTAGCATTGCGACCGGCCGAAGGAGAGCGGCAAGGATCGGCTACAATCCGGGTGCCTGGAATGTCGAAGCGACCGGTCAAGTGGGTACGCTGCGGAAGATCGATAGAGCAGGCATTCAGGGAGAATGAGTTCGCGTGCCGGCCTCGGCGATACGTGCCGACACTGTCAACCTCATGACCGCATGCGGGCTGAAAGAGCAGCGCTTCGCTCCAGCGGTAATTCAGGCCGCTAGCTGCCTAACTGCGGCAAGCCCATCGATCGTGTATGTTGAGACGCTATTGCCGATGCCTAAATATCGAACCCGTCATGGCAATCGTTGTGACGGGAAGCGCTCGCTTATGGGCTGTGCTGGAATGCGCATGAAGTATACGCCTGTGCGCCGCTTCGTTGATCTCTTGGCCTTCGAGGAAGTCGTCAATCTCATCGTATGTGAGACCGGGACGAGGTTCTCCAGGTCGGCGGTCGGGATCTTTTCAACAAGATCAGACGGAGCGCCCAGATACACTGCCAAGGCGCGAACTCTGCGCTTGTTCAGCCCGGAAAGAGGAAGAATGTCTGCGGCACCATCGCCGAACTTGGTGAAGAAGCCCATCAAGGCCTCGGCTGCTTCGAAGCGACTTCTGAAAAAGAAGTGTGGGTTTGCTCTCATACCCTTTGCTGAAAAATGTTGTCATAGAGCGCATGGAATGCCACGCGCTTCGAATCGGAGTAGCCATCCGGGAAGCCTGAAGCCCCTTTGAAGCGCATGTCCGGCAGCTATTCATAGTGTGGATGACTTTGATCGAAACAAACGATTTCATAACTCTTCGGAAATCTTGCATGGACAAAAGCACGTCCGCACCGATCACCCATCCAAAGGAGAAAATCTTCCATGCGCCCTGACGTGCAGTGGAGGTCGTGCCGAGAAGTGAGTTGCAACTGGCCGATCATGTCGGCGGTTCGACGCTAGTCGTCCCCAATGTTCCTGAGCTGCGAAGTCTTGCAGGCGAGCCAGCTGCCCAGCGCGATTCTGCTTGTGGCGGGCTTTTTGCCGCAGGCAGTCCGCTCGTTTGGGCAGCGGATTGGAGACCCGGCCGGCAGCGCTACCATACAACATCAGCGCACTTTACATCTACGCGGTATTGCCGGGCTTCCAGTCGGTGCCATGTTTGGCCGACGAATGACGCGATGCGGCCTCCTGCACAAGCGAAGGCGTTATCGGATGTGCGACCGGGAAGCAGGCGGACAGTGCAGCACATGTCACTCGCCTGTGCGACGGTCTTTCGGGGAATGAAATCGGGCCAGTTCACGGCGCGGCATTATTCGTCAACAGCCGCCCCTTCGCAAGGATATAGGCAGCCCGCGTCACAAGTTCGTGCTGCAGATGAAAACGGCATCGCCGGCATGCAAGTCAGCAGCCGCTCAAGATTCGATGATCCAGCCAAGCTCTCGGCGTCATGGAACGGCAGGCGCCACGATCGAAGCATCTCATGTTGATTCAGGCGGACCCTTATGAGGCGTTCTTTGATGCCGGTGATGCCTGACAGGCGGTTGCAGCTGCAAGCGACAACGCGGCCTATTTAGTTGGAAACGGTCTGAGGCAGGCCAATTTGGCTTGCCCATCACTATGTGGAGAAAGAAATGCTGTGTCTAGGAATTAGCGGCGGACTTGACCAAGTCCATGAAAACCGATTCGAGCTTCGGAACGCCTTTATGCACGATGGCGCCGCGGTGCTCGTCCGAGACGGACGGGTGATAGCAGCCGTCGAAGAGGAACGCCTCAATCGGATGAAACACTCCAACAAGCTCCCAATTCGTTCGATTCAATACTGTCTGTCAGCGGCGGGGGTTCAGCTCAACGACATTGATCGTGTCGCGCTCTACGCCAGCGAGCCCTATGCCAACGCCATGCTTGAAGGTATGTCCGCATCCCACCCGGACATTCTCTCCATTCCGTTGGATGCTAAAACGTTGGTGCAGGATCTGTTAACGCGTGAGTTCGGCACTAAGTTGGACAGTTCGCGTATTTCATTCGTAAGTCATCATCAGGCGCACGCCGTGAGCGCCTTTGCAATGTCGGGCTTCGAACAAAGTCTCATTCTAGCGATTGATGGCTCTGGTGATTTCCTATCGGGCCTCTTGGCGGTAGGGTCTGGCACAGAAATTACGCAACTCGAGGCTTTCCCCGAGAACAATTCTCTTGGGCTGTTTTATCTCGAGACGATCCGCTATCTCGGCTACGGCTTGTTCGACGAGTATAAGGTAATGGGACTCGCGCCCTACGGCGACCCCGCTCCCTATCGCGAGCTCTTCGAGCAGTTCTACGAGCTCTCCGCCAACGGCGGTGGCTACCGTGTTCACCTCGACCGCATCGGTCCGGCGTTGCTCCGCAATATCGAGGTCAGGCGAAAGGGAATGCCCTTCACCCAGCAGCATCGAGATGTGAGTGCGTCACTGCAGGAAGCGCTTGAGCGGATCGTGTTCCACATTCTCCGGCATCACCGTGAGGCCACCGGCATGAAGCGGTTGTGCCTGGCGGGGGGGGTGGCCCACAACTGCACGATGAACGGTAAGCTGCTGTATTCAGGGCTTTTCGAAGACATTTTCGTGCAACCCGCGTCTCACGACGCTGGCTGCGCATTGGGAGCTGCGCTGATAGTCTCTAACGAGATGGGCCGCCCCGCGCCGTGTGAGCGACTGCAGGAGGTCTATTGGGGTCCTGATCTCGGGAGCGAGCGCGCCGTGCAACAGGAACTGAATGCATGGGCCGGACATCTCGAGGTTGAACGCTCTGATGACGTGGCAAGCAGTGCAGCCGACTGGATCGCCAACGGCGCCGTGATCGGCTGGGTGCAGGGTCGTTCGGAGTTTGGGCCACGTGCGCTGGGCAACCGCAGCATTCTTGCCGACCCTCGGCCCGCCGCAAACAAGGACCGGATCAATGCGATGGTCAAGAAGCGCGAAGGCTATCGGCCCTTCGCGCCATCTGTGCTGGAGGAGGATGCGAGCGAATTTTTCGACCTCCCGGACGGTAGGCACGAATTTCCATTCATGAATTTCGTCGTTCGCGTGCGTGACTCAAAGCGCGCCTTGCTCGGTGCCATCACGCACGTCGACGGTACCGCTCGCCTGCAAACAGTATCGCGCAACGCCAATCCCGCGTACTGGGAGGTCATCAATGCGTTCAAGAAGCGCACAGGCACTCCAATTCTGCTCAATACGTCCTTTAACAACAATGCCGAACCGATCGTGGATTCGGTTGCAGACGCGATTGCCACCTTTCTGACGACAGAGCTGGATGGACTTGTGGTCGGGCCCTTCCTGGTAAAAAAGCGGGCTGCAACGCTGCAGGATTGGACTGCGCTTGCGGTTTCGTTGCCGCCCTATGTGTCCCTCCATCAAACCCGCGCTTACAAAGCGCCAGATCGTCGGGAGACTCACTGCGAGATCAGCACGACCCACTTCAGCAGTGACAGTGTACGAATTTCACACGACTTGTTTAATCTGCTGATGCGGATTGAGGGCGAAGCCATGTTGGGAGATCTCCTCAATACAATTGCGCCGGATCAGGCTAAGCGTGACGCTGTGATGGAGGGCCTGCGACGACTGTGGGAGCAGCGCCTCGTTCGGTTGCATCCCTCACAAGCTGCTCGCATGGATCAAGACTGCGATCAAACGCTGGACCAGCATAACAGGCTCTCAGCGTGATAGGGATGCCGCTATCCAAGCTCGGCGAATAAAGGTGTTCATCGACGCCGCCAGCCAGCTCACCGCCGGCCGGCGGTCGACTTCATCACAGGGTTGATTCGTCCACTTCATGTTGGACGACCCGGACGCGCAGAAAAAAGCGCCTGCGGCGGGTCCTTTGTAACCACCATGATGCGGGACCACAGCGACAGGGCGTGCCGGAGACGGTCAATCCGGCCGGCGATGTCGTCGCCGGGGGCGACGGTCTCATTCAGGATCAGCATCGACCAAAGAGCGAGGCCACTGCCGTTATGCTCGAGATCTGGGGACGGCGGCTTGGCGAACGCCGTCTACTCGGCGTTTCTCGAACTCACTGCATGCAAGACCGTGACGAAGCCCTTCACATTGCGGGTCGGGACATAGCTGGCTTCTTGGCGCGCTACCACCGCTAGAGATGCAGACTTCGCCCGACAGCTCCTGCTGGAGCGCGGCTTGGATCTAATGGCAGAATTCTTGCGGAGACGCGGACAAGTGGGGAGCACTCCAACCCTACACACGCGTCACTGGGCTATCAGTGTTGACCGTATAATCTTCGGAATGGCAATGGCATATTTTACAAAGCACGACGGCAATCAAATTATATACCGCAGCTGGGAAGAGCCGGAACAGTCAAGCGCAAGGATGAGAATTTTGGTCCTCAAGCTTGATCATGTCGGCGACTTTTGGATGTCTCTAGGGCCCCTAAAGGACCTTCGTCAGCGTTTTGCGCATGCCCACATTACGCTGGTGGTGGGAAGCTGGAACATCGCTACTGCAAAACAGTTCGACCTCGCCGACGATCACATTGCTTTTGACTTTTTTCCTCGCAACCCAAAAGTCAAAACGCGCAAAGAAGCCGCCGACATAAGGCCGCTGCTGACCGGCGAGTTTGATCTTGCCATTGATATGCGTGTTCCGGAAGAAACAAGGCCCATCTTGCTTGAAGTCCCCGCCAGGCACCGTGCGGCGATAGTTGATCCGTACAGCATGCATCAGATCGATATTGCGATAGCGCCATTCAATCTGAAACTGCGCAGAACCATTTTCTACAAGCTGGTCCAAAAAATAGGGCTTGCTAACAAAATCCCCCGTAGATGGCTTGATTGGTTCATTGACCGTAAGCAGGTGCGTCTCCAGCATGTGTCAGAAATCCTCCTCTTTCTGGTCGCAAAGGCAGCTGCCTATTTCGAAAGCGGAGCGGGTCACCCACAGAATTCGACTACAGGCAATGCCCCGATTGTCGTGGCTCCGTTCTCCAATTCCAGCCTGCGAGATTGGCCGATTGAAAGTTTTGGCAAAGTTGTCGCTGCTCTTTCGACCCGTGGTGAGGTGGTCCTCGTTGGCCGTGGCGAATGCCTGGAAGCGCTTGAGGAGGTTGCGAAGATAGCTAGGGAACGTGGAGCCGCGAACATTCGGACGGCTGTCGACTTGTCAGAATTGGAATTCAATTGTCTCGTGAATTCGGCCGCGCTCGTCGTTTCGAACAATTCAGGCACCGGCCATGTCGCTGCCCAGCTTGGCCGCCCTACTATCGGCATTTTCACGGCGTCACATCTACCGGAGATTTGGGGGTTTCGAGGTCCCTTGGTCAGCATGCTTATGAGTGTTATTGAATGTCGCGGATGTGGTCTGGACCAAGTGCGGCATTGTCCGGTCAAAGTCCGATGCAAGTTCGACATCACGCCGGATCTCGTGATTGCCGAGGTAAACGCCTTGATGAATCATTGTAAGGGTACGGCACAAGCTTAGTGGCTCGCGGTCACCACAACCGCGATTGCCCGGACCGCAGTGGCGATGTCACATTGGCCGACAGGTGGCATAGAGCGGCGCCTGAGAATGAAAGTGCCGCCGCCCAGCCTTCATAGCCGTTCCTCCTTTGTGGCGTGACGGCCCGAAAGTCGCCATCGCGTCAGATGTTTATCAGGTTCGGGATAGCCGGGGCTGGTCCGGCGACAGTCATGGCAGCGACTTCGCTTCTGGACCCGCTCATCCGGCCGCCAAAAACAAATGCGCTTCCTAAGCCGTAATTGATCCGCCGGAGCTGACCAAAGCCACCTTGCTCTGGGTTGCGGCAATGGCGACTGGGGCGAGAAGCCGAGAAGAACCGATGCGGCGAGAAATCCTGAGACCATCCGCCACGAGACGTCGCCAGGGAACGTAGTATTGCGTTCCGCGTTACACTAACGTATATACGTCCGCAGCACAGGAGCGCGCCATGGCCACCACACCCACCAGGAAGGAAGCACCCGTCTCGATGCGGTTTCGCGACGATGATCTCACCATCATCGACCGCGGCGCGGAGCTGCTCGGCCTGTCGCGCACGGAGTTCATGCGGCGCGCCGCGCTGCACGAGGCGCAGGCGGCCATCCTCAACGAAACCGTCATCCGCGTGTCCCCGGAAGCCTATGACGCCTTCATGCAGGCGATCTCAGCCCCGGCCGCTGCGCCCCCGGCGAAGGCGGCCGAGCGGCTGCGTCGGTCCTCGCCCTGGGACCGCTAGGTGGCGCTTTCAGGCATCGAACTCCTCGACCACGCACACCGCCTCGACAGCTTCGATTGCGGCAAGCCGGCGCTCAATGCTTGGCTGGCCGGCTTCGCGCGAACGAACCAGGCCCGCGGGTTTACCCGCGTCCTGGTCGTTCACGACGAGGGAACAGTCGTCGGGTATTACGGCCTCGCGCCGGGCGTGATCCAGCCAAATAGCGCACCGCGCGCCATCCGCACCGGACGCCCGCCCGATCCGATCCCCTGCCTGCTGATCGGACAACTCGCCGTCGACCACCGCTATGCCGGACAAGGCGTCGGTAGCGGCTTGGTCAAGGACGCGCTGTATCGCTGCGTCGCCGGCGCCGACATCGTCGGCGGCCGCGCGGTGGTGGTGCGGGCGATCGACGCCGAGGCAGAGCGCTACTGGCAGAGCTGGGGCTTCATTCCCGCGCGGGACAATCCGTCGGTGCTCATGCGCTCGATCCAGGACGTGAGCCTCTGGCTGGCCGACAAAGGCCACTAGCTCCGCGCGCGTAGCGCCTCCGGAGCGGCAGGTCTGCGCGCCGGCCTGCCGCCGACCGGGCTCTAGTTGCGGCGTCCCGCCGCTCCCCGAGCCGGCTTCGCCGTCTCGGCGTTCGGGTGACCCCTCACGCAGGGCCAGAGGGAGACGGCGGTCAGAGCGAGGGAGCCCTGGAGAGAAGGGAAAGTCATGATGTCGATGATATTCATAGGGGGTTCACGCGAGATATTTGAGCTGCCGGAACCTGCCATCGCTCGGATCCGCCCAATCGTTGTTGCCGTGCACGGCGTGCTGATTGGCGACGCGTCTGGAGCCGATGCCGAGGCGCAGGGCCTGCTCGCGGGCTACGGCTACAAACATGTCGGGGTCTTCCATGTGGCCAAGGAACCCCGCAATGATCTGGGCGACTGGGCTGTACGCCGCCAAAGACCGGGAGATGGCGCGCGCCGATTTTGGGATGATAGTCTGGGACGGCGCATCACCCGGCACGGCCGTCAACGTGCTTCGGCTCGCCATGGCGAACAAGCCGAGGTCATCTACGATCTGGCCAGGGGCAGCATGGCGACTACGCACCATGTCGTCCCGGCGAGAAAGTCGTCATTGTACGTGAGGGTGACCGCCGCCTCTACGGTGAGAATATTGATCGCCGGCAACTTATGGCGCCTGCCGACCTCAAATTCGTTGAAGTCGTGCGCCGGCGTGATCTTGACCGCGCCGCTGCCTTTCTCCGGATCAGAATACTCGTCCGCCACCACCGCGATCCTGCGGCCGACGATCGGCAGAGGATGAGGTTCTTGCCGACAAGATGCCGGAAACGCTCGTCGTCGGGATGCACCGCCGACCGCCATATCGCCCAGCATCGTCTCCGGGCGGGTCGTCGCCACGGTGATGAAGGTTTTAGGATTTTCCGGATCCAAAACCTCGCCCTCGACGGGGTAGCGGAAATGCCAGAGGTTGCCGTTGACCTCCTGCTGTTCGACCTCAAGGTCGGACTCGCGATCAAGAGCTTCGGGTCCCAGTTGACAAGCGCTTGTCCTTGTAGATCAGGCCTTTCCTTGTAGAGCGTGACGAACACTTCGAGCACCGCCTTGGATAGGCCCTCGTCCATGGTGAAACGTTCTCGGCTCCAGTCGGCCGAGGCCCCCAGCCGCTTCAACTGGTTGAAGATCGCGCCGCCGGATTCGGCTTTCCACTCCCAGACTTTCTCAATGAACTCGTCGCGCGTCAGGTCACGGCGGTGGATCTGCTTCTCCATAAGCTGGCGCTCGACCACCATCTGCGTGGCGATGCCGGCGTGATCCATGCCGGGCTGCCACAGCACGTTCTTGCCGCGCATGCGCTCGAAGCGCACCAGAATGTCCTGCAGCGTGTTGTTGAGCGCATGGCCATGTGCAGCGAGCCGGTGACGTTCGGTGGCGGGATGACGATGCTCAAGGCTTCCGCGCCCTCCTCGGCGCCTGCGCCGACACGAAACGTCTTTTACAAGCGTATTATGTTTTTTTGCGCATAGACCAACGAGTTGAACGGCGGCCCCATGAATCGCCGATGTGTAGGTCGGGCAAAGGCGCCCACCAGCTCGTACTTGTCAAGACGATGCCACCCTTGATCTTGCACCCGCCTCCGATACCAGCGATGCACTGCGTCGTATGCTCATGCCTGTCAGGATGGGATGGGCGCTGCTAGCACCGTGGCAGTTTGACAACCCGGCCATCGGGGCGGTAGCACCGTCCAAGGCCAAGAGTCGCAGGGCAGACCGCACCCCATCGGGCTGCGCGACCCAGACCAGCTGACGCCCAACTGGCACACTCATCGCGCATCGGCACCGTGGATGCGACATCTACTTTGTTGCGAGCGCGATATCGGAACTTGGTTGTGACGCAGCTGTGCGTAAGCGCACCGCTGTCAGCGAGTGAGTGAGTGAAAGAACTACGTGGTGGAGGTGAGAAGTCATGCGGCGTCAAGATTCCCCGCCCTTTGCGGCAAACACACTGATCCCTCTTCAGAATCCGGTCTTTCGTTCGATCTGGACAGCCACGCAGATATCCAGCCTTGGCTGGCTGGTGCAGAGCGTGGCTATAAGCTGGCTTATGGCAACGATTTCAGCCTCCGATCTGATGGTTGCGCTCGTGCAGGCTGCATCGACACTGCCCGCCTTCTTCTTGTCGATCCTTGCTGGAGCGATTGCAGACAGCTTCAGCCGCCGCGGCGTGATGCTTGCCGGACATTGCCTGATCGCACTGGCATCCACGGCGCTGGCTCTCTCTGTTGGACTGGGCTTTGTCAGTCCATGGCTGATCTTGGGACTGAGTTTCTTGGCGGGATGCGGCTTCGCCTTGAATGATCCAGCCTGGCACGCCTCGGTCGGCGACATCCTGGAAAAGCGCGACATACCCGCTGCAGTGACGCTGATGTCGGTGGGGTACAACGTGGTTCGGAGCATAGGACCGGCGCTGGGCGGTGTAATTTTGGCTTTGCTGGGCCCCCTTACGGCTTTCGCCTTCGCTGCGCTGACCGACCTGGTCCCGTTGAGCGCTGTGCTGCGCTCCAAGTGGCAAGTTCGCTCTTCGCCTCTTCCGCGCGAGCGGATGACGACGGCCATTCATGATGGCATGCGCTTCACGGCAATCTCCTCGGAGATCAGAGTGGCGATCGTGCGCGCAACCCTGTTCGGGCTGTCAAGCATCTCGATCCTTGCTCTGCTCCCCCTCGTGGTTCGCGACCAACTGGCGGGCGGGCCAATTGTTTACGGCGTCCTGTTAGCCGGCTTCGGCACAGGCGCCTTCATCGCGGGCATTGGCAATAGCTACTTGCGACGCATCACGTCCCAAAATCGATTGATCACGCTCGCATCCGTTGCTTGCGCAACGTGTTGCCTTTTACTGGCTCTCACATCATCGGTGGCTGTAGCAGCGATCGCGCTTGCAATCGCTGGCGCAGGCTGGGTTGTCACCTGGACCGGAACCGACGTGTGTGTGCAGTTGGCAAGCCCAAGGTGGGTCGTTGGTCGCACCCTGTCGATCTATTACGCCCTGACCTACGGCGGCATGGCAGCGGGCAGCTGGATCTGGGGTGCTGTCGCGCAGTACTATTCCCTGACGTGGGCTTTGGAAGGTGCTGCAGCGGCGCTGTTGCTGGTTGCAGCCGTGGGAAAGCTATTGCCGGTACGGCTATGGGAGGAATCGGATCAAGGGGCCTTCGACTTCAGGCCACCAGAACTGGCCCTCGATTTGAAGCCCAGGAGCGGCCCGATCGTGATCAAGGTGGAGTACTCGATACCCGAGGAGAATATCGAGGAATTTCTGAGCTGCATGCGCGAAAGGCGGCGCGTTCAGAGCCGTGCCGGTGCGCGGGACTGGACCCTCCAGCGCGATCTTCAGAACTCGACTCTTTGGACCGAGACATTCCGCACGCCGACATGGACGGACTATCTTCGTCTAAACCATCGGCTAACGGTGACTGACAGGGAGGTAGGCGAGCGCCTTGCCGCTCTGCAGGTCGGTGATTCTCCTCCTCGTCTCTCACTTTCGATCGAGCGGTCGACAAGCCCCGCCCCCGGCAGCCAAGTCCAGCCCGTGCCCTTTGTATCGCGCCCGTAAGGAAACCAGTAACTTTTCTGGGTTCGGACACGGGAATGGCCGAGACCTACTCCATCTTTCATCGGGACTACCCGGATTGCCATACGTTGCGGCCGGTTAGGCGAGCATGAGGATTTGTGTGGCAGGTACGTCCACCACGGGCCCATGTCCAGCCCACCGCCTCTGACATCAGATCGGCTTGGGCACGGGTTCAGGTCGCCTGTCCCCCTGCATCGTGGCGAGCAGCGGGGAGCAAGGGGGGCGGAGGGGTCTCCCCGGTCCGCACGGAGCGAAGCGGGCAGACGGAGGAATCCGCCAGCGGCGGCTTGCAGGGAGAGGGCCGCTCCTCTTTCCCCTCCCTCACACAACGTGCCGCCAAGTACGTTCACGTCGGCGCAGCCTTGCCGCAGAGCCGGCCGCAACAAAGAAGCCCTACAAGGCGGAAGCATCGAAATGTCCGCCAGCGGGACCAATTCAGTTCGGTGCTGGAGAAAGCGGTTCAACAGGGCGGCCGTAGGAGCACCAGCATAGCGCCGTCGCCAGGCGCGATGCGGACCGACAGCCCCGACGAAGGGCGCTGATTGATCGACTGAAATTGGATCGGGTCATTTTATCAGCTGACATAATCCATGAATTTTTCACGATGCTTCAGCGCGCGCCTGGATTTTCTGCATTTAGCTGCAGCGAAGGTCCCGGTGATGCGGTGGAAGCGCACCCGGGGCATCTTGGACCTATTTGATGCAGCCATCCAGGACTGCCATTGCCACAGCAGTGGTCACAACATGCTAGGCGGGCTTCTGGAGATGAACGCGACGATCGGTCAGACGCTCTTTCATTGGCTGCGGTCGGCGCCAGACGGTCGCGGAGCTTCAAATCTGATCGGGCTCCCGAGCGAATTGCCGTCCTACGAGCATTCGGGACCGATCTCGGCCTACAGGCACGCCTTACTTCGGGCGGCGGATCAAGTGATCCGTGAGGGGAATGCCACGCCGGCATGGCTCGCCAATGACTTCAATGCCAACTGTCGGCAGTCACATCACAAATTAAGCATAGCTCCGCGACACATATCCAAGGTGGCGCACAATCCTGCGAACTGTCATCGCTGTGACAACAATCGCCAAACCAAGCAAAGTGGCGAACTCGATTCTGCTCGCGAGATCCCAAAGCTCTCCGAACGGTATTAGATCCATGAAGCGAAACACGGCACCCTGAAGCAGGTAAAGCAGCAGTGTGCTCTGACCAAGCTCCAGCGCGACAAAGCGAGCTACGCGAGTTGAATAGCCAACTCTCCAGCATAGGAATATAAGCTGCATCGCCACTGCAGAAGTTGCTACCGAGCCAGCGAACATCAGCAACACTTGTTTGGCCGACTGTGCATCGAGATCAAAACAAGATTGTTGTAGACGTACGTTTCCTTTCCCCAAACAAGAAAGCACATGAACGCAGCCATCGAAAGTAACACCACAAAAATAGCCTTGTGGCGCCTGATGCTAGCTGCCTGCCAGCCGATCGGCTGCGCAAACAAGAACCCCAAACAAAAGAATGGGTATGTGTATCGTACCAACGGGGTTATTGACCACGGGACGGGCGCGAATGCGATCGCAATTGCAGATGCGCCTATGATCCACACCGACGAGCCATTGAAAGTCGTGAGCAACTTTATCAGGACGAAGGACGCGAAAGCTGCCCAGATGAACCAGTATGTGCCAATGAACTCCCTAAAAAAATCCAACATTCCACTGGTTAAACTGTTCGCCGAAGACATTACGGCGGCCTTCGATATCCAAATCAACGCACACCAAAAAAGCATGGGCAATACTAGTTGCATTGCTCGATCACTGACGCCTTGAGGGAACGATTTGCGCAGAATCGCTCCCGAAGAAAGATATCCACTTATCGCCATAAACAGAGGCATGTGAAACATGTAGATCGACTTAAAATGGCGACAGCCAAAAGTCGTCAGTGCCTCGATAGATAACATATTGTAACAAATGCCCAAATTATCACCAATATAATGAGGACGCCTTTGGCGAAATCGAAGCTTAGGTCTCTGGCCTTTGTCCCTTCTGGGCACGGGTCGCGCCCCTTCGAACCGACTGTTTTGTGATTAAGCATCAGACCTCCAGCCGATATCCTGCCGTTACTGCTTCCACTTTGGTTCTAGAGTGGTTCACGCACGGCATCTTCGGATCCCATTCTGGATTGTCGCACCCCAATCCAGCCGGTAATGGAGAGGATGAGGGCCGCAGCACGACACAAGCGGAACAGGCCTGTTCTGGGTTAGAAGGCCCCAATATTTCCATTGAACTTCGTCCTCATCGCCTCAATAGCGGCAGTGCCGCCGCCTGGAATGTAGATCAACCGGAACTCAGGGCTCGCGCCGGCCAACTTCGATTGGTTTCGAATGGTCAAGCGGCGCCGGTCGTTCCATAAGCCTTCCTCAAGAAACGGGCGGTATCCGCTATTCTCTTTGGTCGGTAAAATCGATTGTGTTTATGGAACGCATGCGCACGATGGATACGTGCGCATCAGGCGCACGTGAGTGCCCACGGATAGGATTTTGCTTCGGGGGTCACCGTCCTTTCGTGACTCTTGCAGTGCATGGATGAGGCGGCAATTCCCGCGGTGCAGCACCTTTCGAGCGCGTGCCACAAAATCGCTGGGTTCGACCTGCGCGGCGCTGGGTGGAGATCCGCCTGATCTAAAGCGTCACCATCCGACGGGCAACATCTCACGACGCGCCGGGCAGCTTGGCCAGCATCCGCACTGGCCGATCTTGCGCTGCGTGCGATCGCCTCCTGATAGCATAGAGCAAGACCTTCTTGAAATCGGCCTGTGCCGGCAATTTTGTCGTAAAGCTCATGGTGGCGACTCCCGCACGCGCGCAGGACAGCCGGCAGATCGCGCATCTTGGCGATCCACCCTGCCATTCGGCCCGTCGTTCTTCTTTATTCTAGATCGTAATCAGGTCCGGACGGTCACGCAGTGAAGTGTTCTCCCTTCGAGCAGCCACGTCGGCGCCGCTCAGAATCTTCGACGAGCGCGCCAGGACAGCATCGATCTGCGCAAATTCTTGCCAGCAGATCGTCCTCACATCATCATGCCCTTGGCTTCAACCGGGCTGGTGCCCTCCCCTTCCCGGCTTTTTGTCCCGACGCTCGGGTCGCGCCGCCCGGCCCGGTCAAGGCCAAAAAAATCGTCGCGGGTGAGCGCCCACTCCGGCTTCTGCCAAATATTCGTCGGCGGGTTCGCAGCACCGCGGGCGCACGGGTGAGCTCGTGGGTAGGAGTGCGGATGGAAGTAGGCGATGCACATCGTCATCAGCACCTCAGATTGTGTGAGGTCCACGGCCCGCTCGTTTCCGCCGACGGCGGCGCGGCGGGCGTCGGTATACGCAGGGCGGGTCCGTCGCCTTGGCCTCAGTTTCGGGGCAATGGCAAGCCCCGGTCCGCGCGGCGCCGAGTTGGGCGGAAAGATCGACGGCGCGCAACGCGGGGCTCCTACGCGACGAGCAGTTTTTCCCCCGGTCTGACCCGGCCTCGACTCCAGATGCCGCAATGACCGTCGCGGCCCGGCGCGATTGATCGGGTCTCATGCCCAAAGCTGCCTCGGTGCCCAGTAGCGGCACCGCATTGCCCCTCCCAGGCGCTGCGCCAGTAAAGCGTCGGTGAGCCAGCATCCGACCGTGCGTTCGAAGCGATCTCATTCGGCGGCCATGATCGCGCCGGTCACCATGCCGCAGCGGAAAGCTGCCGAGCTCGTCTGGTCAGGTCGCTGACCGCCTCGTCGTCGCGGGCGACGATCGAAATCTTCCCCACCGCAGCGCGGTTTCTCCCGTTAGAAGATCCTCAGCGGGATGGGCTGCCAGTTCACGCCCGGTCAACAGCATCCGGCCCGCGGGGTCGACCTTGTCTCCCGGTCGTGTGAGCAGAAGAACATCGCGAAGTGCGGCTTCATCCTCGACGCCGCGAGCCTGCTTCGCCGTACCACGGCCGCCGAAAGCCCTAGGCGCTGTCACCAGGCGCCAGCCCACCTCTCTAGCTGGCGGACCATCTCATCGAGCGCGCCGATGGCCGCACGGTCAGTGATTGCAATATCCTCAATGCGCCGCAACTGTTTGGGTCGGGGGCAGCCCTGTGCAACCAGGCCGGCACCGCCGCGTCGGCGCGGCTTCCGTGGCACCGGGAAGAGTGCCGTGGTGGCGCAGGAGGGTTTTGGCTCAGAATCATGGAACACGATGAATCATCGCGGCGCATTTTGTAGAGCGAACGATAAGTCTTGCACGACCAGCCATTTATCCCTCGCGAGATCAATGCCGCGGGCAATTAGCAGGCGAACTCCGTCCGGACTGAGTACCTGTTTCAACGCGGGCAAAAGAAGTTGTGTAGCCATGTCACGAAATGCTTGGTCCGCTTCTCTGCCGGCCGATGGTCCATGAAATCCCCTCTGCACGCACGACGCCGGAAACCTCCTTGCCGATATGATGCTCAAGCACCGGCCGCCATGGCACCAGCGTGAACTCGCGCGATTTCTCGATGACAGCGTATTTTCCGCCGGCGAGCTCGACGGAGCGGCGGAGCGTGCCTTCTATTCGACCTCCACTCTGGGCTTCAGAATAGGGCAGACCGAGTTCGTCAGACAGTTGACCGGCAACACGGTTCAGCTCACGTTGACGCAGGATCGAAAGCATGTTGGCGCGATAGACGATCCGGTCCCGCTCTTCCCGAGCAAGACCTTGCGCAATCAGCCACTGCCGCCGGCGGCCTTGCGCCTCTCGGACATCGCGGCCGAAACCAGAGCTGTGCAAGGCCTCCGGTGTGTCGGAAACCAGCTCTCGATCGAGCCAAGTGGCGCCGTCGAAGCTGACTTGTTGTTCCAGCAGCATTGATGAGAGCTTGTCAACCGTGACAGGCTCGGCCCCGGCCCGCTGACGCTCGTAGTCAGACACACGGTCGAGATGATCCGGTGCGACGATCCAGGTGCCGTCCGGCTCGCGCTCGACACGACCGGTCGCCCGGCGGATCGCCTCCAGTCGCCGCACGTGCGTTTCGGCAAAGCGTTCGGTGGCCGACTGGTCATGCTTGAGATGGATATCGACGCTGTAGCGCCCGTCATGGGCCGTGGCGATCTCGGCAATTGTGCGGTCGACTTGCCTTGGCCCGGTGTCCCTCGGCGTGACCCGCACTATGCAGCCCTCTGGCGTCGGTTGGGTGGCCTCGCCTTTGCCGATATCAACATAGTGGCTTTTGCCGTCCACGCCGTCGACGACGAGGTAATGGCGGTCAGTGATTTCGTCGGCCAGGCCGCGCGCAATGATGCGGCCGACGACAGGCTGCATCTGCTCTGCAGATCGATCATGGACAACATAGTCGGCGGCACTGCGGGCGAGCCCCTTGCCGGTCAGTTCGCGGTGCATGGTCTTGATGATGTCGCCCCGCTCGCCGATGCGGCGCAGCGTCGCTTCAAGCTCGCCATCAAGGCGCCAGCGGCCCGAGCCGACTTCCTCAGCCAGACCCATCCGCTCGAGCTTGCCCAGGCGGCCCTGGTGCAGCGTCTGGCGAAACGTGTCTCGGCTGGCCCGTGAGACATGCCCCTCATGGTCGCGCATGCGGAGCAGCTGCCGATCGATGCTGGTGAAGCGTTCCCGCTCCATTTCCTGGCGCAGGCGTTGCTCGATCTCGCGGTCCGTTCTCGGGCCAAGGTCGAGGCTGACCAGCTCCGCCGCCCGTTCACGGATTCCAGACGAGATGTAGTCCCGCGCGATGACGAGGTTTTCGTCGCGGTCGTCCTTGCCGCGGACGATAATATGGGTATGCGGATGACCAGTGTTGAAATGATCGACGGCCACCCAGTCGAGCCTAGTGCCGAGGTCTTCTTCCATCTGCGCCATGAGGCGCCGCGTGAGCGGCTTCAAGTCATCATACTCGATGCCGTCTTCAGGGGCGACGATGAAGCGGAACTGATGCCGGTCGCCATCGGCACGATCGATGAAGGCCTTGCCATCAACGCGGTCGCTGTCGGCGCTATAGAGCTCGCCAGGCTCGCCTTCGCGGGTGACGCCGTCGCGCTGGAGGTAGCGAAGGTGTGCACGTGCCCCGTCAACACCCTTGCCGGCCAGCTTGACGATACGCGCCTTGACGACGGCGCGCCGCTGCCGAAACGCCGCGTGGGGGTCGCGCGCTCTGAGAACGGCGGCAGCAGCCCCGCCGCGCCCCGCCCGGCTTCCGATGAAGCGGCCACGGCGACCGCTGCCGCCGCCGGCTCGGTTGATCGCGGCGCGGATCTGGCCGGCGAAACGCTTGCCTGCCTTCGAGCCGCGCGATCCGATTTTGCCCAAGCTCGGCTTGAACTCTTCATCCTGCATTGAGCCTCCTAGTAATCTTAAGCAATATCAGAGGTTTGTCGGCAGCAGCTCTCCTGACGCTGAAGGCAGCCTCCGTGGAAAACGATGTGCAGACAAAGACTTCGCCGCCTCCAGGAGGCGATGCCTTTATCTTGCCTTCCGCGGACCTGCCTCCCTGCCTCCCTGCCCCGCCCGACCCACGGTACCCCTGCCCTCACCTGCGATCCGGCCGGCCTGACCTTGCTCGCTCCGATCCGAGCGGCACCACGATTTGGCCATTCGGATCGGTCACGGAAACACCGTTTCGCAGGAAAAACAGCGACTGCCCGGACGGGATTTCCGGCGCTTTTCCGGAACGGGATTTGCCGGTGAACGCGTCCATGTCGGCGGCCGCGATCCCCGCCGCCTTGAGCTCTTCCAGATACGAAACCGTCTCGCTGGGCAGCGGTCGCCCACGCTGCAAATGCTGTTCGTAGCGGTCCGGCCCAGCGTTATAGGCGGCAAACAGGCCGGGAAAGCCGAAGCGGTCATACATGGCGCGCAGATAGGCAGTGCCTGCCAGAATGTTATCGCGAGGGTCGTGCGGATCGGCTCCCAGGCCAAGCTCTGCGCGCATCTCCTCGTAGGTGCCGGGCATCACCTGCATGAGGCCAATAGCGCCGGCGTGTGAGGCGATCGGCCGTCCGTCCAGCATTGTCTGCCCCCGGCTTTCGACATCCATGACGGCATAAATCCAGGGCTGTGGAATGCTGAAACGCCGGCTTGCTTCGGCTATCAAGTGCTGCCATCGTTGGAGCTGCGGACCACGGGAGATGGCGGCCGGCTGAGCGTCGGTCGCGGCGGAACAGGCGCATGGCGCTATCGCGACCATGCCGAGCATCAGGAGGGTTACTCGGTCCATAGCGGCACGAGCCTCCCGGCAATATTTTCGGCCGGCACCGGCCCGAAATAGCGGCTGTCGAAGGAGCGGTTTCTATCGTTGCCGAGCAGGAAAAACTCGGCGGCGGCGAGCTTGCGGCAGGCATTCCACCAAGGCAGCGGACGGTGCTGCGTGTCGGTTGCCAGCCGGCGCGCGACGATCTCGCCGCTGATGATGATGGCGTCGCCGAAGGCGCAGACATGCTCGCCAGGCAGCGCGGCAAGGCGCTTGACCAGCGGCACGTTGCTGGGCAGATAGAAGCGTTCGGCGGCGAGATCGGCGACCGGTCTTGGCGGGCGAATGAGCACGAGATCGCCACGAGCCGGTGATCCGGACGCGAGGCGATAGAGGCCGACCGGCGCACTGGCCGAGGCGTTCCAGACCAGCCAGGGCGATGGGTTGTCGAAAGCGGCGAAGCCGATCAGGCCGAGGCCTATTGTGGCCACGGCGATCGTCTTGCGCGCCCGAATGCGCCGCAGATGGCTGCCGATCAGACGGATAGTGGGACGCCGGCTCATGAGCGGCCTCCCTCACCGGCCGAGCCGGAATTGTGCCCGCCATCCTCGGGCCTGGTCTCCTGCGCGCGTCCCTTCGACCAGTCGTCGAGCTCGTCGATGTGATAGCGGACATAGCGGCCGTGCTTGCGAAATTGCGGGCCGCCGCCTTTGAGCCGCATCTTCTCCAGCGTGCGCTGGGACAGCCCGATATAGAAGGCGGCCTGCGCGGTGTTGAGAAACGGACTGCCCTTCTTCGCGCGGGCCGCGCGTTCGTTTTCGTCGTCCATGATGGTCCTCGTTTCGCTACGGACAAGGAAGGCGAGGATCGGCGAGCGAGATCGTTTCGGGGACGGGCGAAGAGTGGGGGGCGAGTTTTCGCCGCCCCTTCTTGAGAAGAGCCCCGCGCCGGTTGCGGCGCGGGGCTCGAGGCTGGCGGTTCAGTCGACCGGGTTCCAGATGATGGCGTATGTGTCGTCGTCATCCTGGCCGGCGGCGCGGCCGAGATTGGCGTAGAGCTTGCGCGGACCGAACTCCGGGGCGGCAATCGACAGGCTCACATAGTCCTTGCCGGAGGTCTCGCCGGTGCGGATCCAGCCGGCCCCTACTTCGACCCCTTGCGTCAGCACCCGGAAGTCGGGATGGGTGTCGGCGCTCTTTGCCTGATTGGGCACGATGTCGATGTCGGCGCGGACGCTGAGCGTCTTGAGCTGGCCCTTGTAGCCGCCGTTTTCCTGTTTGGTGACGTATCCGATCGCGGTCATTTTCAGTCTCCTTTGGTGCTCGCCGGGGACCATTCCCCTGCGATGGCGGACCGTGATGGGCGCGTCCGGACCGCCGTAACCGGGACGGCCGCAGCGATAGCGGAGGACCCGAGCGGGCAGCTTTTTTGAAGCGAAGCGGCGCGAGGAAGCCGCCGCAGGCGGCGGGGAAAAAAGCTGCTGGCGAGGGTTTCGGGCGGGCCGGATCCGCCCATAGGTCGTCAAGCCAGCCGCAGGGGAATGGTTCCTGAGACACATGGAGACAGGTGGCGCGATCGGTGACACAAACGAGCAGGCGGCATTACAGGGCGCTGACTGCGGGGGCTCTGTCGCCAACCGGATCGGTAATTGGCCCATGCGCGGAGCGCCTCGGCAAGCAACCCGGCGCGGTGCAGGGCTGCCGAAACGGGCGCGAATTGGCGTCGGGATTTCTCGCGCAAGGCACTGGCTCGACAAGACGACCAATCGGCAGCCGGCGCGGCCCGGAGCGGCGCGCGCGATCTGAGCGGCGGCACTCGAAAGAACCGCCGCTTGACGCTAATCGGTTCATTCGCGCACGAACAGCGGCTGCACATGTGTCCACTGATCGGCGGTGCGGAAGCCGCCGCGGCTGGTGTAGCTTTCGGCCGGGAATTTCATCCAGCGCGGCAGCCAGGTCTCGACCCTGAGGCGGCCATTCTCGCCCGCCAGGAAGTCACGGATGATCTTCTTTTGCGTCTTGACCTTCTCGGCGACATTGCCATCCGCGACCAGCTTGCCGCCGACGTCGGCCAGCATCGAATTGGCGATTTCCTTGTCGCGCAAGAGGTCGAAGAACGCATCGTCCGGTTCCCACCATGCGCCCATATCCACGTTCAGATGGTTGCCGAGCGCCTCGATGACGGCGCTGCCGGCTGCAAGCGTCTCGGCCATGACAAGGGTGAGAACGCGCATGACATCGTCGTCGCAGAGCGCCAAGAGGCGGGCGAACACGCCGGCGATAGCAAAGGCGTCGCCATTGCCGCCGGCGACCACGCCACCATCCTCATCCGGTGATCCGAGCAGGGCCAACACCTCGCGCCGCTTTTTGCCGAATGCAGCTTCGGCCTTGCAGCCGGCAAGGCTGGCAGTCACCGTTTCGTTGACTGCGCGCTGTGGCTCACAGCGCACCTGCCACAGGCCGGAACCGGTGATGGCGTGCGCCACCACGAGGCGCAGCGCCACGGCGGGATGGTCGAGCATGGCCGCGCGCGCAGCGGCATGGCGATGCAGATCGACATAGTTCTGCATCGGGCCGGTGACTTCAGGGCGCGGCGGCTTGCCGGCTGTTTCTTCTTGCTCACCGCCCTCGCGGGCGCGGCGGGCTTCCTTGCGTGACAGCCAGCCCTCGTGACACTCGACCTCGCCGCGATACGTGACCGCGATGAAGACCTTGCCGCCCTTCTTCTTCGGGGTCTTCTCGTGGTCCCATGGGTGGAAATACTGGCCCGGTTCCAGCAGCACCACCTCGCTCCAGCCGTCGTTGAGATAGGTGTCGCGTCTGGCGGCAATCGCTTCGTTCTGCTTTTGCCAGAACAGGTCGGCATCGGCGAAATAGCTGTCCTCGCCGAACAGGTCCGAGGTGATCAGGCCGGGGTATTCGTCGATGGCAAACAGCGCCATCTTGGTGGAAATCGACTGGCCGCCGAACAGCCATTGCTTCAATTGAAAGCCACGCGGCGCGTATTGATCGGGATCGGCACAGAGTGCCAGCCAGTCCTTCTGCTGCGCCTTGGACGCCATGGTGAGATGGCGCACCGTCTCGGCGTCGATCTCCTCGCGGCGATAGGCTTCGCGGATTTTGGGCAAGAGGTCGCCAAGCGCCAGAATGCGTTTGACCTTCAGGTCAGTGATGCCGAAGGTCGCAGCGATGTCTGGAACGGTGCGGCCTTGCCTGACGAGCCGCGAAAACGTCTCCCATTGCGAGACTTCGTCAGGATCGAGGCGGGCGAGGTTTTCGATCAGCGAAGCTTCCAGCGCATCGGCGTCGTCCCCATCCTCCATGATGGCGCAGGGCAAGGGATCGCCTTCGCCGCGCTCGTCGGCAAGCGATTTCGCGGCGAAATAGCGCCGCCTGCCGGCAACGATCTCGAAGGTTTCCGGCTGGCCGTTGGGCCGCACAAGGAGAGGCACCAGCACGCCGCGCGCACGCACGGATGGCAGGATATCGGAAATGTCGGGCGCGCGTTTTCCATGGCGCATGTTGAGCGCGGAAATGTTGAGGTGATCCAAGGGGATGTGGGCAAGCTGCATGGCTACTCTCCTTCGCTTTGGTGAGGTTGTCCCCGCCGCAGATGCCGACGGCCGGCGCGGCGGGACGGTTTTTGCGCCTATCGGCGCTGCTGTTCCGCCGTGTCGGGCGGAAGCTCGGAATGGGACTTTGAAAGGGCGTCTGCTGCCTGCCGCAGAAGTCGCTCGGCCTCGGTGATGTGGCCGCAAATGCGGGCGGCTTCGGCATAGGCGGAGAGCGGATAGCGCGCCTGGAAATGCAGGTCGCGCTCGATGCCGAGGCCAAGCGGACCTTTTGCGGATGCAAGCTCGGCCAGACTGACGCTGCCGAGTTCGGGGAAGCCGAAGCCGAGATCGCAAAGGCCGAACAGCGTGTCGCCATCGGCGTCGAGTTCGCTCAGAAGCCACGTGGCGGCACCTGTGGTATTAAACAGTTTCACAACGGGAAAATGGTCGGTTTCGGCGTCGGCGGCGCCATTGGCGAGCAGTCGTGCGCGCAGTGGATCGGTGATCAGGATCATGGAAAGACTCCTTGTCAGAACAGGTCGAGTTGATTTCTGCTGGCTTCATCGAAGAGGCCGATATCGAGCGGCTTTTGCGCCGCGCGCGGACGCATCGGCGCGTCCATCAGGAGGGTGAGCCGATCGCGCGTGGTGATCGGCCGGACACCGGGAATGAGCATCTGCTCGCCTTGCGGCGTCGGCTCGCTCGCGGTCAGTTGAGGATCGCGCATCGTCATGCCGCAATCCCTTCCTGCGCCTCGCCTTCGGCATCGGCCTGAAGGCCAAACAGGAAATCGGCGGCCTTGGAGGCAAGACTGGCGGCACGGAAGATCGCGCGATTGTCCTCGCGCAGCACCTTCAGCCATGAGCCGATGTAATCGGCATGACGCACGGTCGGCTCGATACCGAGATTGCTGCAGACGAAGGCGGCAGTGATTTCGGCGACCAATTCTTCACGCGCGTAAGCCTTGGAGCCGAACGAGCCGGAGAGGTCGCGAGCAAGCCGCGTCGGGTGGCCGGTCCAGTGGCCAAGCTCGTGAAAGCAGGTCCGGTAATAGTCGATCTGGTGATGGAACGCCGGCTGCGGCGGCACCTGAATGTGGTCGCTGCCCGGCATGTAGAAAGCGCGATCGCCGCCGACCCTGAAATCCGCACCGCTGGCGCGAATGAGCGTCTCGGCCTGCGGCACGATCTCGCACTGAGGCAGCGGCTCGGCGGCGGCGTGGAGGTGTTCCGGAAGATTATCGCACTGCGCGACATTGAAGACGGTGAAGCGCTTCAAAAAAGGCACGGCCTGTGGTTCATCGCCCTCGTGGCGTGCGCGCTCCTTCTCGTCCTTGGGGACAAAGCGGTCGGCATGCACGATGGTCGTGCCGCGCTCGCCCTTCCTGACATTGCCGCCAAGGACGAGCGCCTGCCGGAAGGTGAGCCAGTTCTGGCTGGGATAGCTGCGCTCGATCACCGCGCCCCACAGGATGAGGATATTGATGCCGGAATAGGTGCGCCCCGTGGACGCATTCTTCGGCAGGCCAAGGCCTGCCTTTGCCCTGCCCCATGGCTTGACCCATGGCACGGTGCCGCGCTCCAGTTCGGCAATGATGCGGTCGGTGATCTCCTGATAAAGGCTGGCGCCGGGGCGCCCGCCCTTGCCTGCGCCAGCCTCTCCGCTGGCGGAACGCTTGCTGTTTGCATGCATCGTCTCATCCTCCGCTCGCCAATCGCCGCGCCTTTCCCCGGAAGCGGGGTGGGCGGCGAGTCGCGACCGGAAAGGCCCGCCGTGGTAGGCGGACCGCATCCGAAGGACCGGAACGAAGAGGAGGACCCTGAGCGGCACGCGAAGGGTTGCGGGCTGCCGCGGCGGGCCTAGAAGGGAGTGCCGCCCACCCCGCGCCACCGGGAAAGGCCAACAGACAGACCCCGCCGCCCGCAAGGGCGGCGGCCGTCTCAGCCCGAAGGGCTGCCCACGCCAAGGGGCGAAGCCGAATGGCCGAGACCGCCTGAGCTTGCCGAAGAAAAGCGGGCTCGGTTCACGAGCACCTGGTGCGCGTCGTCAGGCGCGCGGGCGCCCGCCAGGACGGCAGGCTGGACAGATTTTTCGAACGGATCGCGATAAATACTTCAAATGAATGCTGCACCTAAAACATGTGCGATGCAGCATTTTCGCAAGCATTTACCACGGACGCTCAGACCCGAGACTTCCGCCACCCAGCCTTGCGCGCGGCTTCCTCCGAACAAAACCAGCGCTCGCCTTTCAACAGGTTGATGCGCGTCTCCCAGTAATATTCCTGTCCGGGAACATGATAGATGCGCTCGCCCGTGTTGTAGCTGATATTGGCTTTGATGTTGCAGCCGAGAGCGGCAGGGCCGATTTCGAAGGCAAGAAAGCCAGCCAGGATTGTTCCACCAGCAACGATCTTTGCCCACAACGGAACGTCCTTCGAACGATGGCGCTCGCCATACCTGCGACGGTTGTACCGATTGTCTTGATAGCGATGGTTGCCCACGCCCCTTCTCCCCGAAGAGAGAATGCGACGTTTGCAGCCTGGAGTCTATAAGTCTGGTCTAATTCACCGGTCCTGTTCCGAACCATTGAATGAACGGCGCATCCTTACCGGTGATATCCTTCACCGTCTTCAACAGCGCTTCATGCGTGCGTTGGAGAGCCCGGTAATGGTTGCTGGTAGGTGATAGAAGCGGCTGGACGATGCTCTGGTGCAGCCGTTCTGCGTCCGCGAGAAAGCGCTCGATTTCAGCCTGTGAAAGCTGCTTGGAAAGTTTGGTCCTAGCCATTGCGATCTCCGTTGAGGAATCGCCCCACCTAGGATTATCATCCTATATCGGCATGGCCTGGTAAAGGCCCACCCGCAGCGGAATGGCAGCTTGCCGAAGAAAAGCGCGCTCGGTTCACGGCACCGGCGCGAGCCGTTAGGCGCGCGGGCGCCCGCTAGGACCGCAGGCTGGACAGAATCTCGCACGGATCAGCGTCAAGCGCCGCAGTTAAGTCGAGAAACTCGATGACGTCGAGACGACGCTCTCCACCCTCGTACTTGGCCACGAAGGATTGGGGACGATCAAGCTTCTCGGCCACCTGCGCCTGAGTCAGGCCTTTGGCCTTGCGCAGGGAAACCAGCTGGGCCAGAAACCGCTGGTGGCGGGGCGAGCGGAGAGATTTGGGCATGTAGGCGAACCGGTCGGGTAAAGACCGGATCAGCGACTAATCCCGGTTTCGGATTATCCCATTTTGGGATATGCTGCGTTGCATCCAGCGCTCAACAGCCGAGGCTCGCAACAGGCATGAATCGATCAATGGGAACAGATGAGACTCGAAACTCAACTCTGTGCGACGAAGTCCCCTGGTCGGAGAACCTGACGGCCTACGATAGGCAGCATTTCACGATCTACCTGCGGATCCTGGATGCCTGCGCCGACAATGCCAGCGAAGAGGAGATGGCCGATCTCATTCTAGGCATCGACCCGGCCCTTGAACCGGTCCGCGCCCGCAAGGCTCTTCGCAGCCATATCGACCGGGCGAACTGGATGGTGACGACCGGCTACAAGGAACTGTTCGCCGGCTGACGCACAGCACGGATTGTCATGCTCTTCAAACAAGGAAGTTCAGATACCCGTCACTCATGAGCGCACGGCCGCGAGAGACGGCGCGGCGGGAGCGGTCACAACTGGTTCGCGTGCTGTTTGACTGCCATTTCCAGTGCTTGGCTCAGAGGCACCGCCTTCGAGAACAGGAAGCCCTGAGCGGTCCTGCAGCCAAGCTTGTGCAGGGTTTGCCGATCCGCCTCTGTTTCGACGCCCTCGGCCATGACCTCGATCCCGAGCATGTTACCGAGATCGATGACCGATTTGACAAGCAGTCGGTCCTCTCGGGATTTGGCCAAGCCGCGAATGAAGCCCTGGTCTATTTTCACCTTGCGTATCCGACTGTCCTTGAGCGATGCCAACGTGGAAAAGCCGGTGCCGAAGTCATCGAGCGCGATGGAAATGCCGGCATGTGAAAGCCGTCCGAGCTTTTCATCCACTCTGTCCGGGTCCACCGGGGATTCTTCGGTAATCTCGATCTCGAACATTGTTGCAGGCAGACCTCTTGCCGCCAGACCATCCAGAACCATGTCGTCGATATCGCCGGCTTCCAGTTCGCGCGGTGAAACATTCATCGCCACACGGAGATCACGACAGTCAGCTTTCACCAAGCCGTCGATAAAAGCACAACAGTCGGCGAATACGGTTTGCGTCAGCAGCTGAAGCATACCGGTTTCGCGTGCAGCTGTGATGATTTCGGGTGGAGAGATGGCACCATGAGTCGGATGGGACCACCTCAGCAAGGCTTCAAAACCGACCACGGCCTCGGTGTCGAGTTTCACGATCGGCTGGAACCAAGGTTGCAAGCTTCTCGTCTTTATCGCCGAATGAAGGTCCCGTTCGACGGACTGGCGGCGTTGCAGTTCCCTGTCGAGTTCGGCATCGAACAGGCAAAATTCGTTCCTGCCACGACGCTTGGCCGTATAAAGGGCGATATCCGCCCGCAACAACATTTCGGTCAGGCCCGGGCTTTCCGCCAGATATATTCCTATTGATGCCCCGACCCGGACGGACGCGACCTCGATATAGGGGCGGGCAATTTTGGCTATGATATTGGAGGCGAGATCACTGGCAGAAAGCGAAACCCTCGTTGAGGGAAAAAACAGCACGAATTCATCGCCGCCGATACGAGCGAGCGTTGAGCCTTCCGGTGCTTCCTCCTCTATGCGGCGGGCGATCCTGACAAGCAGTTCATCACCGGTCCTGTGACCGTAGGTATCGTTGACGGATTTGAACCCGTCCAGATCAATCAGCATTGCCACGAAGGGGCTATCCGCGGTCTCGAACCGTCCGATAGCGTGTTCGAGGCCACGCCTGTTGAGAAGGGCCGTCAGGTGGTCCTGCCTGGAACTGGCCTTCATCTCCGCCGCAAGCCGCTCGGCCTCATGCCTCAGGCGGCTCGCTTCGCGGAACCGTGCTTGCCCAACAAACGAAGCTCGAACCAAGCCGCCCATGAAGAGCAGAACGGTAAAAGCCAGAATGTAGTCTTCAAAATTGCCTTTCGCCAAAAGGCAACCCACCGTGATGAGGAGCGGAGGTGTGATGAAGTTGGTCGCCGCCGCGGCATACGAACTGCCGTATGTAACCGCACCAGCGGAAATGCCCGCCAGAATGACCAGATGCAGCGGTGCTTGAGGTGTCGTGTACCCAACAGTCAGGACGGCCAGGAAGGACCAGGCAAACCCTGCCAGAAGAGCAAGGATGCCAAACCAGCGAAGCCGCGGCAAAACCCCCACTAAACCGTCATGGCGCCCCGTTTCCTTTAGCTGATAACGCGCGAGTGCAAGGCGGGCGGCATTTATCGCATTGACGACCAGGAACCAGATTGCAGCGGCAAAGCCGCTGCCAGAAAGGGCGTGCACCGCCCAAATCAGGCCTGACAGGATACCGCTTATCGGCATCGACACGAAGAGGCCGGTCCTCAGGTCAGCAAGCTGATCCTGACGGATTTTGGCCTCCAGCGTGTCTACTTTCTTCGGGGCCATGGACGGACCAGCTTGCTCCCATCGTTGTTCGCGAGGACAAGCTTACGCAGGCCCACTGAAGGACGGGTTAACTATCCAGCGGGGGTAACCAGTGCGCTCACCATGTCTTCGGGGCGCACGTCTGCTCTTGGCCTTGCCGTCTGACCATCGAGCTCTTGCCCGCACGCGTGCCTTGATCCGAATCATCCCAGGATCGGCAACGTCACCATGGAAGCAGCCCTACCAACGGCATCAACGCGCCCGGCGAGACAAAAGAAAGCCGGGCCGAGATAGCGTTCCAGAGCGGCAGCGCTGCCTGCGATTCACCGCCTGAGCATGGCCGAAATGCCATGGCGGATAAAGGGAAGATATTGGGCAAAGCGAAGCCCTGCATGTCTTGCAAGCCGTGCCGCCGGGTGCTCGCCTGAGTAGAGAGCGACAAGTGCATTCGTAGCATGATAGAGCGGTGCCGCCGACAGACGCAGCCGGCTTTCGTATCTGCCGAGCATGTCGGGATCAGCAATGTCGCGGCGCTCGCGACATGCCGCCAGGATTCTATCGGCGAGTTGCTTCTGGCCACTGAGGCCGATGTTGAAGCCATGCGCGGTCACCGGGTGCATGCCGAGGGCAGCATCGCCGATCAGTGCCGCACTCGGAGCCCAGAACTTGTGCGCCCAGGTCGTGACCAGCGGATAGGCATGGCGGGTGCTTGCCAAGGTCATCTCTCCGAGGCGTCCTCGACACCGGCTCGTCGATTCCATGAGGAACAAATCGTCGTCGAGAGCAAGCAGTCTGTCGGCCTCGCTTGAGCGCAAAGTGAGAAGCAGCGACGACACGCCTTCCATGAGCGGCAACATCGCTATCGTCTGATGGTGATCGAACCATTCGACCGCGATCTGGTGATGGGCGCGCTCGTGCCTCACCCGGCAAATCAGCATGGAGTTGCCAAGCCGATTGATGTCGGCGCCAATGCCGAGCAGGTCGCGCGTCGCGGACAAACGCGAATCCGCTGCAACGAGCAGCCGAGCGGCCAATTGCCTGCCATCACAGAGCGTTATGACTGCTTCTTTGTGGCTGGTTGTTGCATTGACGACCGAGCGGCCGCACAGCAGCCGGGCATGATCCTGGAAGCGGACAATCTTGAACAGGGCGTCGCGGATCCGACAATTTGGGACCAGAATTCCGAGTGGTTCCCCAGATCCGCTGGGAGAATCGAAGCTCAGGGCGAAAGGGCTCGATCCGTTGAGCACGCGCGCGCCTTGTAGCGGTGATTTGTCCGAAGCGGGGATGGCATCCCAGGCGCCGAGCTCGCGAAGGATTCCAACCGATGCGTGGGTCAGCGCGATCTCGCGACCGTCGAAAGCCGGATTCGCCAGGCTTTCGAGCGACTGCCGTTCAACCACTGCCACCTTGAGTCGGCTCTGGGCAAGCGATGCGGCGAAGGAAAGTCCGACCGGCCCGGCTCCGACGACAATAACGTCGAATCTATCGACAGAGCCGGCCATCAGCGTGCCGCCATAGCGTCGGCTATCTGCGACGAAGAGCACTGGAGCGCATCGCAATCGATCCACGGTTTGCGGCTCATCTCCCCAAGCGTCTCCACGCGACCTAACCGTCCGTTAGACATCCGTTCTCCGTTCAAAATGCTCAATAAACCATGCCTATGAAGAGATAACCCTGATGTGGATCAACCAGGCTCGATAAACGCGGCAACGGCGGGTTCACGGTCGACTGGTCGATCGCCACGCCATGGTCTGGTCAGGTCATCATGGAATGGCCGGCTTCCCGTTCGGTGCGGCCCTTTCCTGGCCGAAAGTTCGGCAACGTATTCTGGCTGATCCGTTCGTACCCGTCGCGCGCCGAAATCGGCATGACGCGAAGCAACCGCGGAAAATATTCGAGCGAGTCCTCGCAGGGCAGGCTGGGTCAACTGCGTGGCTCGTCGCGGTCGATCAGGATCCGCTCGGCGGCGCCATCGAGATCTTCATATTGGCCGCTCCTCAAGGCCCACAGGAACCCCGCCAGCCCAAGCGCTCCGAGGAACAGGGCCACAGGTATGAGGTAGGCGAGCGTCGTCATGAGGATTGTGCCAGTGCGCCAATGTCGGAGCGCCTGTCATGTCGGGCATCTTGCACCGATGCATTTGACACGAAACCTTGCAGGCGTAGCGCATTGCCGATGACCAGGAGGGACGAGGCGGACATCGCGACCGCCGCGATCAGTGGCGTAACGTGTCCCAGAATGGCGACCGGCACGGCGATGCCATTGTAAACGATCGCGATGGCGATGTTCTGCCGGATCAGCCGTCCGGCCTTCCGCGAAATGTCTAAAGCAAGTGGGACCGCCAGAAGACTTTTACGCAGGAACACGAAATCCGCGGCGTTGCGCCCGATATCCGCCGCCGTGGCCGGAGCGATCGAAACGTGTGCGGCGCCCAATGCAGGCGTGTCGTTGAGCCCATCGCCGACCATCAGCACCTTGTGGCCAGTTCGGGTCAATGCTTCGATCTGTTCGACCTTCCCGGAGGGAAGCAACGCGGGAACGAAGCGCTCGACGCCCAGTGCTTCCGCCACCTCGCCGCAGGCAGCTTCTGTGTCGCCCGACAGCATCTCCACCGACACGCCGGCGCCGTTCAGTTGCTCGATGGCCGCCTTGGCATCGGCACGCAGCTCTTCCTCGAAATCGAAAGTCGCGACAATGACCCCCTCCTTCGTCAGAACGGTTCCGCCATAGCCTTGTTTGCCTTCGCCGCCGGTCCGGGCTTTCCACTCACCCCATCCGCGGCGACCCAGTCGCCAGGTACTGCCCTCGGCGATGGCTTCGATGCCGAAGCCCGGATGCTCGCTGACGGACGCGAGTTTCGGCTGGCCGGCAAAGGCTGCATGGCCAGCGATTGCCTTCGAAAAGGGATGGCGGGAATGCGCTGCCATCTCGGCCGCCATGGCGAGCATAATCGGATCGATGGACGGCGCATTGATCAGCCTTGGCAGTCCGAGCGTAAGCGTGCCGGTTTTGTCGAACAATGCCGTGTCGATCCCCGCCAGGCGCTCCATGGCGGAGCCGTCCTTGACCATGACGCCGCTTTCGAACAGCCGGCGCGCAGCGACCACCTGTACGATCGGCACGGAGAGACCGAGCGCGCACGGGCATGTGATGATCAAAACGGCGATGGCGATGGTTATCGCCCGGTGCCAGTCGCCGGTCGCCGCCATCCAGCCGAGGAACGTCGCAAAGGCGGTGAGGTGGACCACGGGGGCATAGAGCGCGGAGACGCGATCGGCGATCCTGCGGTGGCGGGCGCGGCCGCCCTCTGCCGCTTCCATCAGCCGAACCATTTCGGCCAGGAAGGAATCCTTCGCGGCGGCCGTCGCCTCGATGGTCAGCGGACCGGTGAGATTGAGTGTACCGGCCTGGACCTGCGCCCCCGGGCCCACCGTTCTGGGCGTGCTTTCCCCGGAAACCAGGGAACAGTCGAGATCCGACGCCCCGCCAATGATCCTGCCGTCGACGGGCACCCTCTCGCCGGCCGCGATCAAGAGCTCCATTCCTGGTTCGATCTCGCCAACCGGCAAGTAGTCGCGCGAACCATCCTCGCGCAGCACCATGGCGCCGCGCGCCGCCAGCCGAGCCAGTCCGTTTACGGCCTTCCGTGCCCGTTCCCGCATCACGTGATCCAGCGTGCGGCCGATCAGCAGAAAGAACAGCAGCGACACCGACGCGTCGAAATAAGCATGGTCGCCATGGTTAATCGTCTCGTAGAGGCTCATCGCGTAAGCGAGCGATACCCCGACCGCGATCGGCACGTCCATGTTCATGCGGCTGTGGCGCAGCGCATTCCAGGCCGAGCGAAAATAGATGCCGCCGGCGAAAGCGAGCGCAGGAATGGCAATCAAGGCCGAGACCCAATGGAACAGGTCGCGGGTCGCGCCTTGCGCGCCGGACCAGACGGAGACTGATAGCAGCATGATGTTGCCCGCCGCAAAGCCGGCGACCGCGACGGCGCGGATCAGTTCCGAGAGCATCTTGTCCTTCCCGTCAGCCTCGGGATCGAACAGGTGCGCGCCATAGCCCAGCCGTCCAAGTGTGGCGACGAATTGCGGAACCTCCTCGCCGCGCCACCGGACCGAAACACGTTTCGTCGAAAGATTGACACGAGCGCCTTCGACGCGATCCAGCTTGCCGATCGCCGTCTCGATCGTCTGGATGCAGGCGGCACAATGCACGGCCGGCACCGAGAGGTCGGTCTGGCGAAGATTTTCGCCAATCGAGCGGCTCGCCAGTCTGATTTCCTGGCTAGAAGGCCGGACGAGTGCGACCTTGTCCAGGTCCAGCGCCATTTCGGCGCCTGGCGCGCAGCAGCTCATTGCAGCGCTCCATCGGAGATCATGATCCTGCGCACGTCGCGGAAAGGTCTTGCCAGACCGGCATCGGCGTCGATTTCGACGATCCACACACCGTCCCTTGGGATGTGCTGCAGTACAAACTCCTGGCCCGAGGCGGCGGCGAGCGTGATGGACTCATCTTCTTTCTCGTAAGCGGGATGGCGAAACAGCACTTTGACGCCATGCAAGGGAACCGCCTTGCCGGCGGCGTCGGTGACGCCATAGCGGACCTCACCGCCTGCGATGGTCAGTTTGCCAGTCCAGCCGAGGGCTGCCTGAGCTCGCCCTTGCTCGGCCTTTTTGTTGAATTGCTGGCTCGCCACATAGGTGTTTTCGACGACAAGGCCGGTCCAGCTCGTGTTGGCGAGCGTCGCCATGGTCAGATTGACCGCTATGACCACGCCGAAGAAGCCAAGGATGGTGAACAGCATATGCCTGCCGGTGAATTCGCGGGATTGTCGCGAGGTGTCGCTCATCTGGCGATCTCCGGTGCGTTGAAAGTGGCCGTATATTCGTCCGACTCGAACGTTGCCTTGTTTTCGACCCGGAACTTGAAGCTTTGCGCTGCACCCCGAACCTGATCTGCCGGCTGACGCACGAAAACCTTGAGCATCTTCAGCCGGTCGGGTTCGACCGGGACGGCGAAGGAGCGATCCGCCGGCAGGTCGATGCCGACAACGCTTATTTCGGCTCCATGCAGGCCCTGCATCGTGACAATGATCGTTCTTGGTTCGGGGATCATGTTGAGCAGCTTGACGGTGTAGCCGTTGCGGATCGAACCGTCGGACAGCGTCACGAACTGCGGGTTGCGATCGTGCAGGACATTCAATTCGAGCCGTTCGCGGGTCAGCAGCGAATAGAGCAGCGCGAGACCGACCGCCGACCAGACGCCCATGTAGATGAAGGTGCGCGGGCGAAAGATCTTGCGAATATGGAAACGGGCCACCTTGTCGGAGAACAGGCCGTCAGCGCTCCTGACCAGTGACGGGTTGACTGAACCGGAGCCGCCCGGGGTCGCCAGCATCACATTGGCGTTGTAGTCGGCCAGCGTCGCATAGGAAATCAGTCCGCGCTCCCTGCCGAGCTTGTCCATGATACCGTCACAGGTATCGATGCAGAGCGCGCAGGTGATGCATTCAAGCTGCTGGCCATCACGAATGTCGATCCCCATCGGGCACACCGCGACACAGGCATTGCAGTCGACGCAGTCGCCGACGGGCTGCCCGGCGGCAAGGACCCTCTTGGCGTGACGCGAGCGCGGTTCGCCGCGCCAGTCATTATAGGTGACGGTGAGGGAATTCTCGTCGAGCATGGCCGCCTGGATGCGCGGCCATGGGCACATGTAGGTGCAGACCTGCTCGCGCATCAGCCCGCCGAACGTATAGGTCGTCGCCGTCAGCACGGCGACGGTGATGTAGGCGACGGGGGCGGCGGTGCCGGTGAAGAGTTCCCCAAGCAGCATCGGCGCATCGGCGAAATAGCAAATCCAGGCGCCGCCGGTCAGCACCCCTATGACCAGCCAAATGGCGTGTTTCGATGTTCGCAGCACGAGTTTGCGCGCAGTCCAGGGACCGGCATCGAGCTTGATGCGCGCGTTGCGGTCGCCCTCGATGGCTCGCTCGACGACCAGAAACAGATCGACCCACACGGTCTGCGGGCACGTATAGCCGCACCAGGCCCGGCCGACGGTGGATGTGATCAGGAAAAGGCCGACACCGGCCATGACCAGCAGGCCGGCGACGTAGTAGAATTCCTGCGGCCATATCTCGATGAAGAAGAAGTAGAAGCGGCGGTTGGCAAGATCGACCAGCACGGCCTGGTCAGGGGCAAATGGCCCGCGATCCCACCGCAGCCAGGGGGTCAGGTAGTAGATCCCCAGCGTGATTGCCATCACCGACCACTTGAAGCGGCGGAAACTGCCAGAAGCCCGGTTCGGGAAGATCTTCTTGCGTCCGGCATAGAGCGGCTGACGGGGCTTGGCGGAGTTGACCGCATCGGCTTCGAGCCGTTCTATTTGCGTGTTATCGAGCACGAGAAGCTCCAGTCACCAGCGACGATTTCGCCGGAAGCCCGACCCACCGGTTTCTGGATGATGCCGAGGCCCGGCTCGCGCCGGGCCTCGTCGCTTGGCGGTTGGGGGGAGGACGAGAATAGGCTTGCGTTCCTATTCTCCGCCGCCAAGCGAATGGACATAGACCGCGAGTTCCTTGACCTTGATCTCGCCGAGACGCCCGATCCAGGCCGGCATGACGCCATGCCTCGGGGCGCGGACCTGCGCGGCGATGGCTGTTTCGCCAGACCCGTAAAGCCAGATCGCGTCGGTCAGGTCGGGTGCGCCGAGCTCCCTGTTGCCCTTTGCATTCTCACCATGACAGGCCGCACAATTCTCGGCGAAAACATTGGCGCCGAGTTCGATCAGGCTTGTGTCCTGAACAGGATCGGAGAGGCTTGCGACATAGGCGCCGACCTGCTTGATCTGATCCGTCGTGATGATGTCGCCAAAAGCAGGCATTTCCGACAGGCGCGTATCCGGGTCTGATGCGAAGCGGATGCCGTGCGCAATCGTCTGCTGGATCTGTTCGGCGTTGCCACCCCACAGCCAATCGTCGTCGTTTAGGTTGGGAAAACCCTTGGACCCTTGAGCGCCCGAGCCATGGCACTGCACGCAATTGACCTTGAACGCGGCGCCACCTGCGGCGATGGCGAATTCGCGTAGCGTATTGTCGGCTGTAATCTCGGAGACGGTCTTCGCCTGAATGGCAGCGACAAATTTACCCTTGGCCACTTCGGCCGCCGCCAGTTCATTCTTGACGTCTCTGCGGCTCGAATACCCCAGCACACCCCTGGTCGCGGAAGTCAGCATCGGCCATGCCGGATAGACGACGGTGTAGCCGATCGCCCAGGCAATGGTGATGTAGAAGGTTATGACCCACCAGCGCGGAAGCGGGTTGTTGAGTTCCTTGATCCCGTCCCACTCATGGCCGGTCGTCGAGATGCCCGAAACCTCGTCGATATGCTCGCTGCCCATGATCAGTCGTCCTTGAGAGGAATGTGAGCGGCTCTCTCGGCTTGCCTGCGGCTGCCGGGACGAAATGCAAAGGCAACGCATCCGAGGAAGAAAAGTGCCATGGCAAGCAGGCCCCAGCTGTCGGCAAACTCCCGCATGAAATTGTAGGTCATCGCCATTCTCCTCAGCGGTAACCGGCGGCTTCGTCATAGGTCCTGAAATCGACCAGCGTGCCGAGCATCTGGAGATAGGCGACCAGCGCATCCATTTCGGTGACCTGCTGCGGATCGCCGTCGAAGTCCCCAAGCTTGGCCTTCGGATAGCGTCTCTCCAGGCCCGATGTATCGGCATTCGCATCGGCCTGCGCCATGAGATCGGCATTGGCATGAGCGATCATGTCGTCTGAATAGGGCACACCGACACGGCTGTTGGCGATCAGATGCGTCGAGAAATCCTTCACCTCGATTGGCATGTCCTTCAGGAACGCGTAGCTCGGCATGATCGATTCCGGCACCACCGAACGCGGCTCGGTGAGATGCTGGACGTGCCATCCGTTCGAGTAGCGGTCGCCGACCCGGGCGAGATCCGGCCCGGTGCGCTTCGAGCCCCACTGGAACGGGTGGTCGTACATCGACTCGGCCGCCAGGCTATAGTGGCCGTAGCGCTCGACCTCGTCGCGGAACGGCCTTATCATCTGGCTGTGGCAGAGGTAACAGCCCTCACGCACATAGATGTTGCGCCCGGCGAGCTCGAGCGGCGAATAGGGCCGCATGCCTTCGACCTTCTCGATGGTGTTGTCGAGATAGAAGAGCGGCGCGATCTCGACGATACCGCCGATGGTTACGACCAGCAGGGACCCGAGGAGAAGAAGTGTGGCGTTCTTCTCGATGACCGCGTGTCTGTCAATCAGGCCCATTTTCTGGCTCCTGATCGCACAGGCTGGAGGGCGGGGATGGAGCGCGGCATCGGATCCTCCTCGCGCTGGTAGCCGAGGATGGTCATGGCGATGTTCCAGGCCATGATGAGGGCGCCCGACAGATACATCGCGCCGCCGATGGCACGCATGATGTAGTAGGGATGCATGGCGGCGACGGTTTCGGCGAAGGAGTAGACCAGGAAGCCCTGCTCGTTGTATTCGCGCCACATCAGGCCCTGCATGATGCCGGACACCCACATCACCGCGGCGTAAACGACGATCCCAAGCGTCGCCAGCCAGAAGTGCCAGTTGACGAGCCGCAGCGAATAAAGCCGGTCGCGGTTCCACAACTTCGGGACCATGAAATAGATCGCGCCGAACGAGATCATGCCAACCCATCCGAGCGCGCCCGAATGGACGTGACCGATGGTCCAGTCGGTGTAGTGCGAGAGCGAGTTGACGGCCTTGATTGACATCATCGGGCCTTCGAAGGTCGACATTCCGTAGAAGGCGATGGCCATCACCATCATACGGATGATCGGGTCGGTGCGCAGCTTGTCCCAGGCGCCCGAGAGCGTCATCAGGCCGTTTATCATGCCGCCCCACGAGGGCATCCAGAGCATGATCGAGAACACCATGCCGAGCGTCTGGGCCCAGTCCGGCAGGGCGGTGTAGTGGAGGTGGTGCGGACCGGCCCAGATGTAGAGAAAGATCAAAGCCCAGAAGTGGACGATCGACAGCCGGTATGAATAGACCGGTCGGTTGGCCTGCTTGGGCACGAAATAATACATCATGCCGAGGAAGCCAGCGGTGAGGAAGAAGCCGACGGCGTTGTGGCCGTACCACCACTGCGTCAAGGCATCCTGGACACCGGAAAACGCTGAATAGCTCTTTGAACCCACGAACGACACGGGCATCGATAGGTTATTGATCACATGCAACATCGCGATCGTCACGATGAAGGACAGATAGAACCAGTTGGCGACATAGATGTGCGGTTCCTTGCGCTTTAGGATCGTGCCGAGGAACAGGATGAGATAGGCGACCCAGACAATGGTCAGCCACAGGTCCACATACCATTCGGGCTCGGCGTATTCGCGGCTCTCGGTGATGCCGAGCAGGTAGCCGGTTGCCGCCATGACGATGAACAGCTGATAGCCCCAGAACACGAACCAGGCGAGATCGCCGCCGAACAGCCGAGCGCGGCAGGTGCGCTGGACGACATACAGAGACGTGCAGAGCAGCGCATTGCCGCCGAAGGCGAAGACGACGCCCGACGTATGCAATGGCCGCAAACGGCCGAAATTGAACCAGGGCTGGATGTTGAGATCCGGGTAGGCGAGCTGCAGGGCGATGACCACGCCGACCAGCATGCCGACGACGCCCCAGAATACTGTGGCGACGGCACCGAAGCGGATCGGCCCATCCATGTAAGCGGCGGGGTCGATCGGAACTGCCGGCTTGAACTCCGTGTTGCGCAACAGAATCGCAGTGAAGCCAGCCACGGCGAAGAACAAAACCCACATATGCCGGCGAAAAGGTTCATCTACGCCGAAGCCGGCAGCCACCAGGGCCGCAAACGCAAACAGGCTTAGAAGGACGATCTCTGTGCCGAATTTCATCGCAAGCCCCGATTTCCGATTCCGGCGGGCGCCAAACCGCAGTGCCTTATTGCGCAGCCGTGGCCTGCTCGCCCTGATCCATGTCAGAGCCGCACGATTTTGCTTCGAGCAGCATCGAGTTCGGTGCGATCAGACTGTGGCGATCGAATGTGGAAGCGCAGCACCGGCCGCCACGCTTATGGACAGGCCCGGCGTCCCCGGTCTGGCCGGGTATGGAGGCGATCGCGGGCGTGTGGGAAGCGCGCCTTCTGTGACGCTGGAAAGTAGGCCGATGCCTTGCCGAACGTCGATCGTTTCAATGCCTTGGGACAGCCAGCGCCAGCGTTGCGCTGCCTTCGTGACATTCATGATTCGGGGGAACGGCGATTTTCCCCTGCGTATGAGGCGTATTGACTTCGGCCGAGTGCGATCCTGCCTGGAACAGCCGGTTACACGTCGAGCACCTCGAGATGGATGCTTCGCCGACGAGTTGGCCGAAACGCACCTGGCTCATCCGATCGGATGGAGAGCGGGCTATCGCTATGCGACTTCTTCTAAGCCCAACGCGAGCATGCCCTGCCCCGAACGAAGTAAGTGACGTAGGCCATGCAGCTTCGGTGTCATTCAAACGGCGGTTGCGCCTCGGCCGCCGCAGCGCCGTTCCAGCCGGCTCATGCTGTCCACGGTGACACGGCGGTTGTTCTCGATCCGAATCACGCCGTCCATTCTCAGGCTGGTCAGCTGGCGGCTCACGGTCTCGTTTGTAATTCCAAGGAAATCAGAGATGTCGGCACGCGTCATCGGCAGCTCGAAGCACGCCGACCTAGCCGCCGGGTCAACACTGGAACCGATGTTCCGGGCGATCATGAGGAGAAAGCTCGCCACCTTCTCCGGTGCGGTCTTGCGCCCCAGAGTCACCATCCATTCGCGTGCCTCGTCGAGTTCGTTTAGCGCCTGCTTGAGCAGGCGATGCACAAATTCCGGTGATTCCTTCATCATCCGTTCGATGGCCGCTCTCGGAAACGAGCATAGCGAGACAGCTGTTGCCGCTTCCGCATTGATCGCGCTTTTCATCTTGAAGGGCCGTCCCAGAAAATCCGGCGCGAACTGGAGACCGACGATCTGCTGGCGGCCGTCCGAAAGGCTCTTCGTCAGCTTCACCACGCCTGAAAGCACGTTTGAATAACAGTCGACCGCCTCGGCGTCGCCGATCAGTTCGACCCCCGGCTCGATATTGTGCCGCGACGACGTCTTGGCGAGCTGAGCCAAATGGTCTGGTTCGAGCGCACCACAGACACCGCGGTGCCGTGCCTCGCAAGACAGGCAAAGAACGGGAATGCCGGAACTGTGAGTGTCCTGCCGTAATGTCATTCGATCGCTCTACCGGTCCAGTGCGGGCAGGATAGCAATCGACGGTAGAAAAATCCTTGCGGCAGTTTGTCCGTGCTGAACGTTGATCGAAATCAGGGCTTAGGCTCATCCAAGCATCCACAGTTCCGGCGACGCAAACACGGTGGACCACGACATGCGACTGGAGCTAGCTGCCAGACTTGGCGAGAACGTCCCGCGCTATACCAGTTATCCGACCGCGCCGCATTTCCATGCGGGGGTCGATGCCGTCGTTTACCGAGGCTGGTTGGAGGCGCTCGAAGGTGGTGACGAGATCTCGCTCTATCTGCACATCCCGTACTGCGACAAGCTTTGCTGGTTCTGTGCCTGCCATACCAAGCAGACACGCCACTACGAACCGGTGACCACATATCTTCGCTCACTGCATGCCGAGATCGCCACCGTCGCCGGTCTTGTCGCAGGCAAGGGCCGCGTGCGTGCCGTCCATTTCGGCGGCGGTTCGCCAACGATGCTCAAACCGGAGGATCTGGTGGCGCTGGGAACCGCCCTGCGCAACAGATTCACGTTTCTTCCCGGCGCCAAGATCGGCGTCGAAATCGAACCCAATGATATGGACGATGCCCGCCTCGACGCACTCGCCGAAATCGGCATGACCCGTGCGAGCCTCGGCGTCCAGGATTTTGACCCGAAGGTGCAAAAGGCAATTAACCGCGAGCAGGGCTTTTTGCAGACCAAAGCGGTAGTCGACGGCGTTCGTTCGCGCGGCGTCGAATCGGTCAATCTGGACCTGCTCTACGGCTTGCCACACCAGACCAGGGAGAGTGTCGCCTCCACCGTCGCGCAGGCACTGACCCTGGAACCGGATCGGATAGCGCTTTTTGGCTACGCCCATGTGCCGTGGTTCAAGAAACATCAGACGATGATCGACGAGGCATGGCTGCCGGGTCCGGCAGAGCGGTTTGCTCAATCGCAACTTGCGGCGCGGGCGATCGTGGACCAGGGATACGAAGCAATCGGGCTCGACCATTTCGCCAAACCGGGCGATGCCCTCGCGCTTGCCGCCCGCGCCGGAACACTGCGCCGGAACTTCCAGGGCTATACGGAGGATCGCTGCGAGACCTTGATCGGCCTTGGCCCGTCATCCATCAGCCAGTTTCGGCAAGGCTATGCACAGAATATGCCTTCGACCGCCGAGTATGGACGCATGGTTGCTGATGGCGGGCTGGCCGCTGTTCGGGGTATCGCGCTTTCCGACGACGACCGTGTTCGCGGCTGGATCATCGAGCGATTGATGTGTGACTTCGCCTTCTCGGCGATTGAGCTGGTGGAGCGCTTTGGCAAAGCCGGCCAAAGACTTCTCCTCAAGGCGAGTTCCACGGCCCTCCAAGATCCTGCGCGGTTGCTTGAACTTGATGGTGACCGCTTCGTCGTGCCTGCGGAAAGCCGGCCGTTTGTCAGGAGCATCGCGGCAAAGTTCGACAAATATTGTGGAAAGGCCAGGCATTCGGTAGCGGTCTGAGCACCGCTCAGGAACGGTGCGGTTTCAGTCAATCTTGAACCGATTGCGCTACATTTTTTGGCTCTTCATAGGCGAACGTCGCGTCAAGATAGGATTCAGAACGGACCAGTGCGAACGTCTTTGGCATAGCGACGATGTCGTCCAGTCGTGCCTTCCGGCGCCGTAGTTGTTGCGACCCGAGGGCTTGCTACCTTCTATGGCATGCCTAAGTGGTGTTTGTTTTTGTCGTCTGTTCGCGACAGTCTCACTCTGCCGCGGCCAGTCTCGGCAGGTGCCTGTTCGCGCTTCGCGAAGACGACAGGACCATTGATGAGATCGGTCCTGCGCCCCCGGCTTGCGGCCTGGTTGGCTTCGATCATTCCTTCGGTAGCGCATAACGGACAACGCGCAACGTTTCCTCGTCTTCGAGGACCTGCATGTCGAGATCCATGCCTGGCGGGCCGTTTAGGCAAACAAGCCCTGCGTGGATGGCAACATCTGCATACTGTCCCTTGGTGCCCGGATTATCCTTTGGCCCCCTAAAATCCACCGAGTTCTTGGTGACGAAGGTCCAGTCGCCTTCAAGAATGATCGGCTTGAGCTCCCAGTCCTTGAGCCCGGCGAGCCCCAGCCAGACAACGTGGCTGGTCTCGCCATGACCCTTCCCATGCGCAATTTTTGCAAGCTCGGGGGTGAGACATTCATCGATCAGGAACTTCATCCGCCTTCCTAAGTCGCGGAACACGGCGATCGGAAGTGATGACGGAGCCTTTTGGAAGGTCTCCAGTACGAGGACGCCCTCGCAGGGGGTTCGCCTCTGCATAAATCGCCGCGAGCCGTACCTTCTCCGCGTCAAGGCTCGGGTAGGCCCCAAGAATGCGCTCAACCGAATGACCGACAGTGACGGATGCCGCGACATCATACACTGGGACGCGAGTGTTACGGATAACGGGCGTGCCGCTGAGCACGTCATCCGACGACGTGACCATCTCGCGAGCCGCCTCGAGATCGGACAGACGTTCACTCGTGCTCTTCAGGAACGGCGTCAGATCGATCGTCAGAAAGTCGTCACGCACGGTCCAGTCCTCGCGCAGCAGTGCCGCCCAAGCGAGCGAGCGCGAGAGTGTTAGCTTGGGCTCAACCATCCTGATCGCAAACAATCGTTCTTCCGAGGTTAGACGTTTTGCGGTCTCGAAGTAGAAGCTGATGAAGGAGCAGGCTCCGGCCAGGACGTGCCGGCCGTTGTCAACCGATACGAAGGCATCGGGCAGGATGCGTTCATCGATTGCGCGATTGACATCTCGCAGGCTTACACGCGAGACCACGGCGGCCTCGCTTGCCTTCAGCATTTCGGCTACGGCTGCCATGGTCGCTCCTAAGTAAATCTTCCGACGCATCGGAAATATAGAATGAGAGAGTGCCTTTTTCAATGCCTAATGGCGCGGCTGGACGGCGAAACAAGAAAGCCGAACTCAGAGGCTCGGCCACTTGTGAAGGTAAAAATCGGAGCGCCGAGATGCATCCGCGGGCATGAACAAGATCGCGAAGCACCAAGGCGACGCCGCCCATAGAAACTCCAGACGGCGCCAGAACCCCAGGCCAAACTGGAATGAGTCAGGGGCCGTCCGGCATACAGGTCTTCCTAGTGAGCAATCGCCCAGTTCGATAGCGGAACGGTCGCTATGAAGTTGGCCCGCGCCAAGCACGCCGGTCAAACCTACTCGACGGCGTGACTCAAAGCCGCTCATCCTGAAATTCGCCGGTCTCTGTCAGATCGGCTTGAACATGCTTTCCGCTGAGTCGGATTTCAAACGCGCCCAGAACTCAATGGCATACCGATCAGTCATCCCCGCCACGAAATCGCACACTTCGCGGGCCCGTCCAGTGATGTTGTCTGCCTTGTTGAAACGCTCTCTGACGTCCTCTGGCATCAGAATATCGCCCTTGTCAGCCATCAGCGCTTCGAAAAGATCGGTCACAACATCGTAGCCTCGATATTCGCCCAGCTTCACGCGCGGGGCATAGATAGCGGCCTCATAGGTATACTGTTTCAGGACTTCCTTTCGGCGCAATCGCCCTTTGGACAGCTTCACCTGGCTCTGAGGTGGACATTGCTCGTTGTAATCCAGCTCCACTGACGAGATGAATTCGTGCACCAACTGCGAAGACAACTCTGTGCGGTTGTATGCGTCATCACTGATCAGCCTGGACGTCTTATAAACAGCGGTAAATCGCCTGAACCCTTCCCGCTCGGCCTCCAGCTTCTGTCTTCTGGCCACTTCGGCTGGCTGCAGACTGTCGCCATCCTCTTGGTTGCTCATTTCAGCGCCATCCGGACTCCCAGTCGCATCCACCCCCACGCTACTTCCATCGTTATCGGGCTCGCCCTGGAACAGTCCGGCAAAAATATCGAAGAATACGTCGAGCACATCTTCCTTGCTGACGTCCTCCTTGATCTGCTTCGATACGCTCGCTGCCACCTTTTCCAACAGCGCATCCTTGGTCGCCAGGATCTTCGCAGGGCTTAGGAACCCGACCTTCAGGCAGTCTTCAAGATCGTAGACGGAATATGCAATGTCGTCTGCCAGATCCATTATCGAGCATTCGAGCGACTTGAACTCTTTTCCGCGCTTTAGTTTGAAGTCGCCTATTACTGAGCTTTTGATGTTCTCGACGATCCTTTTTTCCGTAGCGTAGTAGCCCTTCTCAACCTTTGAGCCTTCAGGGCGCACGGCTTTGATCATGTTGTCGTACTTCAGGACAGAGGCCAGCGTCCGATGGCAAAGGTTTAGACCGGCCCTTATATCGCCATCGCCATCGAGAGCTTTGGCGTATTTGACCTTCTTCTCTAGCCTGGTCAGGATTCGCAAGGTTTGGGCATTGCCCTCAAACCCGCCATATTCGAGCATCGCATTGTCGAGCGCCCGTTCACCGTTGTGACCGAATGGCGGATGGCCAATGTCGTGAACCAGACCAGCGGCGAAACACAACCTGACGTCAATAAGTTCAGGCAAAGTAGTCTTGTATGTGTGGTTGATGAACTCGGCTATTCCCTGGGCGATCTGGGCCACTTCAAGCGAATGGGTCAGCCGGCTCCTGAAAAAGTCGGACTCGCGGCTGGGGAATACCTGTGTCTTTCCCTGCTGACGGCGGAAGCTAGCGCTGTGAATGATCCGACCGTGATCTCGGGAGTAATTGTGCCGGTAGTCCTTTTCTTGGGGGTCCGCGCCTCCGCGGACCACCTCCCTGGTTTCATCGTTGCTCGTGTAGAGCTTAATCTTGCTTTTCGGCGCTGTTTTTGACGGGCTCTTTGGCGGTGTTGCCATCGTTCTCTGTCTCTTCTCTCATGCGGCGTTCGAAGCGCATGCGAAGAGCCCTATCCAAGGTTCCGAGCTGCGACTCAGCATCTTTACGAGCGTTTGCGACAGCGGTCAAAAGCATCTTCGTTTCCCTTCGTTTAGCATTGTGGATACTTAATATTTTTATCGTGTTCTTATTATGTTCCGTTTTCCCACGAGCGTCAATTAGAGGCTTGGTCAGCAACCAGACGCATTCGCGTCGGCACACTGGCCTGTCGGACGACATCCGCGATGTGACTTGTCAGGCCGACCTCCCCCTCCAGTATCAGGCCATGGCCGAACGGAATCATTGTGAGAGCTACTCGTAGCGCTTCCAAGCCATCTCGAACATCGAAACTTTGCCATTCCGTAGCCTCTCCTGGGACAATTGTTGCACCAGATGAAACGCTGCGCCCCTTGTGTAGTTGCAGCAGCCACGCAGCGCGGCCGTCATATGCCCATTCGAATCTCACCGCACCAAGTTGAGCGGAAGTTCGTTGATAGAGAGTTTCAACTGCACTCAAAACTTCAGGTGGAAGTTCTTGAGGCGCCTTCTTCCCGAGCATGAAAGCGTCGCCGGCGCCAAGAACTCCCTCGACGTGGAGTTGCCCATCAGCGTCACAAATCGCAGCACCCGACCAGGTCGCGGGGACGCCTTCCTGCGCGATGACTGACGCAATTGCACGATGATCAGGGTCCTCCGCATTCAGGAGCTTGAACGGGTCAGTCCAACCTCGAACAGTCGTGAAATGGCCCGGCACCTGTTCGGTCGGACATGTCCGTGTCCAAATTTCGCGGGTGCCTGTACTCTCGCCGAACGAGAATGGAGCGACCCGGCGAGAAATAACTGTCGTTCGCGGCACGGGCACGCCGGCAAGATGACCGATCAGCAACCCGTATGCCTTGTCTCCAAGCATGCGCGAGAAGCCATTTGGCCACCTCGGCTCCACGTCAGCGGCATGCATGGCTTCATTCTCACCGAATTCCCAATATATGACGTGGGATTGACGATAGCCGCGCGGCTTGGGGTGAAGGCTGAACTCAAGGCGCGCGGATTTTGCTGACGCAAAATCGGGACCGAATCCGTAGACTATGTCGAACAGCCGGCGCGCCCAGTCAGAGCGTAGTGTCGCGAAACCCGCTTTCTCGACCCCGCGTGGCGTAACATCGGGACCAAATTCAACGATGTCATCAAGGATCACCCCCGAAACTCCGCCATCGCTGACATCGATAGTCTCGTTGACAATCGTGAACCAGCCTGCGGCAGAGAGACGCTCAACCGCAGCTACGACATCAAGGGGCGAGGAAAGTCCGTAGAGAAACTCGGCACTCTGAGGCTGGTGTTCATTGAAGCTCCGGACGTTGAGCGTGCCTTCGACGCTCCTCAAAAAGAGAGCCCCTATCGCCTCCGCCGGCGTATCGAAGTGCTGATCGGCCGGCAGCCCAGCGAGCCGGGCAAACTGCTGTATCGGAGCCCCGGCTTTCGGTGCGAAGCTAACGAATTGCGCGACATTGAATTGTTCGGCCAGTCGCGCCAGAACAGCATCCTTGCGGAAGGCAGAGGGGCGGTCGCTCATGTGGCTCGATCGATCAGGCATGGCAGTCGGTTCATTGTGCTGGCCCGGAAATGGACACGACGAGAAGGTGTAAGCCCGCCACCTTAGCGCCTTTTGTACGAACTGGACCACCAGCGACGGCTCTATCGTGTGGAAAGAGTGCTTCTTGACGTCGCAGGACGCCAAGTTGCCACCATGCGACGGCGGCCATTATAGACTCGGCGCGCCTCACGACATACCGGCCAGACCGCGAAGAATATTCATTATATGCATTCTTCTTTCCGGTTTTGCTCTAGCAAGGCGCTGAACGATTGCCTCGATCTCCGCACTGGAAACCGCTTCCTTCATAGAATGGGATGAAAGCCAAAATGTCAGCTTCCGCTCCAGCTTGTCGGTCATTTTAGCACGAAGATTCAGGACTTTACTGATGTATGATTGCGTGTAACCACAAGACAATGCCAGCTGGACCTGGCCTACCCCTAACCGGTCCATCGCCTCTCGTATCTCGTTCAGCAGAGCGGTGTTTTCCGTTGTCATTTGATCAAAATTGGCTATGATTTTTATGAATAATGATTGGGACTGAGAGATGCAACAGGTTATTTCGCTGAAGGATGGGCAGCCGATCTTCCTGCATCTGCCGGATGCCGATGCCGAGGTTATGCCGTCGGTCCCTTGGGGGGATTTCGCGGCAGTGTTCACGCCGGCTTTCTGGGCAACGCAAGTTTGGATGGACGCGCTTGACACGCCTGACGAGAGCGGACTTGGCGAAACGCTTGCAGAGGAAGTGGTCGCGTGCCTTCTAGGCGGGCACGGCGCACCTGCTGAGGTTGGCCTTGCCGCATACGATCGCGTCCGCTCCTATATGCGCGTGAACGGTCCCCGCCTGACTCTAGCGCAGGCGGAATCACTGCTATCAGAACCGCTATCAGTCCTCGGACGATCCGTGAGATACCGGTTCGCAAAGCAACGTGCAGGCTACTTGCACAGATGCCTGGAAGGCGTTGCTATGATTGACGAGGCCCAGTTGAACGACAGAGAGTTGCGCGATAGCCTTTGTACCTTGCCCGGGATCGGTCCGAAGACCGCATCGTGGGTAGTTCGCAATCGTCGACGCAGCGATGATGTCGCTATACTCGACGTTCATATCATCCGCGCCTGCTGCCAAATAGGCGTTTTTCCTGCAAAGGCGAATCCAGCTACCGATTATTTCAGACTGGAGGAGAAATATTTGGATTTCAGCTCTGCGATTGGAGTCCGGGCATCAATGCTGGACGCCGTAATGTGGAAAGTCATGCGAAGCGTACATCCGCGCCTCTTACAAACGTTGATGAATGTTTCGAATCAGGCTCTAGTCCCGAACTAGGCGAGGAGGACCTGACATGAGCGGTGGCGGCGGAGGCAGTGGACGGAGTGATCTCGGTCCCGCTGTCGGAGGGGGATTCGATCAATGCAGCCGCGAGTACCAGGCTCCCGTTAACAGTCCGAAGCCTTCGGTCCTTGGACCGCTTAACGTGGGCAACGTTCTGGATGTCGACGTTGTGGCCATCGGTAGTTCTTCAACGCTTGTCGTACGGGATGCTGGCGGAAACCTCGGCGGGTCGCTCACGTTCGTTGGCTATCTGCAGGTGATCAACTGCATTGTTCAGCAGGCGGTGCTATACAAAGCTGAGATTCTGTCGATCTCCGGCGGCGTCTACACGGTCAGGGTCTACCCGGTGTGAGCCGCGACGTAACCGTTGCGGGCGGCGTCTACCATGAGCGCTGCCTGCAACCCGAATGGGATCGTGTCTTAGGGTCGGCAGGACGCGGCGCGTTTGCGATCGCGCAGCTTGCAGGTGGCCGCGTGCAACTACGAGGTTACGCCAACAGCCGGCTCAGCGATCGGATCGCTGTTGAGGCAGAACTTGCTGACGTCCAACTGAATCTCCTGGGTACCGAGCAGGCAGTCACTTTCGATTATGTCCATACGCTCTCGGTGCCACATATCTCGCCGCCACCGGCATTGCTGAAGAGACTTCCAGATATCAAGGTCGAGAACAACATCGTCATCCGCTATGGGATGATCGAATCAGACGTCATCGTGTCCGCGAACATAGCAGTGTATGACCCTCAATCTGCGTTCGACGCCCAACCGTTCAGGAGAAACGGTTCGTCGGCAGCTAGGCTCGGTGTGGTTCTCAACCGGTTGGAGATGCGGTCCATCACTGGGACCGACAATCCGCGCGAAGGCGCCAATTGGCTGTTTCATAATGACGGCGCCGAAGTCGTCGTCTTGAAGATGGGCGCGCTGGGGGCATTGGTCCTCACGCCCGAGCACCAACAACAGGTTCCACTCTACGAATCGGATTCAGTCTGGAAGCTCGGGTCAGGCGACGTGTTTTCCTCAACGTTTGCCGGTTTCTGGGCGATACATGGGAAGGAACCGGTCGAAGCCGCGGATTTGGCGTCGCGCGCAACCGCTTGGTATTGCAACTCGCGAACCCTTCCACCTCCCACTCCAGATATTTTGATGTCCGCCAGGGCAAAACCGATCAAGCCTGGCTCTGGACGCATTTACCTTGCCGCACCTTTCTTTGACCTTGGACAGCGCTGGCTGGTCGAAGAGGCGCGGCTCGCACTCATTGATGCGGGAGCAGACGTCTTCTCGCCCGTACATGAAATCGGACCCGGCAAGGCCGACGTCGTCGCTCCGGCGGATTTGATCGGTTTGGACGGTTGCGACGTCATCTTTGCGATACTGAACGGCATGGACCCCGGAACTGTCTTCGAAGTCGGGTATGCGAGAAAAAAGGGCATCCCGATCGTTGCACTGGCGGAGAACGAGAAGGAGGAAGACTTAAAGATGTTCGTGGGCTCGGGCACGATGGTCGCGCAGGACTTCGTGACCGCGATCTACAAGGCGATATGGAGCCTGCCTAAATGAAGACGGCATTGCTACTCTCTGGAGGCATGGACTCGGTCAGCATCGCTTGGTGGAAGCGTCCGAACGTTTGCATCACCATCGACTATGGGCAGAAGCCGGCTGAGGCTGAAATCGTCGCCGCTGGCCAGGTCGCGCGCCTCCTCAATATCCCTCACGAAGTCATTTGCGTCGATTGCTCGGCTCTAGGATCTGGGGACTTGGCGGGCAGTGCGCCGTCTGAGGTCGCGCCAGTGTCGGAGTGGTGGCCATTCCGCAATCAGCTCCTGATCACGCTCGCTGGCATGGCTGCGGTGAAGAGCGGCGTAAAACACCTCCTTATCGGCGCCCTCGCCACCGACGGCGTCCACGCCGACGGGCGTCCCGACTTTGTCGAGCATATCTCGAAGCTGCTGGCGCTTCAGGAGGGCGGCATCACTGTAGAAGCTCCGGCTATCGAGCTGGATGCGGTCGAACTGGTGCGAACCTCCGAGATCGACCAAGCGACCCTCGCCTGGGCGCACTCGTGCCACGTTGGGAATTACGCCTGCGGCAGATGCAGGGGCTGCGTGAAGCATTACAATACCTGGTCGGCTCTTGGCTGGACGCCTCACTGAAGAACCTGCTCCCAGGGAGCAGCCTGGTGACTGGTCTGCCTGGTTGCCGGCAGGCGCGGTAATACGTGAGCTTCCAAAGCCGGAAGAGCAGCGCGATCGATCATTTCTAGACGTAATGGAGTCGCGGCGATCTGCCATTGGGGCGCCTGTAAGCTGGCACGAGATTGAAGCATTGCTTTGGTACGCGTGCGGGACTCGCGAATTTCGTGGCATCGGACGTGCCGGCGTGCCTTTGGAACACCGGATTTCACCCTCCGCAGGTGGATTGCACCCCGTCCAGATCATTTATCAAATGTCGAACAGCGATCATGCGGCACGCGCCTATCTGCCCACGAGACACGCTGCAGCTTTCCTCGGCGCCTCATCCCAGGCAGCCGAACTCAACAGAGAGCAGGTGAAAGGGGTATTGGGAACCGCCCCAGGCTGCACCCTTCGGTTGGTGGCAGACCTGTCCAAAATCGATGCAGCCTATGTGAATGGAGAAAGCTTGGCCTGGCGCGATGCCGGTGTTGTTTGCGCGACCCTAAGTTTCGTAGCGGAGTGGCTTGGCCTGCGCTCCAACGTGCTGGGCTTTTCAGGCAACGCCTATCTACCCTTGATCGGGTTTCCAACAAACCGCTTCATGGCAGTCGGGGCTGTGCAAATCTCCAGTTTCGCTTAGCGGGTGCACCAAACGACAACCTGGAGATAGATGCATCGTCTGTGTGGACGCGGTTTTGGCAGTTGTGGCCCGTCGTTGATCCTAAGTGGCCAGTCCGATCCACACTCCCAATTCAACAATCAATCAACGTCTGTTCCGACGGGAACGTCTGAAAGTGAGTGACCGCTTCCCAGCCCATCGCGAACAAGTCTCACGCGCCTCCCTCGCTAAAAGATATCGACCTTGGCCAGACGATCCCTTCCCTAACCGAATATTTCGCAGCTGGTGAGCAGCACCTCTCCTCCTCCGGGCTGGCTCTGTCGGCGCCGCCGCTGCTACAGGCTATTTCGTATATGGTGAAGGCGATCCATTTCGCCGTTTGGTTGGGCATCGTCATTGGTCTGGCTATCGTTGGCCAGGTTTCGCGCCGTCAGTCGCGTGATTAGAAAAACGGTCGTAGTCGAAAGCACACAGCGTTCAGTTGCCTTTTCCGGCAGATACCTGACGCATTCTAGCAGAACGTGGGCACTGACACGGCTCAGCGCATGGCCCTCGCCTAGACGCCTCTCTTGTTACCCCAGAGCATAACGTGCAACTGCGGCAGCACGCGGGTTTCGAACCACCTGTCGCGGGTCACCTTTTCAATCAGCCACTCCATGCGTTTTATTATTCCGTCAAGATCGACAGGCGCGTCTTCATTTGCGAGGCGTGGCGGCGTGTGATTGCCGGGTTGCAGATAGATCGGAAGTCGCGGAAATCTCGCAGCGGCGTCTTTCGCGTAGGCGTAGTCCCTTTCGTCGAAAACAATGAGCTTGAGCACGACTTGCGGCCTGCCTTGTGCCGCCTGGAGGCAGGCCTCGAAAGCGGCCCAATCGGTCGTCATTTGGCTTGACGGCGGCTTTGGGCTGAGGACTAGCACGTCAAGGTCGGCAAACCAGTCTCTGGCCACCGAACCTTGGGTTTCCAGCGCAAAACGGTAACCTTCACCATGGCCTCGCTCGATGAGCGCGCCGAGCGGCTGGATGGCCGGATTGCCGCCTGACAGCGATACCATCAGCGGGCGGCCACCGGAAAGCGCAAGCACGTTTTGCCACACCGCGGCAATGGACATCATCTCCCATTCATGGCGGAATTGATTGTCCACCGCATGCAGGCTGTCGCACCAGGAACAGCGATAGTCACACCCGCCGGTTCTGACGAAGACCGTCGGCAAACCGATGAGCACGCCCTCGCCCTGGATCGTCGGCCCGAAAATCTCACTCACGCGGATTGCGGGATGCGTATCGGTCATGGCCGGTATTCCGCCCAGGTTTTCGGCGTTTCGCTCACCCGCACGGCCGAGGTTTCGCGCAGGCGTGCCTTGCACCATTCATAAAAATGTCTGGCCAGATATTCCGCCGTGACTTGCTCATGTCCCAGCAAGTCGTTGAGATGTCGGTGGTCGAAGCTCTCGTCGATGTAGCGTTTGAATGGCGCCAAATCGTGATAGTCGCGCACGAAGCCGTTGTCGTTCAGTCCATTCGCTGAAAGCTCCACTTCAACGATGTAGTTATGCCCGTGCAGGCGCGCGCATTGGTGATCGGGTGGCAACGAGGTGAGCTGATGCGAGGCTGAGAAGTGGAATTCCTTGGTGATGCGGAACATTACGCGGTCCTCCTTCGCAGCGCATCGAGCCAGAAGTCGGAGTCCTCGTAGTCGGTGGGGTCCGGCTGCCCAGAGAGATGAAACGCCTCGCGCCGCTCGACGCAGGTCCCGCACCTCCCGCAGTGACGCTCGGCGCCCTTGTAGCAGGACCAGGTCTGCGCAAACGGCGTGCCGTATGCTGCTCCATTCCTAACAATGTCCGCCTTCGTGAGATTCACATAGGGTGCATAAATGCGAATCTCCGCGTAGCCGTCGAGCGCGTGGTCCTGCATCATCTGGAAAGCGTCGATGAAGGCCGGACGGCAGTCGGGATAAATGAAATGATCCCCACCATGCACGGCCGTCGCCACCGCCTCAGCGCCGTGCGCTGCGGCGAAGCCGAAGGCAATGGCTAACATGATGGCGTTCCGGTTCGGCACCACCGTGACCTTCATCGTGTCTTCGGCGTAGTGCCCGTCGGGCACCTCCACATTATCGGTCAGCGCGGAGCCGGAAAGGCCGCCGCCGATCTCGTGGATGTCGATGATGCGGTGCGGGACGCTCAGTCGCTCCGCGCAAAGGGCGGCGAAGCCCAATTCCTTTCTATGCCGTTGGCCGTAATCGAAAGATAGGAGGCCGGCGAGTTCGTGCTCCGCTGCCACCTTGTGAGCAAGGGTAACGGAGTCCAATCCGCCGGAGCAGACGACGAGAGTCTTCATTTTTGGGTCCTTGTTTTAACCGGGTAGGCTGCGACCGGAGATTTCTCTGCGCTCCCAGTACTTCAGGAAATCCATTTTGTGAAGTGAACGGGGGACGAGTTTCATGCGCTGACGTGCCGCTGTGTGCAAGGCGCCCTCGCGGTGAGCCTGCAAGGAACACTGACTAGCGAAACGTCACGCTTCAGCGGAATGCTCAAAGGCGAGCGCACCAGAATAAGCTCTGCAGGAGGTCCGGACCTTCGTAAACAAAGTTCTCGACGATCAAGCGCCCGGCGGTCCCGAGCTTCGAGGGACGCCACCGCGAGGGCTTCAGGTACAAGACGGCCCGAGGATGGGCTTGCCGCAAGAGAACGGACTTACCAGTGGATGTTCAGCGACGCCGATGCAGATGTCTGGAATGATCACGACATCAATTGTCGCGGCAACTTTGGCTGGCCTGCTCCTCGGGTTCCGTAGATCCAGCGCATTCCGCTTCAGGATCGGTTCGAACCGGAGCACGCCCTCGGTCAATGGACGACCAAACCCTGAATGATCGGTCGTGAGCCGACATCTGTGAACAAGCGGTGTGGTCGATTGCTATCACCCATGTGTTGCGCGCAGGTATCTTATGGCAGTGGATGAACTGGATTTGATGATTTTACAGCTGGCGGTCGAAAGCGTTCGCTCGCTCTCCTTAAGCTTCGCAGAAAAGGCCGCCGAGGTAGCAACCAGGAGCCGCGGCATCCTGCTTTTCGACGTGCGGGTCGACGGTGACGCGGAGGTCCAGCGGGTCGCAGCCATCCGATATCAGGGCGACCAGATCGGCGTGCTGGCGTTGGACAGACAGGGCCTTGTTAGCCACCATTGCATCGTCAACGGTACGTTCTCACATTTCACTGCGCCCTTGGAGAACTGGCACAGCATGCCCCTGTCGATGCAGGCCAAGATCAATGCCAACGGCCATGCCAGCCTCTTCCTAGGTGCCTTGCGAAATGCCGGACATTTGCTGGGCAGCTAGCATTTGGCGAGAATGCATCTGTGAATTTTTGCATGCGCATCGCTGCCGACCGCCGGCATGATTGTCGTGCTCGAAAAGGCTGCGGCGATCGCGGCAAAGCGATCGCCGCGATGATGGCGATCAACGCGTGGGCGTTGCATCGTGCGCGATCGTTTAGACGGAGGTCTCCGCCTGGCATCGAGCAACATGCACGGAGGTACGCAAAGCGCAAACGCATCAAGTAGTTGAAGGGACGAGCCCCTCGCGCAAATGAAGCTTGCGCTGCCGCTGTCGTCCCATCGTGCCGCCGAACTCGGGGGCGTGACGATCGACCACGATGGCCTATTTTTTGCAAAGCCGAATGTCCCGATTCCGAAGCCAAGGAAAAAACTCCGACCACAGCGAAGAATAGTAACAACACGGGCGACGCAAGCCGCCTTGCCCTCTAGCAGGGGAGGTGCTTGCGGTGCTCTCACCGACACAAGATCGCAAATGGCACGTGGGTGAGCACCAGAACTGGCGACACGCATGGTGATCGGCTTGACTCGCTGGAGGAAGCACAAGGCCTCAGTGGGCGGAGGCGCCAGCGACGGTCGAATACTGGCTGGCTGCTCGGGATCTGATCGTTGAAATGACGTAGGATTTGGTTGCTTAAGCCGATCCGAACCATTTCCCGCAGACCACACCCACCATGAACGATCTTGCGCTGCCGCTGAGCGGTTTGTCATCAGTCGGCGGCAAGTCCGTCGTCGCCCGTTTCGACGGCGGCATGCTGTCGTCCAACAGCGGCGTTCTGGCCTTGGCCGATGTGGAAAAGCGGTTGCGGGTGGCCGAGCGTCTGGCGCGTTGCATCGACGATCCGCGCTGCCCGGACCAGGTCGTCCACAGCCTGGCGGACATGATCGGCTTTCGCATGAAGATGATCGCCGCCGGCTACGAGGACGGCAACGACGCCAACCGGCTGCGCCGCGATCCGGTCTTCAAGATGGCCCAGGATGCGCTGCCGTCGGGTCGGGATCTGGCGTCGCAATCGACGCTGTGCCGGCTGGAGAACCTGCCCGGTGTGCGGGAGCTGGTCGCGATGGGGCGGGCGATGGTCGACCTCTACTGCGCCTCGTTCCGGCAGGTGCCGAAGCGGATCGTGCTCGACATTGACGACACCTTCGACGCTGTGCACGGAGGCCAACAGCTTCGCCTGTTCAATGCCCACCATGACGAGTACGGCTTCCAGCCGATCGTCGTGTTCGATGGTGCGGGACGGTTCGTCAGCGCGATCCTGCGACCGGCCAAGCGGCCGAGTGGGGCTGAGATCCGCCCCCACCTGCGCCGTCTGGTGCGGGCGATCCGGATCAACTGGCCGAACATTCGAATCCTGCTCCGCGGCGATAGCCATTATTGCAACCCGCAGGTCATCGACTGGTGCCGCGCCAACGACGTCGACTTCATCTTTGGCCTCGCGCCCACCACGACCCTGCGCAAGCATGTCGCGGATCTGGAGGCCAGCACGACGGCGCGCTTCGAAGCGTCGGCCAAGACAGGCAAGGTCCGCAGGTTCAAGGAGTTCGTGAGGGCGCCCGCGGCGCGGCCGGGCCGGCAGCACTCAGGCGACTATAACGGGCGCAGAGCCGACCCTGCGGCTTCCAGACATTGTCGTGTACAGCTTCAGACCCTCAAGCCGAGCCCGCAGGGCCTCGATTACCTTTTACGGGGCGGCGGTACGTCCAAGCCGCTTCAACAGTTAAGAATTTCGCAAAGACGATACCCCCGGATCGTCGAGCTTCCGCTGCCACTTCCCGCATTCGCCGAGGCGGTCAATGACCCGCCCTTCACAATAGTTATCCGACAAGCATCTGGATGCGAGAGATAATGTTGCCGGAGGCATCTCTCATGACTTCTACACCTGCCTGAACGCCAGAACCGCGTTCGTGCCGCCAAAGGCGAAGGAGTTGCTCAGTGCCACGCGCACCTTGCGCTCGCGTGCCACATTGGGCGTGACGTCGAGATCGCAATCGGGGTCCAGCTCACGATAATTGGCAGTCGGCGGCACGACGCTCTCGCGGATAGCCATCACGCAGGCGATCAACTCGAGCGCGCCGGACGCGCCGAGGCAATGCGCGTGCATGGACTTGGTAGAAGAAATGGACATTGAGAAGGCGTGCTGACCGAAGACGCGCTTGATCGCCGCCGTCTCGATCTGGTCGTTGGCCTTGGTGCCGGTGCCGTGCGCGTTGAGATAGTCGACATCCTCGGCGTCCAGCCTGGCATCGGCAAGGCAGGCCCGCATTGCTGCCTCCGGCCCCTCGACAGTCGGCGCGACGATGTCGGACGCATCGGCGGAAAGGCCGGCACCGGCAATTTCGGCAAGGATGGTGGCGCCCCGAGCCAGGGCATGCTCGTAGCTTTCCAGCACCGCCATGCCGGCGCCTTCACCAAGCGACAGGCCCTGGCGATCGGCCGAGAATGGCCGGCAAGTATCGGGCGAAAGCACGCGGATCGCTTCCCATGCCTTCAGCACACCCCATATGAGCGGCGCTTCGCTGCCGCCGGCAAGCATCACGTCGGCCCGGCCGAGCCTGATCTGGTCCACCGCGCAGGCAATCGCATGGTTTGCCGAGGAACAGGCGGACGTGACGCCGAAGACCGGCCCGCGCAGGCCGAGACTCATGCTGACCTGGCCGGCAGCGGCACCCGGCATCGCCTTGGGTACAGTCAAGAGAGCGGCACGCTTACCGCCCAGAAGGATGGCGCGGTAGGTTTGCTCGATCGCATCCCACCCGCAGCCGCCAACGCCCACCGTCGCACCGAAGCGATACCTATTTCCCTCTTTGGAGGAAAGTCCGGCCTGACGCATGGCTTCGCGCGCCGCAAGCACAGCGAGCAGGCTGAAGCGGTCCATGGAGATGAGTTGCTTGCCGTCGATGTCATGCTCCGGCAGCGCCTTGATCTCGGCACCGATCCTGACCCTCAATTCATGGAGCTCGGAGTTGACGATTGGGCCGATGGCGGAGCGGCCTTCTCGCATCTCTGTCCAAATGGCGGCGGCGTTGGTCCCAAGCCCGCAAATACCGCCAATCCCAGTAATCACGACGCGCCTGTCCATTCACACCCCCTTAGCGAGCAAGCTGCGCACGGCTCCCACCATGTCCCCAACATTCTGGAGATCCGACCATGCCTCGGCCGTATTCATCTCGATCTGGATGCCGTAGGCCTGCTCCAGGTCCCAGAGAACGTCCGCCAATCCCAGTGAATCGATACCGAGCGAAGTCAGTCCCGTGGCAGCCGTTATCTCGCCGCCTGTGGCAGGCGCTATGCCGCCCTCCGACGCGGCGCGCTTCTTGATAATGGCGATTATTTCGTTGGCGAGTTGATCTGCCATCTTGTTCCTTTCCAGCTTGCGTTTTCGGCGTCGTTCAAAACCCGAGTCGCGTCGCGTTGCCAAAATTGCCCCTCATAGAGCCTGTGCGACCGACCAAGCCCAATGCCCATAGGAACCGGACGAGTTCCGGCTTCTGCGGCGTCAGCCCGATGACGAAGAAAAGTCGCCGGCCTCCCGCTTTTGCGCCAGCACATCAAGAATCTGCGTGTAAATGGATAGGAACCGTCGTCAAACGTCAGCTAAACGCTGCGACGGTGGGTGCTGTCAGCGTATTCACTCGGCACCTCATATGTAATCGAGATGTTTCATAGCTCCGGACCAGTTGCGATCAACTATTGTACCGGTCCGCCATTCGTCGGAGAGTTCGACATGATCGGAGCGCTGCTTCTCATTCCCAGTACAATCTCCACCGCACGCGACAGATTTCCTCTTTCGGGCTCTTCTCAAGGGACTCGCCACGCGATAGAGGCAGTGATCGGCGCACGTGAGGTCCTGCCAAGTCCATGCGACATTCCGGAAAATTGGTAAAATCGTTTGTTTCAATCAAATGCATCCACGCTATGGATAGCTAAGACATGCGTTTCAAAGGGCTCGATCTGAATCTTCTCGTCGTTCTCGACGCGCTGCTGAGCGAGCGCGGCCTCACGGCGGCGGCACGCCGCATCAACCTAACCAAATTCATGGGGGTTGGTGGATGTGGCGCAAGCCGTTGAAATGACGTAGGATTTGGTTGCCTAAGCCGATCCGAACCATTTCCCGGAGACCACACCCACCATGAACGATCTTGCGCTGCCGCTGAGCGGTTTGTCATCAGTCGGCGGCAAGTCCGTCGTCGCCCGTTTCGACGGCGGCATGCTGTCGTCCAACAGCGGCGTTCTGGCCTTGGCCGATGTGGAAAAGCGGTTGCGGGTGGCCGAGCGTCTGGCGCGTTGCATCGACGATCCGCGCTGCCCGGACCAGGTCGTCCACAGCCTGGCGGACATGATCGGCTTTCGCATGAAGATGATCGCCGCCGGCTACGAGGACGGCAACGACGCCAACCGGCTGCGCCGCGATCCGGTCTTCAAGATGGCCCAGGATGCGCTGCCGTCGGGTCGGGATCTGGCGTCGCAATCGACGCTGTGCCGGCTGGAGAACCTGCCCGGTGTGCGGGAGCTGGTCGCGATGGGGCGGGCGATGGTCGACCTCTACTGCGCCTCGTTCCGGCAGGTGCCGAAGCGGATCGTGCTCGACATTGACGACACCTTCGACGCTGTGCACGGAGGCCAACAGCTTCGCCTGTTCAATGCCCACCATGACGAGTACGGCTTCCAGCCGATCGTCGTGTTCGATGGTGCGGGACGGTTCGTCAGCGCGATCCTGCGACCGGCCAAGCGGCCGAGTGGGGCTGAGATCCGCCCCCACCTGCGCCGTCTGGTGCGGGCGATCCGGATCAACTGGCCGAACATTCGAATCCTGCTCCGCGGCGATAGCCATTATTGCAACCCGCAGGTCATCGACTGGTGCCGCGCCAACGACGTCGACTTCATCTTTGGCCTCGCGCCCACCACGACCCTGCGCAAGCATGTCGCGGATCTGGAGGCCAGCACGACGGCGCGCTTCGAAGCGTCGGCCAAGACAGGCAAGGTCCGCAGGTTCAAGGAGTTCGTTGACGGCGCCGCTAGTTGGAGCCGGGTCGAGCGCATCATCGCGCGGGTCGAGGTCGGCGCCCAAGGTGGCGATATCCGCTTCGTCGTCACCAACCTTGCCGGTGGGAAGGCCAAGGCGCTCTACGAGGATGTCTACTGCCGGCGCGGCGCGGCCGAGAACCACATCAAGTCGTGGAAGACGCATCTTGCCGCCGACCGCACATCCTGCACCAGAGCGACGGCCAACCAGTTCCGGCTATTCCTGCATGCCGGTGCTTACTGGTTGATGTGGGGCTTGCGGGCCGCGATGCCGAGGCGCTCGAGCTTTGCCGTCGCCCAATTCGACACGCTGCGATTGCGCCTCATCAAAATCGCTGCGCGGGTGGTCGAGATGAAATCGCAAATCCGCCTGCACCTGCCGACATCGTGCCCCGACCAGCGCATCCTGCGCATCGTCCTCGATCGCATCCCCCAACTCGCGACATAACGATGGGGGCAGACGCCCCGAAACGAACCCGTCGACCGCAACCTGCAAACCCCCGCCTGCCATCACGACGGAGCAATCCCGGCGCCTGACGAGGCGCGTGGAAAAGCACCGCAACGGCGACCACAACGTCGCTTCAGGCCGTCAAAAGCTTATCGCCGTGCATCAAGGCGGCTAGAAGCGCGCCGGCAGCCGGGCGGGGGGCTTGGGGTTAGACTGCCGGCGCACGCCACTCATGAAGAGCGGCCCCTTTTTGCGGTTCCGACACCCATAGTCAACCCGGCAGCGTCTGGATGCCCGCTGTGCTCTTTTCAGAGCGGCTCGCGATGCCGGCCATGTCGGCCGATCCTGCCTAGGATGGGGGGCCACTCTCGTCGGCCGAGTTGATGCTCCAGCCAGTATCGCCTTGCCGACCAGCATGGGTTCGCCGTTAGCAATCCATCCTCGCGGGCCAATGCTATCGTGCACGTGTCGCAGCACTCCGGGCGGCTATATCGCCTAAGACAGCATGACGAAGCGTTCCAACTTCCTGTTCGGCGAGCCCGTGTGCAGTTCCTGACTCGGACAGTGGACGAGAATTCTCTTGGCGGTACTGCGCCAGAAGGCATTCGCGTCCAACGGAATCAAGCGACGACTATCAGCCGCAAACGTCACATCACAAGAGCGGTCTTCCACCCATTGCAGATTATCCGACTGATCAGGCGGCGTCCGATATGTCCGACTCTGCCTCAAGAATTCCCACAGGTATGGACAGCGATCTCGCTATCCGATTCCGATAGCCCTTATTGTACTTTAGACCCCGCTCGATGTTTTGGATTTCCTGAGCGGCAAGCCCGCACGCGACCGCGAGGTCCTCGATTGAATACCCAAGGTGCTCACGATAAGCGCGGATGATGTGGGTCCCCTGCGACATAGCCGTCAAGACTGGCTCGGGAATGCGCGAATCCTTCATAAACATCTCCAAGAAGATGGGAGCGCCTGACAAATCGGGAGATTTCCTCCCCGACCCTTGGCGCACACCCAGCAAATCAAAAAAATGGACGTCCATTCGGCCGGACCGGCCTCATCCATGGAATGGGCCACTTGAAATTGGCAGCCGGGTCGGAATATGGCGGCTCACCTGCTTCTGATCAAGTTCTAAGAACCTGCCCGCCATGAGATGGCCTGATCGGCTGTAGCGCATTCGACCTGCGATCCTACACGACTCATTCTCCCCGATCGCTTTCTTGAACAGCAACTCGAACTCTCACTGACGCCTCCAGTGGCTATTCGCGGCACCGTCCACCCAGCCTCGCGGACGCTGATACCTTCGACCAATTTCCACCGCCGATGCAGCGAAGATGGACAAGCATCGCCAGCTGTAAAGGTTCACAATCATTCGACCGTGACCGATTTTGCGAGATTGCGCGGCTGGTCTACGTCTGTGCCCATGAAGAGCGCCGTGTGGTAGGCAAGAAGCTGTATCGGCAGCGAGAAGATCATCGGCGCGATAATCTCGTCGACAGCCGGCAACACGAGCGTGTGCATGGTGTTGAGTTTCGATGCGGCTGCCCCTTTTTCATCGGTGATGAGGATAATCCGCCCTCCACGGGCAGCCACTTCCTGCATGTTGGAGACAGTCTTGTCGAAAAAGCGATCATGGGGCGCGATGACGATCACTGGCATGTTGTCGTCGATCAATGCGAGCGGACCGTGCTTCAATTCACCCGCCGCATAGCCCTCGGCATGGATGTAGGAAATCTCCTTGAGCTTCAGCGCACCTTCCATCGCTAGCGGGAAACTGGTGCCACGGCCGAGATACAGGACGTCACGACACTTTGACAGTTCGCGCGACAGGAACTCGATCTCCGGCTGGATGCTGTTGAGTACCTGGCCCATGACGCGCGGCACTTCGGCGAGGCTCCTGACGAGCGCCTGCAGCTCGTCTTCGGTTACGGTCCCGCGGGCTCTGGCGGCGCCGATGGCGAGTGCGGCTAGAACCGCAAGCTGGCAGGTAAACGCCTTGGTGGAGGCGACGCCAATCTCCGGTCCGGCAAGGATCGGGAAGACCGCATCGGCCTCCCGAGCGATGGTCGATTCGCAGGCATTGACGATAGCGCCAATTTTCAGCCCACGCTCCTTGCAGTACCTCAACGATGCGAGCGTATCGGCGGTTTCGCCGGACTGCGAAATGAAAAGAGCCGCCGACTGCGGCGACAACGGGATCTCGCGGTAACGGAATTCGGACGCAACGTCGATTTCAACCGTCAGGCGCGCATAGCGCTCGAACCAGTATTTTCCGATCAGTCCGGCGAGATAGGCGGTCCCGCAGGCCGAGATCGCCAAGCTCGGGATCCTGGCGAAATCGATGCCAGAAACCATGTCGGCGCGATTCTCTATGATGTTGCTATAGTGACGGAGAGCATGGGCGATGACTTCGGGCTGCTCGTAGATTTCCTTCTCCATGAAGTGGCGATGATTGCCCTTGCTGGCCAGATCGGCCGCGGCCGTGGAGGTATGGCGCGGACGCTCGACGGGATGGCCGTCGAAATCGAAGATATGGGCGCCCGATTTGCCGACAATGGCCAAGTCGCCCTCGATGAGATAGGTAATTTCATTGGTGAAGGGAGCAAGCGCGATCGCGTCGGAGCCCAGGAACATCTCGCCGTCGCCGTGACCGATCGCCAGCGGTGGTCCGTTGCGCGCCGCCATGATGGTCGACGGATCATCTTCGAAGAGGACGGCAAGCGCATAGGCGCCCCTGACGCGTTTCAGCATGGCACGCATCGCCTCTTGCCGCCTCATGCCCTCCCGGCGGTGTCTTGCCAAGAGATGCGCGATGACCTCGGTGTCGGTGTCGGTCTGGAACTCGGCGCCAGCCGCCGCCAATTCGTCCTTCAGCTCGGTGAAATTCTCGATGATGCCGTTATGGACGACGGCGACACCGTCGGCAAAGTGCGGGTGCGCATTGCGTTCCGTCGAGGCCCCATGGGTTGCCCAACGCGTGTGGCCGATGCCGATGTTGCCGCTCAGCGGCTCTTCCTTCAGTCTCCTCTCGAGATTGACGAGCTTGCCCTCGGCGCGCCGGCGGTGCAAGACACCTTCGGTGATCGTCGCAACGCCGGCGGAATCATAGCCGCGGTATTCCAAACGCTTCAATGCGTCGACCAACCGATCCGACACCGTCTGTTGCCCAACGATGCCAACAATCCCGCACATGTTCGTCTTCCCATTCTTGCCGGCAGCTTCAGCCTACGCGAGACGGATACCCATCCGGCCGCTTTCATTGGGGGATCTTCTAGTAGTATTGGGTAATATTGGTATAATTGATTGTAGGGATAGCTATCATCCACCCCATGGATAAGCCGCGTTTGGGGCCCTGATCTAACTTCCTCGTTGCGCCTGACGTCCTCATGACCGAACGCAAGCCCACACCCCGCGGCACGAGGAACAATCGGCCATGCGCGATCATCCCGGCCACGCACCTGACCACGAACCGCCGCCGCTCGTGGTCACGCGGTGATCGGCATGATCACACAGCACTGTAGTTAGGCAGCATCAGCGACGCATGCGTCGGCATCATCATCATCGGCAGCGTGGGCGCCGTCGGCATGATTCACGTGTTCGTCACGTTGATCATAATTATCGTCGCCGCCGATCTAGTTTCTGATTGCCTGCCGCTTTGACGCGGCTTTCGCCGGTAGAGCTTAGCCCGCGATGGCCTATCAATACGCTGTTAGTCGGCATAGCCGAAACCGAGAGTCAGGCGGCGCAGGCCACAGAGCACGTTCAGCGACCGTTTCAGTCAGCGCCGGCTTTGTCGGGGTTCGTAACGGTCATCAGGATTCTCGGGGCATGAATGCACTATCACGAAAACGTTGGTTCTCAGTGCTTCGTCCGTATTACTCAAACCCGATTCCCGCAGCGGAAGAACTAGGCGCGTGTCACGTCTTGTACAAGGCACAATAGCAGTGAGAAATGGAGATTGATGCCTGCGCCTTTTCGAATAAGACAATCACCAAGCTGTCACCCGAATTACATCAGGAACTGTCTATAGCCGCCGCCCATCAGGTAGCGGCCACGTTGGATGGCGCGACGCACCTGATCGCGAAGATGGCTACCTGGATGAGACCAATCGTCTTCGACACGGCGTCTCCCGAACAGGGCAATGGCGATCTCCTGATGAGATGCTCCCGCAAGCGAGCCGTCCAAAGCCTGGAGCACGATACGCAGACGCGCTCCGCGGGGTTCCGGCGGAAAGCAAGCAGCTGCCAGGCGGCCGCAACCATTGATGTCGTTCAGGAACTGAAGGGCAGCGACATGGAACTTCAGGTGCTGCGGCTGCACGATCGCGTCGACATATAGCCGCAACGGGCGGAGAACGGATGCACCGGAAAGGGCGATCTGCAGACTCCGGCAGTCCTCCCTCAGCAGCACGTGCTGCACGCCGGCAGGTGTCAGCAGGATGTCCTTGCAGCACGAGAGCGAAGAAAGATCAAGCGGTTCAAAATCGTGGTCGAGCCCAACCGGCTCCGCGGCCGCTCGTAGAATACGGGCGCAGTCGCGCGGATCCCAAAAGACCCTTGCCGACGTAGCGTCCGACTGTGGCGCGTCCGCGAAAAAGGAGGCTCCATTGTCTTAGGAAAGATGATCCTGTCGTCAACTCGATTATGTTCATGTCGGCCTGGGCTCCGACAATGCAGGCGGACGGTGCCATTTTGGCGTGGTCGCGCTGGAATTGTGGATTGCGCCGAAGAAACTCCCAGGCCCAGGCAGTGCGTGGCAATCGTCTGGCGTAGTGGTAAGCTTCGTGACGACGCCAGTCCGGCCAGCATACAAGACCGACCGTCGCTTCCTTGGGCAGACCAGCATCCTTCACGGCTCAGGTGTCCACAATGCCGACGGGCCTAGAACCGGTTGCCACAGTACCGGTCCGCTCAGACGTCCCCTGCTGCGGATGCGCAAAAGGCTCGCGCGGGAAATCTCGAGAAACCCGGCCACCGCCTCGGTTTTGCCGACGGACTTGGGTTGTCCGATGCGCGACAATGGCCACGTCGCGAGGCGAAGGATCCGTTCCATGCGCGTATCCGTCACCGTTACTATCCGGGTCAGATCCTTGGCCAAGCCGAACTCGATCATGCCCGCGAAGAGCTCGTAGGTTGCCTGGGCCAGTCCGCCCGCTGCCTTGGGCGCCGACGGAGGAAGATCGAGCGCGAAACGACTGCTCTCCCATATGTCGGAGGTCGAGGGCACGACGTCAGCACCCAGCAGCACCGGGAACGTGTCGCGCAACATTGTGGGTCCGGTGCTGGGCAAAAGACGCACGCAACCGCGAATTCGCCAGTCGGATCCCTTGAGGAGCAGATAGACAGGCTTCAGACCATCAAACGGGTCTGTTTCCATCTGGTCTTCGGTATCAACTTCCCAATCGAGCCTTTCCTTGAACACCCGAAACCTGAGCCCGTGCATCTCTTTGAGCTCGCTTGCGAACTCGTCGTAAAGGTCTGGTGTTATCAGCTGCATCATGGTCGCCTCCGTGCGGGATGTGTTCCCGCCATCGAAGGGCAAAGCCGGCAGCGATGCAGCCTGTAGAGGTTTACAGCTATCGTGGCCGACGAATCAGGATTTCGCCTGGCCGGAGGCAGCCAGTCGTGCAACGGCCTGGTTGATCGTTCGAACGCCAAGCTTTGCCTTGGCGTTTTCCAGATGAAAGGTCACGGTGCGCTTTGAGACGCCGAGAAGCTGGCTGATAACCCAAGCCGACTTGCCGCGCGCCGCCCATTTCAGGCACTCGAACTCCCGCGGGGTGAGCGTTACACCATCCACCACGCGATCGTCGGCGAGCCTGCGCCGGACATGGATATGAAAGTTGATGGCCACCAGCTGCAATGCTTTTTCGTAACGTGTCAGTGACCGCAACAGAGGCGGACGGGACTCGTCGGAAGCAAAGGTCAGGGCAGCAAACCGGCCGCGATGATCATGCATGGACATCGTCAGGCCGCCGCGGATGCCAAACTCAGCCGCACTCTCCAGAATTTGTTGCTGCGAATTCGGCAGACAGTGCCGAGCGCGATCCACACCCCAATCGAAGGTATCCCAGCCTTGCAGCCCGCGCAGGATGACCGGATCAAGACTGTGGTACCGCTGTTGCAGATAACGTGATGTCCAGGATGAAGGATAGTTTGAGATCAATTGCGGGGCGTCGCCGGAGGCCGACGGGTAAGTGAAATAGGCGAATAGCGGAAAATCGAAGCCGGCTGCAGCGGATGCCATTGCCTCACGGAGATCGGCAGCATCAACACTTGCAGACAGTTGCTCGACGAAGTTCTCAAACACGCGATGCATTTGCGCTTTGCGTAACCTCCGTGATCGCTCGATGCCAGGCAGAGACCTTGTTTTAAACGATCCCGGACGGATACAGCGCGTGCCGAGAACCCCGTTAATCTGTTGAAACCCGTGATATTCTGACGTTGTCTATGAGCCGTGTGCCGCCGAGCCAGGCCGCGACAAGCAAGCGTGCAGGTCGGTCAAGGCTTGTCATGGGTCGCAGATCTGCCTCGTCGCGAAGTTCCAGGTATTCGATCTCGCGATAGCCTGCAGCCAGAATTGCTGCGCGCGCTTCGGCAAGCGTTGGCAGGACGGGCGAGCCGCGGGCAAGCCGCTCAGCCGTCTCGAGCAAGACCGATGGTAGCTTGTGGGCAACAGCACGCTCTGCTGGCGAGAGCCGGACATTGCGCGATGATAGTGCAAGACCGTCAGCTTCGCGGACTGTCGGACAAGGAACAATGGTGATTGGAATATCCAGGTCCCGGACCATACGCCTGACTAGCTGAAGCTGCTGAAAGTCCTTTTCGCCAAAGAAGCCGAAGTCAGCGCTGGTCTGCAGGAAGAGCTTGGCGACGACGGTCGCCACGCCATCGAAATGTCCCGGCCGGAAGGCACCGCACAGGCCCTCGCTGACACCGGACACCGAAACGGTCGTGGCGAAGGCGGCCGGATACATCTCCTCTGCGTCCGGCGCATAAAGCAGGTGCGCGCCAAGCGGTGCCAGCTTGGCGGCATCCTCGTCCTCGGTGCTCGGATACGCGGCGAGATCGGCCTCGCTGTTGAATTGCTTCGGGTTGACGAAGAGCGTCACGATCACCCGGTCGGCCTTCACGAGTGCCGCGCGCACCAGGCTGAGATGGCCCTCATGCAGGACGCCCATCGTTGGCACGACGGCAATCCTCACGCCCTCGCGGCGCCATGCGGCGACGATTTGGCGAAGCTGGGCAACGCTCCTGACAATCGGCACGCTCACGCTGCTTCTCCGCTCTTGGTGGCGTCCCCGTCGGCGGGCTTGGGCGCATCGGCAAACACGTGCTCGGCGGCCGGAAACTGGCGCTCCTTCACTTCCCGCGCATAGGCCGCGATCGCAGCCGCAGCGGCCTCCCCCAGTTCAGCATAGCGCTTGACGAATTTGGGCCGGAAGTCGCTGAAGAGGCCCAGCATGTCGTCGACGACGAGAATCTGGCCGTCACAGGCGGGCGAGGCACCGATGCCAATGGTCGGGGTCGCCACCTCCCCGGTGATCCGGCGGGCGAGCGCCTCGGGAACCTTCTCCAGCACAACCGCAAAGGCGCCCGCTTCGCTCACCGCAAGCGCGTCGCGCCTGATGCGCTCGGCATCCCCGCCTCTGCCCTGGACGCGGTAGCCACCGATGGTGTTGATCGCCTGCGGCGTCAAGCCGACATGGGCCATGACCGGCACGCCGCGCGCGGCGAGGAAGCCGATCGTCTCTGCCATCGTTTCGCCGCCTTCGAGCTTGACGGCCGCGCAGCCGGTCTCGGCCATGACGCGCGCGGCATTGCGGAAAGCCTGCTCGGGGCTTTCCTCGAAGGAACCGAACGGCAGGTCGACGACCATCAGCGCCTGCTCGAGGCCACGGCGCACGGCCTGGCCGTGAATGATCATCATCTCCAGCGTCACACCGAGCGTCGAGGGCAGGCCGTGGAGAACCATGCCGACGCTGTCGCCGACCAGCACCACATCGCAATGGGGATCGACAAGCCGGGCGACTGGGGTCGTGTAGGCGGTAAGACAGACGAGCGGCGTCCCACCTTTGCGCGAACGAATATCCGGCGGTGTGATCGCCTTGGTGTCACCAAACGCACTCAATGGACCCTCCTTCCCCAACGTTACCAACCGCGGGTGTCGCGTTTGCCACATTTTTGTGCAAGTGCGAAGAGCTAAAAATGGCCGTGCAGCTGTGCGGTGTTGACGTGCGGACAGGCGCGCTTACACTTAAATCGATTCAGGCGCTCCCGAGCTGGCCAACCACTTTCGCGAACATGGACGATCAGGCAAAAGGACCCAGGAAAGACAGAGCCGCCGTCAAGGCCGACGAAGTCAAAGTGGACCTGATCGCCTTTGTCGTCGCCGTAAACGACAGTGAACCCTGTGTCCTCACCATCGGCCAGACGGACACCCTGCCCTCCGGACCATTTGCGCTTGAGCACCGATCGCTGCAATCCGGTTTGAGGGGGTGGGTCGAGCAGCAGACCGGCCATCCGCTGGGGTATATTGAGCAACTCTACACCTTCGCGGATCGGGATCGCATCGGCGCCGAGCGCCAGCAGCGCGTCATCTCCATCAGCTATCTCGCATTGACCCGCAAGGAACAGGCAGCTGGCTCGCCCAAGTGCGGCTGGCAGAGCTGGTATGAATATTTTCCATGGGAGGACCACCGCTCCGGCACGCCTCCGGTCGTGCTGGACGTTCTGCGACCGCGCCTGATTGAATGGGCAGACGGCGTCAGCGACGCGGCCACGCGACGTGAACGCTGGCAGCGGGCGACGATAGCCTTCGGCTTCGACGACCGCCTTTGGAACGAGGAACTCACGCTTCAACGCTATGAGTTGGTCTACGAAGCAGGCCTGGTCCAAGAGGCCGGAAGCGGACGGGACGCGACGCTGCCTCCGCTGGTGCCCAGCAAGTCTATGGTCGCCGATCATCGCCGCATCGTGGCGACCGGCATTGCGCGGCTGCGCTCCAAGATCAAATACCGGCCGGTCGTCTTTGAGCTGATGCCGCCGGTCTTCACGCTTTTGCAGCTGCAGCGAACCGTGGAGGCGCTTGCCGGCAGGCTCGTGCGTAAGCCAAACTTTCGCCGGCTGATCGAGCAGCAGGAGCTGGTCGAAGAGACCGGAGAGGCAACTGCGGAGACCGGCGGCCGGCCAGCGAAGCTTTACCGGTTCCGCCACGCCGTTCTCGACGAGAGGGTCATCGCCGGGACAAAATTGCCGCTGGCGCGGGGTTGACATCGCTTATACTCACAGCAAGTATATGCTGGTTATTTTCAACTAGAGTATAAGCTGGAGGGGTCGATGAGCGCCATGCTGCCTGCGACCGCGTTTCTCTACGAGCGCGTCCGACGAGTGATCCCGCCGATCGAATGGCCGGCTTTCGTCGAGGATATCGAGGCGATCCTTGCACTGAAGCGCGAGCGCAACGCCATCATCCTGGCGCACAACTATCAGACCCCCGAGATCTTCCATTGCGTGGCCGACATCGTCGGCGACAGCTTGGCACTGGCCCGCACGGCTGCGACGATCGAGGCGCAAGTCATCGTGCTGGCCGGCGTACATTTCATGGCCGAAACGGCCAAGCTGCTCAATCCGCAAAAGACGGTGCTCATTCCCGACCTGCGGGCAGGCTGTTCGTTGGCGGAATCGATCACGGCAGAAGACGTGCGCTTGATGCGCCAGCGTTATCCCGGCGTGCCGATCATCACTTATGTCAACACGTCGGCCGAAGTGAAAGCCGAGTCGGATATCTGCTGTACATCCGGCAACGCCAAGGCGGTCGTCCAATCCCTTGGCGTTCCCCAGGTGATCATGTTGCCGGACGAATATCTGGCCCAGAATATCGCCGCCCAGACCGATGTGCAGATCATCGCCTGGAAAGGGCATTGCGAGGTGCATGAGCGCTTTACACCGGCCGACATCCGCGAGTTGCGCGAAAGCCATCCCGGCGTGATCGTGCTCGCGCATCCCGAATGCCCGCCCGACGTCGTGGCTGAAGCAGATTTTTCCGGCTCGACCGCTGCCATGTCCGACTATGTCGAAAGGCAAAGGCCGGCACGTGTCGTGCTGATGACGGAATGTTCGATGAGCGACAACGTCGCGTTAGCGCACCCAGAGGTCGAGTTCATCCGGCCCTGCAATTTGTGCCCGCACATGAAGCGGATCACGCTTGCCAACATCCGCATGGCGCTCGAGCAGAACCACCATATCGTAACCATCGAACCCGGGATCGCCGGGCGCGCGCGGCTTGCGGTCGAACGGATGCTGGCAATTTGAGCGCCGATGTCCGCAGCTTCTTCGGGCGGCCCATCATCATCGGCGGCGGCATCGCCGGACTGATGACCGCGCTTCAACTGGCGCCGGAGCCGGTGCTGCTTCTGTCCAGGACGCTGCTGGGAGCTGACAATTCGAGCACGTGGGCACAGGGTGGTCTGGCTGCAAGTTTCGGCGAAGACGACGATCCGGCACTGCACCTGGCCGATACGCTTGCCGCCGGGGATGGTCTCTGCGACAGAGACGTGGCGAGCCGCATCCTCCAAGCCGCGCCCAAGGCGATAGAGGGGCTTGCGGGCTTTGGGGTTCCCTTCGACCGTACGCCGAAAGGATCACTGTGCCTCGGATTGGAGGCCGCACACAGCCGACGTCGCATCGTTCATGCGCATGGTGACGGCACCGGGCGTGAGATCATGCGTGCCCTGATCGCGGCTGTGCGTTCCACTCCCTCGATTGTTGTCGTGGAGGGCGTGGAAGCGCGCCGGCTGGCGGTGCGAGAGAATGCGATCCGAGGCGTCTGGGCGAGCGGTTCGATAGGACCTGTCTTCTTCGGCTCACGGCGGGTCGTCCTCGCCACCGGTGGGATCGGGGGACTGTTTCTCGACACCACGAATCCTTCGGGCAGTTGCGGACAGGGCCTGGCGCTTGCGGCCCGCGCTGGAGCTGTCCTTGCCGACCTCGAGTTCATCCAGTTCCACCCGACCGCGCTTGACGGCCCGGAACGCCCTATGGTGCTGCTCAGCGAGGCCGTCCGCGGCGAAGGTGCTGCCCTGATCGACGAAACCGGCCAAGCTTTTCTCCAGAGCGTGCCAGGGGCGGAACTCGCGCCTCGTGATGTCTTGGCGCGCGCCGTCTGGAACCATCTTGCCAACGGCCACCGTGTTTTTCTAGACGCGCGGCAACGGCCTGGCCCGGAATTTGCTCGACACTTCCCGACAATCGCATCAGCCTGTCGTGGAGCCGGCATCAATCCCGCGCGCGATCTCATCCCCATTCGTCCGGCCCAACACTACCACATGGGTGGCGTTGCCGTGGACGGCTCCGGTAGGACCTCCGTCAAGGGGCTGTGGGCCTGCGGCGAAGTCGCTTCGACAGGACTGCATGGCGCCAACAGGCTCGCCAGCAATTCCTTGACCGAGGCCGTCGTGTGCGCGCGCTGGGTCGCTGAAAGTGTCGCCGGAACGCCTGCTCGCAGAACAAGGCCTGCGGTTGCGGACGTTTACCCATCGCCCGCTCCGATACCCGTGCGTGTTTTCCTGTCGCGCGCACTCGGCATCGTCCGGGATGGTGAAGGTCTGAAAGCAGCCGCACGTGCCTTATTGCCGCTCGCCGAAAGCCAGGACGCGGCCTCGGATGCGGCGGCTGTCGGGCTAATGATCGCGGTTGCCGCCTTGTTGCGCCAAGAAAGCCGCGGCGCTCATTACCGGACAGACTTTCCTCATCATGCGACTGTCGCCCGACGGTCCGAAATCACCCTCGAAGCCGCCTTGGCCGCTGCGCGGGAACTCGGACATTCGCCAAGCCTCGAAGGGGCAAAGTGATGACGTTCTCACCGCTTCCCACGGTCATGCTCGAGCCGCTGGTAAGGGCAGCCCTTCTTGAAGACCTTGGCAGAGCCGGCGACTTGACCACGGAGGCCATCGTCCCGAAGGAACACCAAGCGGGAACCGTGCTGGCGGCGCGCCAGTCCGGAGTTGTCGCCGGCCTCGATCTTGCGATGCTCGCTTTCCGCTTGATTGATCCTGATATCGAAATCTCGGTGGAGCGGGCAGACGGCTCCAATGTCATGGATGGAGAGGTCATTGCATCAGTGGTTGGCCCTGCCCGGGCCATTCTCACAGCCGAACGGACGGCACTCAATTTTTTGTGCCATCTGAGCGGCATCGCTACAGCAACGGCATCGATCGTCGCTGCGGTTCGTGGATATGGCGCGAAGATCGTCTGCACGCGCAAGACGACGCCCGGATTGCGGGCAGTCGAAAAATACGCCGTGCGCGCAGGTGGCGGATCCAATCACCGCTTCGGCCTCGACGACGCAATTCTGATCAAGGACAACCACATCGCCATCGCAGGCGGCGTTCGCCCGGCGCTCGAGCGAGCACGAAGACGGGCCGGTCATCTCGTCAAGATCGAAGTCGAGGTCGATACGCTGGCCCAGTTGGAGGAGGTACTTGGCTTCGCTCCCGATGCGGTTCTGCTCGACAACATGTCCCTCGCCGATCTTCGCCGCGCCGTCGCAATCGTTGGCGGCCGTGCTATCACCGAGGCTTCTGGCGGGATCGCATCCGATACGGCGCGAGCGATTGCCGCGACCGGCGTTGATCTGATTTCAGTCGGCCGACTGACCCACAGCGCGCCGATCCTGGATATCGGCCTCGACTATTGGGGCCCATGATTGCCTGAGGGACGAACAGGATCGAATCAACTGTCCTTTCCGATCGTCATCAATCAGACAGCAAAGCAAGGCAGAACCGGAGGAACAGCATGGACATGCAAACAGCCAGTCCAACGCAGACATCGCCACAGGCTCAAGCCCCTGACCCTGGAGCGTGGACCCTGGAGAAGGCTCGGGCACTTCACGATGCCCCCTTCAACAATCTCCTCTTCCTCGCCCAAACCGTGCACCGCCAGAATTTCGATCCCAACAAGGTCCAGCTCAGCCGGCTGCTCAGCATCAAGACGGGCGGATGCCCGGAGGATTGCGGCTATTGTAGCCAGTCGGCGCAGCACGAAACCGGCCTGAAGGCGTCGAAGCTGATGGAGGTCCGGCGCGTCGTCGCCGAGGCGAAGAAAGCGCGTGACGCCGGCGCAACCCGCTATTGCATGGGCGCGGCCTGGCGAAACCCCAAGGCGCGCGACATGGATGCGGTGGTGGCGATGGTCGAAGGCGTCAAGGCGCTGGGCATGGAGACCTGCATGA
>NZ_JAMYUV010000027.1:0-72357 GCF_040323405.1 Mesorhizobium sp. M0048 | reverse complement strand
CGCGGCCCCCGGGCATGAATGCCCTGCAACAGCAGGCCAGATTTGACGCTTTCATCAGCGAATTCAACGAGGAAAGGCCGCATGAGGCGTTGGCCATGAAGCTGCCGACGGAACTCTACACGCCCTCTTCACGGCCGTATTCCGGCCTGCCGGAGCTGACCTATCCCCTCCATGACAAGGACATCCTGGTCACCGCCTGCGGCCGCATCTGCATGATGAGGAAGAAGATCAACGTCTCGACCGTGCTCGCCGGTCAGAGGCTCGGAATAAAGGAGGTCGACGACGGCATTTGGCTCGTAAGCTTCATGCACTATGATCTGGGATATATCGACCTGGAACAGAGAACCTTGCAGACCATCGACAACCCGTTCGGCACGAGGTTGTCACCCATGTCTTAGGTACATTCTGTTACCCATGTCTCCGGGTCGTACCCAGGAGCCAATGGTGGGCCCGGAGGACGTATTCAAATCTTTGATTTCATTGGCTTTTTCGTGGGCACTTATCCATGAACCTTCCCGTATCGTTCCGTATGGTTCCGCGAGCCTAATCCGGCTGCGGCCGCGGCAAATGAACCGCCGGTCCATGATCCACGCCAAGTCTGCCAGTTGTCTCCTCCAGGCACCACGCCGCGATCGACTGCTGCCTTCAGCGTATCGTTCGAGTCCGGTCCCGCCGCAGGTCTTCGATAATATTGGTTGGCTCGTGGCCGCGCGATTGCGTGATTGACGCCGTAGGTGACCCCGGGTCGGTCGGTCTTCACAAATACTGGAGGGTTGAACCAATGAAGTGCCATAAGTCGGAATATAGCGCGGCTACCGCGTTGGCGGGAACTGACGGGAGTTCTCGGAATGTCCATCGAGGGTGTCGGCAGTCTCAGCAGCAATCAATATGCAAGATCTGAAGGTAAGTGTCGCCCTGGCCGTCTGGCTGGTGGTCGGTTTCGTCGTGGTGGCGATAAGGTTGATTGCTCAGCCGGAAGGTCTGCGGCAGCGGATGGTCATTCGCCCTGGGCGATGTTGTTCATGTGGGGGCGCAGGCGCCATGAGGCGGAGGTTGAGGACGAACAAGCGGGCACGCTCTGAGCTTTAACAGGCGCGGCGTAGCATCCCTCCTTCCTAGGCAGCAGCCATTTAGAGGGCAAAAAGTCCGTTCGCGCCCACGCAAAGTAGTGGGCACATATCAGCCAGAAAACATTGGCCCGATCTCGCGTAGCAGTGCGACGCGGGCGAACTGCCCCTCCTGTATCAACAGGAGGATTTCGTATCGAGCGAAATGCTCGCTAGAATTTCCTGGAGATCGGCGGTCATGTTCAGGCTCATCTCGGCAGGGAGCGGGCAACAAGCCGAAGGCGTTCATAAAGAACGGCCTCGTCGAACTCGCCGTCCGAGAAGAGTTCCATTGCGCTCACGCTCAGGCGCTCCGCCTCCATGCTACCAACGGAGATACCTGCCTCGGCGCAGACACGATCAAAGACCTGCTTTAACAAAGCCAGATCACCAGTATACCCAATGCCACTCATTGAGACAGGCCCATGGCAGCAGATACTTCGAAAATCGCCTCGGTTAGCTCTTCATCGGATGCGGCCAAATAAGGCGCAGCCCGCCTAATTTCCTTCACTGCCGCTTTGATCGAAACGGTGCCGTCATACTCGGCCCTGTTTAGAAGTGCAGCGATTGCTTGTTCTAGAACTGGACTTACCCTTTGAACACTGCTCATCCACCCCCCCAACGATACGCCCCAGCGGAATAATAATCTATTCTTGGTTGGCTTCAATTGGATGTAAGAAACGTACGGTTGGTAATCGTTGCTTTGTCCTCAGTCCGGAATATTTCGCGCAAGAATATTGCGCATGCTCGTCTTGATGCGTCCCGCCGCGGTGTGGCTTAGAAGGGCTCTCGGATCTGCCCAGGGATTTGCACGTCGACGCGCCGGCCGAAGTGCCGAAGTCAAGGTGGACGTCCCCTCACTGACCATTCAGCATGCCGGTCGCGCTGATGATCCGTCGCTCGCGGGCCAGCGCCCCAGCCATGCTGGGCGTGCCAGCTTGTCAGCCGCTCGCTATCGAGATCGAGCGCGTCCCAGGCTGAGTCGATGGAAGCGAAGCTTGCCGGCTTGATATTTGCAACGAATGAGGTTTGTTGGCGGAATAACGAATTGTTTGCGTGATTTGGCAATAAACAGCCCATCCGTTTCAACGCGCGACATTAGACAAGAGGAAAACTCGATGACCGTTTCTCCAGACCAAAGCGACCAAGCTGATCTCGTATCAATTACCGCCGACATCGTTTCCGCCTACGTGTCGAACAATCCCCTGCCGGTCGGCGAGTTGTCGAAGCTGATCGGGGATACCTATGTTGCTTTGCAAGGGATCGGCACACCTGTGGCTCCAGCCGCAGTCAAGCTGGAGCCCGCGGTGTCCATCAAGAAATCAGTGACACCGGATTTCATCATCTGCCTGGAAGACGGGAAGAAATTCAAATCCCTGAAGCGTCATATCGGGACGCATTACAATTTGAGCCCTGACCAATACCGCCAAAAATGGAACCTTCCCTCAGATTATCCGATGGTGGCGCCAAACTACGCGGCCACCCGCTCGGCCCTGGCAAAATCAATAGGGCTGGGGCGCAAGACGGCAGCACCGGCAACAACTGCGGCGGAAAAACCAAAACGAGCTGCTCGCCCCGCGACGGCTGTTAAGTCGCCGGTAAAGAAGGCGCGCAAGGCACTCGTCAAAGCGTAGCGTGCTGCACGAAAAAGGAGGTCCTTGCGGTGTCGTACCTTAAAATGGCGAAGCCTACTGTTCCAGCATCGTTGAGCTTGATGGCCTGGACTTCAATGTCCGCCGCCCTGCTTCAGGGAGGCGTCGACCGGGATCAGAAAGTTTTCGCCGCCGAGCTGGAAACGGTGGCCGGAGAGTAGACGCCCGAGTAGACCCAAGTCGCCGCGCCGCACATGCAATGTCCAATCGCTCCCTTCCGGGCCATGTGTTCCGGCGCGTGCGGAAGGTGGCGGGCCAGCGGCCTAAGCCCGCTTCGTCGCGATCTTGGCAGATTTGATCTTCGGCGGCAAAGTTTCGACGAATGCCAGCGCAAGGTCGAGCCAGCCACGGAGATCCGCCTCGGTGGCCGTGCCCTCCGGCGCAACATGGACATAACCTTCCATCGAACGTCCGCCCATTTCCATCGGCCGCGCGTGCGGGCGGGCGGCAGCCGCCGCGTGCCCTTCCTTGCCGACGCGCACCAGGAGCCCGCGCTTCGAGGTGCCGATCAGCATGTTGCCGTTGAGCATAAAGCAGGTGCCGCCGACCATCTTTTGTTCGGTGACTTGGCGCGGGCCAAGGGCGGCGCGCAGACGCTCGACCATGGGGTCGGGTGCGATGCTGGTGACTGACTTTGCCATGCTCACCGCCCTCTGCGATTTGCGGGAGACAGGCAAGCACGGAAGCGGGTGGAGATTCAAATGGAGTGGCGCGGCGTCCCCTTCCCCCAGCGGGGCGAAGTTGTTTTGCCTGACGGAAAAAGGGGGCGCTATCCCCTCTCCCCTGCAAGGAGAAAATCGGTCTCCGCGTCCTTCCTTCGCGCCGGCCTGGCCCGCGCTTCGTGCAGGATCGCCGCAGATCCGCTAGCATATCATGCGTCGCCCTTTCGGCTTCGCCTCGAGCGGGTGACCCCCTCCGATTTGTCTCCTTGCCCTCCGGGTCGCTACGTCCCGCCAATCAATCGACGGCAATTGAGAGCGACAACCGGCCGAGCTTTACAGAAAAAGGGAAGTCGGCGGCCCATCTTTTCAATGAGCATTGCCTGAACCCGCCGACCTGCGGATTGCCAGTGGCCCCGCGATTCGCAGCTTTGCCGGAACGGAAGCGTGCCGTCTAGGCATGTATCCGTGATACCTGCGCCCTGCAGATACCCGTTGCATACCCCATTTTTTGGCCAAGTGGATTACTTCATGCCTGCGTTAAGCACCGCTGAGACGTGCGGATGCCTATGTATCGGCGCTCGCGGGCGCCGCTGGGCCCCCGAACACGATCACCCGCTAGCCGGCTCGCACCCGCTTGCTCGACGGCGGCCGCTTCGACCTCGACACCGCCCGTGGAGTGTTCGCCCGGTTGCCTCCCGGCGGCAAGAATCAGCTCTTCGCCCGATTGCGCGCTGCTGCCCTGTTTGGGCAATGCAAGCTCAGTCCTGTGGTTCCGTGGCTGTCGCGCAGCACGAGACATGCTTCGCCTGCCACGAGACGCGTGTCCAGGGACACGACTACGTCTTTACCCGCTACGCGCCGTAACTCGGTTCCCGCGCAGAGAAACGCAGGAACACGAGGGCGAGTTTGCGGCATCCCCGCCCCTCACCTGCGCTCGACGCGGTGAAGACCGCACCCCACAACGAAAGGATGTTCCAATGAAAAACTTGCTCGCAGGCCTCGCAATTATCGCGGCCACGTTCGGTAACGCACAAGCGCAGCCCAACAAACCCCCCATCGTTCTGGTTCACGGCCTTCGCTGACTCTTCGAGTTGGAACGGTGTCGTTAAGATTCTTGAAAAGGACGGCTTTTCCGTCGTAGCGGCAGCCAATCCGCTGCGAGGCGTCAGAAGCGACGGAGACTATGTCGCCGGCGTGCTTTCCTCGATAGAAAGCCTGGTCGTTCTCGTCGGCCATTCCTATGGCGGGTCGGTGATCAGCGACGCTGCCGATGGTCATGCCAATGTGAAGGCGCTGGTCTATGTCGCCGCATTTGCGCCGGACGCGGGTGAAACCGCTGCGCAACTTGCAGGCAAGTTTCCAGGCAGCACGTTGGGTCCGACACTCGCTCCTCCTGTCGCGCTGTCGGGCGGTGGAAAGGATCTCTACATTCAGCAGGACAAGTTCCACGATCAGTTTGCCGCCGACGCTCCCGAAGCGCAAGCCAGACTGATGGCCGCAACGCAGCGGCCGATCGCGGAAGCCGCCTCAACGAAGCCCAGGCCAAGGCTGCTTGGAAGAGCATTCCAAGCTGGTTCATCTACGGCGACGCGGACAAGAACATCCCGCCGCGAGCATCTGCCTACATGGCTGAACGGGCTCACGCCCGCGAAACGATCGCGATTAAGGGTGCTTCGCATGTGGTGATGGTGTCGAATCCTGGGCCCGTAGCGCGGCTGATCGAGAATGCCGCCAGGGAGATATCGCGATGAAAGCCGTCGTCATGAACCGCACCGGGGGACCGGATGCGCTCGAAATCGTCGAGCGCCCCGAAACTGCTCCCGCGAGCGGACAAGTTCTGGTCGAGGTCGCCGCGGCGGGCGTGAACTTCATGGACATCGGCGTCCGCCAGGGCATGGCCTAGACGGAAACGCCCAATCCCAAGGTTCTGGGCGTAGAGGGTGCCGGGCGGGTGCTCGCCGTGGGCGATGGAGTCGAGCATTTCCGGCCCGGACAACGGGTTGCCTGGGTGTACGCGCCTGGAAGCTACACAGATCGGGCGATGGTACCGGCGGACGCGCTCGTGCCGATTCCGGACGGGATCGATGATCGTACGGCCGCTTCCGTGATGATGAAGGGGCTCACCTGCCAGCCACTTCGCCACCGAATTCTATCCCGTCCAGCCCGGCGACGTCGCGCTGGTCCATGCGGCGGCGGGAGGCGTCGGATTGCTGCTCACCCAGATCATCAAGCTGAGAGGCGGGCACGTGATCGGCCGCGTCTCGTCCATTGACAAGATCGCCGTGGCAAGAGAGGCCGGAGCAGACCATGTGATCGTAGACACCGAGGGGCGATTCGCCGAGGAAGTCGTTCGCCTGTCCGGTGAAGGCGTCCACGTCGTCTACGACGGTTCCGGCCCGAAGACCTTTCAGGCTTCGCTCGACTCCCTGCGCCGCTCCGGCACCTTCTGCTGGTACGGCCCGGTGCTGGGCGGTCCCGGACCGCTCAACATCGTGACCCTGCCGAAAAGCATCAAGATCGGCTACGCAAGGTTCTTCGATCATATCCACACGCCGGCACTGCTTCGCGCCCGCACCGGACAACTATTCGACTGGATCGCCAGCGGCAACCTGAAGATCCGGATCGGCGGCGTCTACCCGCTCGCCGAAGCAGCATGCGCACATGCCGATATGGAAAGCCGTGGCACGACGGGAAAGCTTCTGCTCGTCCCCTGAGCCATCCGGCCTTTCTCACAATACGGTTCTCGGGAGGCGTCAATAAGCAAAGTTTCCGAGATCACTCCGCCCATTGCCGCTCCTCGATTGCCTTCTCCGTCAAGCTGCCTCCGCTGCCCTGGCACGAGAGCGGAGCAGAGATCGTCGAAATCGCTGATCATTCTGGCACTGGGTCTGGCTTTTGAGATCGGTCTCCAGGTCCGCGATAAAGTACTGATCGATCCAGAACTGCTCCTGCGGAGTTTGGCGATCCGTGATAGTCATATATGTAAATTCCAAAAGGTCCGACAGACCGGCGGCCGCGCAACCTGTGATTTCGGCGACCTGGTGAAGTACCGGCGTTACTTGCCGGGGCGGCAATCGCATGGGACTGCGCGGGAGAGCGGGCCGGCTTGGTTCGTCGGCCACTGACGGGCTCAAGCGGCGTTAATCTTCATCTCTGCGCCGCGGACCATTTTTGTTACGGCGGCGAAGTCGAGCTTCCCTGAGCCCAGGACCGGCACTTTCGCAACGAAGCGCACTTCGGCGGGCACCATCAGGTCCATGCCGCCATTAGCCTTGGCGAACATTAGGAAATCGGTGCGTGTGGCGTTAGCGGCCTCGGTGATGAGGATCAGCTTTTCACCCTTGCGTGCATCCGGCATGGTGGCGACCGCCGAAAGCGAGCCTTTCCACAATTCGCCCGCAAGCGCCTCGACTGCGGCCAGCGAGATCATTTCGCCGCCGATCTTTGCGAAGCGCTTGGCGCGGCCAAGAATGGTGATGAAGCCGACGTCGTCGATGCCGACGACGTCGCCCGTATCATGCCAGCCGTCTTCGAGCGGCTCGATCACGCCCGGGTTCTCGGCGCGCAGATAGCCTGCCATGACGTTAGGCCCGCGCACGCCGACGCTGCCGGAGCGGTTGTACATCGGGGTGTTGATGGAGATCACCGGCGCGGTCTCGGTCACGCCGTAGCCTTCGAGGATGCGCAGGCCAAACTTTTCCATATACGTCGCGCGCGTCGAAGCCTTGACCGGTTCCGCGCCGGCAAAGCAGTAGCGCACTGAGCGGAAGTCGTAAGGGTGCGCGGTGCGGGCATAGCCGGCAAGGAACGTATCGGTGCCGAAGACGATCGTTGCGTTTGAGGCGTAAACAAGCTCCGGCACGATCCGGTAGTGCAACGGCGAGGGATAGAAATAGATCGGCACGCCCGAGATGAGCGGCAGCACCGTGCCCGCCGTCATGCCGAAAGAATGGAAGATCGGCAGCACATTGAAGACCTTGTCGCCCGAATGGAAGTCGATCCGCGAAGCAGCTTGCGCGGCATTGGCCAGGATGTTGCGGTGGGTGAGCACCACGCCCTTGGGCGTGCCTTCGGACCCCGAGGTGAAGAGGATCACCGCTGGGTCTTCGGGCTTGCGGGCCACCCGGGGTGTATTCTTGCGCAAAAGGCCGAGCAGCTTGTCCTTGAGGCCAATTGTGGCCCGCAGATCATCGAGCCAGACGATGTCGACCGAGCGGCCGAGCTCCTCGACCACGGCGCCGAGTTTTGCTTGTTCCACAAAGGTGCGGGAGGTCAGCACGGTGCGCACCTCGGCGGCCTTGCAAGCGGAGAGGATGTTGGCCGCACCGGCAGTGAAGTTCATCATCGCCGGAACCTTGCCCGCCGACATGACGCCGAGCAGCGTCGCACAGGCGCCGTTGGCGTTGGGCAGCATAATGCCGAGCGTCTGCTGGCCGGCATAGAGGTGCTTGAATTTCTCGCCAAGCACGGCGGCGGCTGTCAGCAGCTTGCCGTAACTCAGCGAACCGGTGACCGGGTCCTGCACGGCGAGCTGCTTCATGCCGCGTTCGTTCGCCGTCTGAATGATCTTCTCCAGCACGGTCTTGTCAATGTCCTGGGTGCGGAAGACGAGATCCGACATGACCTGGTAAAGGGCAGCGCCCGCCGCGGCGCGCCGCTTGCGGCCCTTCAGATCCAGCGGTACTTCAAGCTTGACCGGCTCCAGAATGGTCACCTTGACCTTCGGGAACAGCTGGCGATGCACATGCAGCGAGGTCAGCCGCGAAAAATAGCTCTTCTCCAGCCCCTCGATGCGTACCGGCACGACCATCGAGCCGGTCTTGTCGGCCACCATGGCGGCACCGTCATAGACCTTCATGAGGCCGCCCGTCACTGTGATGCGGCCTTCCGGGAAGATGACGAGTGGATCGCCGCCTTGCACGATCTTGATAAGCGTGCGGGTCGACATCGGCTTGGCCGGATTGAGCGGCAGGGCGCGGGCAAGTTTCATAAACGGCTTCATCCACCAGGCTTGGGCGATGGTGTAGTCGATGGCAAACACCGGCTCCTCATCCGTCAGCGTCAGAGCCAGCGGACCGTCGAGGAAGCTGACATGATTGAGCGCCAGGATTGGTGCCGGGCCCGCCGCCTTGAGGTTCTCCAGCCCCTCCACCTCCAGACGATGGAAGGCTCGGAACAGGATGGAAACGAAGTCGCGGAAGGCATTTGTCGGCAGGTATCTCAGCATCAGCCAAGCGGCGACTACGTTGAGTGCGGCGAGGCCGAACAGGATCCCTCCAGTGGAGACGCCGGCTGCCTGAATCGCGGCGACGACTATGCCACCTAACGTCATGAAGCCTGCATTGACGATGCTCACGGCGGCGACGACGCGAGCGCGGCGCGTTTCGGGCGCCCAGGCTTGCACTGCGGCGAAGGTCGGCACCACAAGAAAGGCGCTGGCAATAGCCATTCCCGCAAGGTCGATCGCAACATGGACCGTGTTTGGCCGGGCGAAGAATGTTGCGAGCGTTTCGGCCCTGAGCGAGGGCTGCGTGCTCCAGATGGTCCAGGCCAGGTCCAAGCCGAACAGCGCCATCAACGCCGTGCCAACAGGGGCCGGCAAGAGCACGATGCGGCCCTGCGACATCCATGCGGCTATAGCAGAGCCAATGGCGATCGAGACGGCGAACACCGCGAGATAGGCGGTGACAGCGATCTCTCCGCCACCGAGCGAATCCTTCACCAACGTAGGCAGGATCGAAAGGACGATGGCCCCGATCAGCCAGAACCACGACGTCATCAGTCCGGCGCGCCAGATCCGCTTGTCGGCACGCAGGCCGTTCAGCTGTCGCCACGTCGAGCGAAAGATGTTTTTGTCGATGACTAGGCCGGGAGCCGCAAGACCGGTCGACGGGATGTAGCGGCTGACAAGCCAACAGGCGACGGCAAGGATCATCATGATCGGCCCGAACACCGAGACGCCTATGCCATCGGCCGAGACGACGCCTCCGGCGATAGTGCCGCCGAGGATGGCGGCGAAGGTTGCCGATTCGATCCAGGCATTGGCGCGAGGCAATTCCTTGCGCTCGAGATGATCCGGCAGGATGCCGTACTTGATCGGTCCGAACAGTGCCGAGATGACGCCGAACATGAGCAACGCGATCATCAGCACCGGGATCGACGCCAGCGCGATTCCAACGACAGCGACAGCCGCAGCGGCGATCTCGGCGAATTTCAGCCGACGGGCGATTAGGGCCTTGTCGAACCGGTCGGCGATCTCGCCACCAAGGGCGGACAAGAGCAGGAAGGGAGCCATGAATACCGCTCCCGCCAGCGTGACCAGTGATGCCGCCTTGTCGGCCGCCAGGGTGAACAGAATAAGGAACACCAGCGTGTTTTTGAGGAAATTGTCGTTGAAGGCGGACAGGAACTGCGTCCAGAAGAGAGGCGCAAAGCGCCGTGACCTCATCAAATGACTGTTCGTGTCGTCGTTCGAGGCGATTTCCATTGCGGCGGCTTCCTTTGGGCAAGACCGTTGAAGATCGAGGTCGTATCGATCAGCGGTCTTGCACGGTTTGAGCTTTTGTAGTGGCAACCCGGTTACACTTCGTTACTGTGGCTCCCACCCATCAGCCACTTTGGGTTTGGATCTTCCAGCCGGTTCATGAAGCGGCTTGCCTCTCCCGCGTCTCGCATTCTTGGCGATGGTGATCGAGGTATGCACGGGCCCGGTCGCGGCCATCGGAACCCCTTGGCGACAAAGCTTGCTCCATGAAATTGATGCCGCCCTCATTATCGGAGCGGCGATAGGGAAATTGGCATGGTGAATGTCTGCAGGCGCTTGGACCCTTGGGAGGCATAGCTGTTGGATGTCATGGATATTGTCTTTTGGTTTCAGGGTGAGGTTGCGCCGGCGTTGGTCTGTTTCCAGCCCGGATACCCGCCACCCTCTCCGAGCGGATCGCAGAACGGCGCCGCCAACCTGAGCACTGCCATATCCGCCTAATTTTCCACTGCCGAATGGACGATGAAACGCGCAAGCGAGTTTCCGGATCGGAAGGCATGCGTTGGGTTGCCCACACGATGCAGAGGCGCTGCTATGTTGGCGCGACACGCTCGACGGCAGGTGCGGACGGCACAAGAATTTTCGAGACGCCCGTGGTGACTGGAGATTGCGCTGGTCAGTATCAGGGGCGCCGGCAGCACCTGCAAGGGCAACGTCATACCGGAGAATGGAGGTTGCGCTGGGAGGCTGTTGCTTCGGCTACCAACTCAAGGTGATTGTCTGCGAGAGTTCGGCGATGTCGCCATAGATCATCGAACCTGGGACGAGAAAACATTTATCACCGAGGACTTCGAAGACTGAGCTCGACGCGGTGCAAACCGGCAGGTTCTTCGAATTGGCGTACGTGCCCAGGGTCGCGGTTTCGACCTTACGGTCCTTGGCTTCGGCACAGCCGACACTGTTCGCGAGGATTGCGATGGCAATGAGAGTCCTCTTGCTCATATTTTGCCCCTGGAGCCAGCACTTGTCGGGTAAGTCGCGCGATGCATCAAAGTAGCACCGGCCCACGATCGGCTTCATCCATCGATTGGAGGAAGCGGGCTCATCCATACTTAGCGATATCTTGAGTGAGGCGCCGAGCGGCCTAGCTGTGCGATTGGCCCACGCCGCACGGTGGCGGAACAAATCATGATCATTCTCATTGTGGTGATCATCAAGGGAGATTGAGCATGGTCGACCGGCACAACCCAAAAATCGAGGCGTCGGCAAATGTCGAAAAGGACCCGGAAGATTGGGTCAGCGGAGACGATCCAATGACCCCCGCACAAGCGTCCTATTTGAAAACTCTGGCCGAACAGGCCGACGAGCCTGACGCCTATGCTGACGGCCTTAGCAAGGCGGAAGCTTCTAAACGCATTGATGCGCTGCGGGAGAAGTTAGGCCTGTAGCGTCCTCTCGTGGCTTTTCCTCTCCAGAGAAGGACAGCCGATCGGCTCGGATTGGGACAGTTTTGCTGCGGTTGTGACCCGCGCAATTAATTTTTCTGAGTTCCGCGCGTGCTGCTCGCCTCGGGATCGAGACGACAAACGGCGGATGGGAGCGGCTTCTAGCCTAGCAGCCCGGCAAGACCTCGCGCCCACCGGTCCAATCCTGCTGTCGAAACAGATCAGGACGTCCCGATGAGGGCGATGGTCACCAGAGACACAAAAAGGACAAGGGCGATTGCAGCGCCCCAGAAGAGAACTTTTTCGGTGCCGCGTTGCTCTTCCTCGCGAGATATGTCTTTCGCCATTGCTTGCGTCCTTTGCGAAGGTCAACGACTTAGCAACGTGCCGCGCCAAGGCTGAGTTCCGGCAACTATCTTGCCCCTGAGGAAAGTTCTCGGAATCAAGCGTCGTATTGTCCAACCGTCGGTTGGTGGACGTATTGCAGCCGATTAATCTAAAATCCCTGTGATCCGCGCGCACAGGGCGTGCCCGACCCCGAGCCCCCGCCCGGTGCAATAGCGCTTGATCGGCCCCGCCGCATCAAACTGTGCGGCGGGCTTTTTTACTCATGCGAGGAACACCGGCGCGCAGGGAAAGGTCTGCCCTGGCAGCAAACTCTTTCCCTTATATTTTTTGCTGCCGGATCGGATAGCTTCGATCGGCCCGCGTCGTTCTTTTCCTCCGGCGACGCGGGCTCGCCGTCCTCGCTACCGGTTGAGCAGCCACAGAACAAACGAAAGCACGATGCTGATAAGAATCCCGGTGCCGATCGGAGCATAAAACATGAAGTTCTCACGTTGGATCACGACGTCACCGGGCAATCTGCCCAGACCGACCCGCGACAACCATTGCTGTTTTGCTGTCGTTGCGCCTCAGTTTCTTTTGGTTTTTTCTTGTCATCTTCGCCGTCTCGTTGTCGGCATCGACGACTGCGCGAAGCGATTCGTCCATCTTGGCGTGCAGAGCCTGAGTATCGCGGTGCTCGGCGAGCTGGATGAACAGCGTCATAGCCCAGATCGCCAGTGTGGCAACACCATGCCAGTCAAAGCCATTTTGGCCTGGGCACGGCCTGCACTGCTTCAGATGCTCGGAGGCGTCTATGTATCATCACCAATGCGTCCGAATGCCGTTCTCCTCGTTGACAGTCGCCGAGAATACACCAGTTTGATCTGAAGGCACGTCGCAGGTTGGCGCCCGCAAGCACCTGAAGCCGGCGACTATTTTGATGAAAGACGGTCGAGGACAACTCCGGATGGACGCGTGCCGTCGCAGCGACCAAATTGCAGTGTCGCCGGGCCTCGCCAGAACGTGTCCATCTTTCTCCGGCTCGCGCGTTGGAGGATGCCAGATCGCCGGCTCTATCCTGGTGGCGAGCAGCAGACGTGCGCAATGGCCGGGGGCTCACAGTTTCACCCAGCTGCTGGTGATGAATGAGGTGAGGCCCGCCGCGCCTCGTTTTGGGTCAGCTGGAGGATGTGCTCGCCAGAGCAGGCTTGACAATTCTGTCCGCCTCTGTTCGCGGGTATGTGCTCGAAGGTCAGATTGTTCGAGCTCATCGATGACCGGGTCGTTGTTCGCCTGCCTGGTACATGATTTCGGGACAATCTGGGGGCAGGCGTTCAAGGCAGACGTGAGTTCTCGTGGCCGAAGATGGCGGCGGCGGCCGACATTGGCTGTTCAATCTGTTCCGATGGATGCAAATCGGTCGGGTGACGGTTGAACCAATGACGCTGGAGATCACAGTCGGACCGCCGCGCCTGGCGATTAACCAGGGACGCAGCTTCCTTGTCACCGAACCGGATGGCCAGATCGCCTGGCCCACTTATAATGGCTTATATGCGTCTGACACACGCCTGATATCCAGCTGGCAGATCTTTGCCAATGGGCAAGCATGGGACCTCCTCAATTCCGGAAACATCGCCTACTTCGCCGCCAAGATCTATCTGGTCAATCAGGGGTTCGCGACGGAAACGAACCATGTGCCAGCAGGCAGCCTGGGGCTGGTAATCGGCCGCGCCTTGGATGGGGGGCTGCATGAGGATCTTGAACTCGTAAACCACGGGCAAATGTCAGTGCGCTTCAATTTGGAAGTTGCCATGCGCAGCGACTTTGCCGATCTTTTCGAAGTCAAGGCCGACGCGATCGTCCGCCGCGGACGTATTACCACGGAATGGCTGTCCAGAGCGGCGAGCCTTCGTACCTCCTACGTGAATCGAGACTTCAAGCGAGACGTCATTGTCAAGGTCCGCCGGATGGCCTCAAAGCCCGTCTATGCCAATGGCCGGATCAGCTTCGATATCAAGCTCGAACCGGGCGCGAAATGGCATGCTTGCCTTCTCTATGACTTTGGCAATGGCGAGACAATCTATCGCGCGCCCCGAGTCTGCATTGACAAATGCCTCGAGTCGAAAACTGCAAAACGCCTCGCCGGATGGCAACGCAGCGCCTTGAAGTTCAACTGTTCCAATGGCGAATTTCACCGCTTCTACCATCAGGCGGTCGAAGACATGGCCGCGCTGCGGCTGCCGATCGAGGGAACGGACGAACTGGAATACGTGCCAGCCGCCGGACTGCCCTGGTTCATAAGCCTGTTCGGTCGCGACAGCCTGATAGTCTCTCTGCAGAATGGCTTGATCTACCCAGATTTTTCGCGCGGCGCCTTGGACGTTTTGGGGCGATTTCAGGCCACCGAACGCGACGACTTCCGCGATGCGGAACCAGGAAAGATAATGCATGAGCTTCGCACCGGCGAACTCGCCCATTTCAATTTGATCCCCCATACGCCGTATTACGGCACGGCCGATGCTACGCCTCTGTATCTTATCGTGCTCCACAACACTTGGCGTTGCACCGGCGACGCGGGCCTGCTCGAACGACACATCGCAACGGCCGAGAACTGCCTGGATTGGATTGACCAGTATGGGGACCGTGACGGCGACGGTTTCCAGGAATACGAAACCCGCTCGGCTGCGGGGTACGAGAACCAGAGCTGGAAAGACGCCGGTGACGCTTTGGTTTATCCCGATGGCACCCTGGTGAAGGGACCCAAGGCGCTGTGCGAATTGCAAGGCTATGTCTATGATGCTTGGCAGCGCATGGCTGAAATCTTCGATGCCAGAGGCGATGGCGATCGTGCCGGGCAGCTTCGCCTCAAAGCCAAGAGCTTGTTCGACCGATTCAACCAGGTCTTCTGGGACGAGGCATCCGGCTTCTATGCATTCGCGTTGGATGGCGACAAGAAGCCGGTGCTGAGCGTGGCTTCCAACCCCGGTCACTGTCTTTGGTCGGGAATTGTCCCACCCGACCGAGCCGCCAGGGTGGTGCATCGGCTGATGAGGCCGGATATGTGGAGCGGTTGGGGAATACGGACACTTTCGGCCGATCACCCGGCCTACAATCCACATTCCTATCAACGCGGCTCCGTCTGGCCGCATGACAACGGGCTGATCGCGCTCGGCTTCCGGCGCTATGGCTTTTTTGCGGAAGCATGTCGCCTTTCTCGCGACGTGAGCAGCGCCGCAATCTACTTCATGCAACATCGAATGCCAGAGCTGTTCGCCGGGTTGCCGCGAACGCCCACGACTTTCCCCGTGCAATATAAGGGAGCGAACGTTCCGCAGGCATGGGCGGCCGGATCCTGTTTTTCGCTTCTGCAGGCGATCATCGGCTTTCAGCCCGACGCTCCAAATGGCAAGCTGTACATCGATCCCAGGCTGCCCGACTGGATAGACGAACTCACCTTGAACGACTTGCGCCTGGGCAAAGATCGCCTCGAACTTCATTTCTGGCGCGAGGGCGCCGAGCCCCGTTGGAAAGTGAGCGACGGCGATCCTTCACTGGTGGAAGCGCGAAGTTGTGCCACCGGCCCGAACTTGCGCTTGGGCTGCGTCTGAGGTTAGCTCCGGCGGAACCATCTGCCTATTTTCAGCCCTACGTGTAGAGGGCCGCGCGTCTGCTCAAGAAGAGCAACATGAACCCGGACCAGATCGCTGCCACGCCGTTTTGCGTTGAAGGTTGCGATGGTGATCATTCGGCACCCAAGCCGATCCGCTCGATTTTGCAACTCCGCCGGTTGCCGTGACAAAGCTCCCTTCGCCCGGCTTGGAAGTGCTTAGCTGTCGTCCTTATAGGACTTGGCGGCTTCATCGATCTTACGCCAATCGTTTCCGTGGCGCCGTACAAGCTCTCGCGCCTGGGCTGGCGACACACTTTGCGTTTCGACGATGTGGTTCACTTCCGTCTCCTCGCCTTTCAGGGGACGCGAACGAGGGCTCGTTGGCCCTCTGGCGGTTGGGTTTTTTGCATCTCGTCTGGGCATGAGTGGACCTCTCCTGGAGCAGAATAAACGGTCCGGCGCGGCGAAGGTTTCGCCACGCCAGGGCGTTGAGCAGTTTCACCGATCGCCTCATTGGCTTCCCCTTGCGGCTCTGACCGAACGTCCTGGTGTTTTCGGACCCAAATGACCTGCACCGCGTTCTTTGGGAGCAGTGTTGTGCTTCGCAATCTGATGGAAAAATCCGACGTCCCTGCTGCACCGCAGACAGCTCCTGGTGCCGAAGCGCGCTTTCCGTACGATCGCGCGGCGGTTGAGCGGTTTCGACAGACATTCCCGCGCGCCAGGTGGAGTGACGAGCGCAAAAGCTGGTTCGTGCCGGGAAAGACTGCAGCGCGGCGGATCCAGCGCTGGCTTGCGCAAGAGGCGGATCTACGAGGAGCACACGATGACAGCAAGGGACGGGATGCCTTCGCCTTCGATCCCCTGTCGAGCCGGTATCTGGAAATCGCGGACGACCTGCGCATCCGCACGCCATATTCGCGGACGGTCCTCGAGGAACTGCGAGCCGTTCCATGGGCGAGCTGGGACGACGAACTGCGGGCCTGGAGGGTGCCTTTCCGTTCTTACGAGGAGTTGAGGCGCCATTGGCCAAGCATCGAAAGGGCGGCAGGCCGCGCAGAACCGGAGGAGAGGAAACGGCGACGGGAAGCGTCCAAAGACTCCGAGGAATATAAAGTCGCTAGATTGCAGTATGCCGAACGCAGGCGACGTCGCTATCCATTGCCTGCTGACGATTTACCCCGGCTTGGCCTTACCGTGGCGACGGAGCAATACGGCATCGTCGTCTTCACCGAGATTTCGGGTGAACTCGTCGACGCCTCGGAGTTAGCAGCGTTCTATCCGCATTTGATCGAGGCGAAGGTCGACCATTTCTGGGGCAGATGGCGTCCGGCCACGTTGGCTGAATTGATTAGAACATGGCCCGCTCGGCGTGCTGCCGGGTTAACGGAACGGCAACGAGGCTGGTGGCAGCCAACGCTGCCCGAGCTCAGGATCGCTCGCCAAAAAGCTCGAAGCCTGGCGCGAAGAAGGGCACAGCTTGTGCCATCGTTCTAGCCTTTCAGGCTCGGCGCTTCCAGCGTCTGTCCGGTTGCCATTGTGATTGAAATGTCCCCCGATCGGAGCCTCCCATGTGCAACGATAGCAAACAACATATGGCCTGGCTGAATATTACCGGATGATAGCGCCGCTGGCCTTGATATCCCGAGCTGAAAACGAATTTGACTCGCGCTTAGGCGCACGACACCCGCATTGACGGGCCGGCTCCAATAGCCAGGGTGGCAGGCAAAGCCGTCGAGCGGCTTTTATGTCGTTTGGAAGCCGGACCTAACGGTGGGCCGGTGTTCAACTTCCGCTCCGAGGGAGCCGTCACTTTGGGAACAGCAGGCGATACCTGTTTCTGGCGTCGGCGTTCCTCGAACTTGCCGGAGCCACGTGCCTGAACGCGAACCAGCCATTTTATGGCCATCGCCGGACCGAGAGGAAGTCCGTCGCTTCGCTAACACGTGGTTGGGCGGGCGCCAAGGTCATCGCTGAAATGTTAAAACCATTTCTGTAGAATTGACGCACACAAGGCCGATCCGAGGCCAACTGGGAGTTGCATACCCCAGCTGGAATTGTGCGGAACCGTACGAAGTCGATTGCAAGCAACCAACCTGGTTGGCCGGGCATTAATTTAGCAAAGCGTGAATTAGGAAAGCATCGGGAGGAACACCATGCTGCACGTTAACATGCCCCGTGAATTTGAGGTCGGCGATGAGGTTGCGCTAGCAGGTATCGTCATCGCGATTCTCCCCAGCGGGCGCGCCAGGGTGAGCATTCCTTCGTATGACCATCCTTATACGATTGATCCGCCACCCAAAGTCCGCGCCGGCGACCGAGTGGTTCTTGTTGGGGACGTCACCCGCATCGATTGCGGAGGGAACAAACTCACTGTGCGCATTGACTGCGGCGGGGTGATTACTGTCGACAAGTCGGCGATCACTCGGCTGAGAAAGCATGGCCGGACTTCAACGGGTTAACGCTCCGGCGAGACAACAGCCGGTGTCGGCGCGGGGCATCCCGCTCGACGTGAACTTTCTCTGCAGCGAGCGGTTGGTCGCCGGTCAGACGCGATGGGCGCGCCGGCTCGTATCCATTATGGAGATCACATGTTCGTCCCGCCACCGATGCCCGCAAAAAGTCTGCTTCGGTGCGTCGCGACGGAACTGGACGACATGGTTGCGGTGGAGTAAGCGCCCTCCCCTGGGTTAACAACCGGTCGGTGACGGCGCCACGGCCACATCGACAACAACCACAACGGCAATAAAGTCGTCGCTGAAAGCCTGCAAGGTGTCTGTCACGACACAGCGTGCCGGCAAAGCTACGCCCTCGCGACAGGGATTCGTTGTAAGCTGACCAGTCGGCAACGCCGGCAGATGAGCCAGAACTTACGCTTGATATTGGTCTCGATCAGGCTCGACGTTCGGTCCTCGAAAACCGCCGACTACGAGTCGAGGTCGTAGGGCTGATGGCCCAGCTCGTTGTGATGAAGCGCCTCTGCCATACACCTGATGTCGAACGCCTGGCCGCACGCCGGGCAGACGACGAAATACTCCTCCTCCCGAAGTGGCGATGCGTCGTGGTCTTGGGGGATGACGATGTCATTATAATCGTCGGGCATTGGGTCCTCCGGAAACCCGCCCGCTATGCTGGAACGCCTGCCAGCAGGATTTGTTTCAAAGTTATTGCGCCTAATGAAAGGCCGGATGTCCGGTTTCGGCAGCGATGCTCACCCGCAACGACGACGCAATGCCGCTCAGGATCAGCTCACGTCAAGAGCGACCGGAGGGGTCTCCAAGCAGGGAGCGACGCTAGGCAATTCCGGCAATAGGATGCGAGAAGGTCTGGAACTCGAAAAAGCCGGTGGAGGTGCCGACAAGCACCACGGCGGCGGGTAGTGGGTCAGTTTGAAATTCCGGTTGGGATGGGTGACCGAAAACAATCAAAATAAGCGCCATCACACCGAAGGTGCCGATAAAGACGATAGCGCCATATGCTATTGTACGACGCGCCTTTTGGAAGCGGGGTGACCAAAATTGAGCATGAAGCCTGGGATCCCGGTTTCCCGTTCACTCGCTTCAAGGAAGGTTGTGTTCATCAATTGAACCATAGAAACCTGTTCGCAGAATTATGCTTGCGAGTGAGATGAACATAGCTGCGAAGCTCAGCGCCAATACAACGACGCAGGCTGTTACTGGTATAAACAGGTGAGGATTGTCCGCCCATTCGTACTTCAATTTTCCTCGCTCCGCCTTTTCTAGTGACCGCAAACCATCGGCTTCTCTGCCTGCCATGAAGCCATTGATCGTGATATGCTCACATGACGCAGAATTCTATCTGATCCTCAGCCATATCCTTGCGGTGGACGGCTTTACCAGTGCGCTGGCGAGCAACGTCGATGAAATCCTCCACATGACTACTGAAACGCCGGTCCACGCACTGGTGCTGGACTGCCGGCCGGACAACGACATGGTGCAGAGCTGTAGCCGGCTCACGCAGGATGCCCGCACCCCCCGTGGTCGCTTTGATCGCGCCCGGTGCCGAGACCCAGCATTACGCGCTCCTGAAGTCAGGAATCGACGAAAATTTTGTCAGGCCGCTGGCGCCGGCAAAGCTACTTGCCTACCTGCATTCAAGGCTGAGGACCGGCCGGCAATCCGGATTGCGACCGCAAGACACTAGGTCGCTAACTTGCGCTGTCCAATCATCCATTTGCTAGGAGATCTGCGCGCCCAATTTCGTGGCCGAATGGGAATTTACCGAATGCGACAGAGTTCTGAAAGACATTTGGTGTCTCTGGGCTTGTTCAAATCCAAGGAGAACCCCCATGGCTTTCGAGTTGCAGACAGCGCGCCCTATCCGTGCGGCACAGTACATTCGTATGTCCACTGAACATCAACGCTATTCGCTGGAGAACCAGGCGATGGCCATTACGGAGTACGCGGAGCGGCGTGGATACACTATCGTCCAAACCTACGAAGACGCTGGTAAAAGCGGCCTGAGCATAAGAGGTCGCGACGGACTGAAGCAGTTACTAGCCGATGTCGTCACTGGCCAAACGACTTTCTCGGCAATTCTCGTCCTTGACGTCAGCCGCTGGGGCCGCTTTCCGGATACGGACCAATCCGCTCATTACGAGTTTCTCTGTCGTGATGCAGGCGTCGCGGTGGAATATTGCGGCGAACAATTCGAGAACGACGGCAGCATGGTCTCTGCGATCCTCAAGAATATGAAACGGGTGATGGCAAGCGAGTACAGCCGCGAGCTATCCGCAAAGGTGTCCAGAGCGCACCTGCAGCAGGCTCGTCTCGGATTCAGCCAGGGCGGACCTGTGCCCTACGGCGTCAGGCGACTGTTGCTGGATAAAGATGGCGAGCCCAGATGCCTTCTCGGCCCTGGAGAACAGAAAGGGCTCGCTGGCGACCGCGTTCTCCTTGTGCCCGGCCCGCCAAACGAAATCGAGCTTGTGAGGCGCATCTTCAACATGTTTGTTGTTGAAGGGCAGAGCATGGCCGGCATATCGGTTCGTCTGAACAAGGAAGGAGTGCCCTCCACATACGGCTATGTGTGGACGACCGGGCGCGTCGCATCTCTTCTCAAAAGCGAGTTGATGATAGGCTACTATGTCTACAACCGAACGTCGCATAGTATGAGCAGCCAATCAAAGCCAAACACTCCCGATAAATGGGTCCGAATCCGGGTCATGGAGCCCATTGTAACGGTTCAAATATTCCGGAGGGCGCAACTCGCAAGGGGAAAACGCGGATACACCTATACAAAGCCCGAAATGCTCAAGAATCTGAAGCGGCTATTGAAAGAGAAGAAACGACTCAGCCTCACCGTGATCAATGCTTGTCCGTATACTGCGTCAGGACAGTGCTATATCCGGCTTTTCGGCAGCTTGAAGGCGGTCTATGCGGCGGTCGGCTACGTACCGGATCGGCGGGGAGCTCTGCGAAAGTACTCGAACGAAGAGCTTCTAGACGGATTTCGGCGGCTGCGCGCCGCTCACGGGCACCTCACATTGTCGCTGATTAATGCGGACTCCGCTCTGCCCATATACCGTGTGTTCAAAAAGCGGTTTGGCTCGATGGCCGCGGCCTATACGCTGGCTGGCTTTCCAGGGCTGGAGTCGGAGCTAAAGCTGAGCGCGCTAGCGCGTATACGGCCCAGTGGACCGGAAAGGCTCCGACGCGACGTCTCAAATGCTCAGGGCAAAAAAGGCGCATGATAAGAACAGACCGAAGCTGCGGCTCTTCAATGAGGAGCCCCGACTCTGTTTGTCACGGAGCTGTCCCGCCGCTCCCACCTGATCTCGTCTAGCAGGGTTCTCTGATTGGGGTCATCGAGGTCAAGCTCCTCCTGATAATCGACCGGACCATGTCGCCCCGCGGGTCACGCGCTTCTCTTCGCGGTCGACGTTAGCCCGCCGCATGATGGGGTCAGTAGAGCGAGGCGTCTCAGTTCGTTGAACGTAAGCGCGAATTTCCCTGCACCTGTTGAGTGCTCTGATGCATGAGGTGTCCACCAAAATAGGTGGACACCTTGTGATGGAAGAAGATGAGCAGAAACTGCGGGTGAGGCTTGTCGGTCCGGACGGGCGACGCCAGTCAGCGGTCCGTCCACGAACTGCTGGCGCGAGCGGCATCGAAGCACACTTTGCTGCGGTGATCACTTTTCAGGCCGGCTTCCAACGCGGCAAAGCCACGCTTATAATCGCGGGTATTTATATATTTATCGTCTTGGGCCATAAATTTTCCGAAAGCGTCTTCGTTGTAAACTGTTTGAGAACAATTCAAATACGCGGCTTTCTGATACCCAGTTTCGTAAGCGATCGAACCGGCGTGGACGGTGGTTGAAACGAATGAGGTGATACAAATCGCCATTGCTGCAACGGACACGCTGCCCACGCAAAATGATTTCATGGTTGTTGCCCTCTCCCAAAACGCGAAGAACTTGCCAAAAATCTTGCCCTGAAACAAGACACCCATGGAATCGCCCTCAACGCAGTTCGCACGCGGTAGCCGCGTAGCCTTGGAATCGTCCCAACAGAGCCCGCCGTGCCGAAAGGTGCGGCGGGCTTTGTTCGCTCCTAGCGGTACGCTCTCTCGGTCTGATTTTGAGCTATGAAATGCACGCTCGGCGACGAACCGGTTGGTTGACGAGATCAGCGACAGGGCTTCGTGAAACGGGCGATCTCGCGAAGGAAATTGCGCGAGGGAAGTGATCCGCGCCCTTCCTGTTTCGCAAAACTCGTGAAACACTATGGCGGCGTTCGTGACCAGCCCTCTCCGTGTGAAAACTTGCCACATCCTGATTGTCCTGATCCCAGCGCGCCTCCTCAGAAAGAAACCAAGCTTTGAGCTGGTGCGTGCGTGGAGCTGCAACATTGGAACGGCTAGGCCTGACACTGTCGAATGCATCACTCCGTCGCTTTTTCGTTTAGGGGCCGCTCATCGACTGGCAAATTAGCGAAACCAAGCGATCGAGCGCATCCTTGTGGAGCGCACCTGTAGGGCGCCACGCAAGGAAATCATCCACGCTCAGGCAGCCGCATTGATGGTAACATTGGTTGCCGCAACGCTCGCCACAGCCGAGGAAAGGAGCCGCCATAATATTCGCGCTCCTATTCGAAGGAATAGGTAAACCCTTGGCCTGAGGCGCCAACAGTGACCTTTGTCATCTTTTCACCAGCGAGCGACCGGTTCAGCACACCGCGGCTCAACTCCGGGAGGAGCGTGTTGGTCAGAATTGCGTCGATCATCCTGCCGCCCGATTCAATTTCCGTGCAGCGGGTCTTGACCAGATCCATGACACCGTCGCCGATTACCAATTCCGCGTCGTTGGTTGCACGCAGCCGGCGAGCAATCTTAGCAAATTGATGACGTGTGATCGCTTCGATCATCGAATCGGAAAGCGGAAAGTAAGGGATGGTCACCACCCGGCCGAGAAAGGCCGCTGGGAAGACCTTCAGCAACGGGCTGCGTAATGCGGTGTCCAGTTCATCGAGCCCTGCCCGTACCGCGCCATTCCTTGTGCGGTCCATGATGACTTCGGAGCCGACATTCGACGTGAGAAGGATCAGCGTGTTCTTGAAATCGATCCGTCTGCCTTCACTGTCGTCCATCATCCCTTTATCAAACACCTGGAAGAAGATTTCGTGCACGTCCGGATGCGCCTTCTCGACTTCGTCGAGAAGGATCACCGAATAGGGCTTGCGCCGCACCGCCTCGGTGAGAATTCCGCCCTTGCCGTAGCCGACATAGCCGGGGGGCGCGCCCTTCAAGGTAGAGACCGTATGCGCCTCCTGGAATTCGGACATGTTGATCGAGATCAGGTTCTGCTCTCCGCCGTAGAGCGTTTCGGCCAGTGCCAAAGCGGTTTCGGTCTTGCCGACGCCCGAGGGGCCGCAAAGCAGGAATACACCCACTGGCTTTTCCGGAGCGCCGAGACCGGCGCGGCTGGTCTGCACGCGCTTGGCGATCATCTCCATCGCATGATCCTGTCCGACAACGCGCTCGGACAGAGTGACCGCGAGCCGCAGCGCCTTCTCCGTCTGACTCGACAGCATCCGGCCCGTCGGGATGCCCGTCCAGTCCTGAACCACGGCCGCCACGGCGTTGCGGTCGACCGATGGCAGGATCAGCGGTGTTTCGCCTTGCGCCTCGGCCAGTTCGCTCATCAGTTCGCGCAGCCGAGCGAGATCGGCAGCCGGATCGGGAGGCGCAGGACCACCTGCCGCCGGAACCTTCGCCTCGGCATTGGACAGTTCGGTCTCAGGCACCTCCCCGCTCTTGGTCTCCGTGGCGGCCTCGTGCCCTTCCACGGCATCGAGCGGCACGCCGTCGCCGCGCAGCCTTGCACGCAATTCGAGTATCTCGGCCACCAGCGCCTTTTCGCGCCCCCAGCGCTGCTGCGCGGCTGCGAGCGTGCGTTCGGTCTCGGCAAGCCCAGCCTCGACCCGTGCCTGCCGCTCGGCCACTTCGATGCCGATTGCAGCCTCGCGGCCGATAATGCCGCGCTCGACCTCCAGCGCCTGGCGGCGGCGCATGATGTCCTCGACCTCGGCTGGCGTGGCGTGCTGCGATACCGCAACACGGGCGCAGGCGGTGTCGAGAAGGCTGACCGCCTTGTCCGGCAGCTGCCGCGCCGGGATGTAGCGATGTGACAGGCCGACCGCCGCGTCGATCGCCTCATCCAATATCTGAACCTTGTGGTGCTGTTCGAGGACGCCGGCCACGCCGCGCAACATGAGGATGGCCACCGATTCCGAAGGCTCGTCAATCTTTACCACCTGGAAGCGGCGGGTCAGTGCCGGGTCTTTCTCGATGTGCTGCTTGTATTCCGCCCAGGTCGTGGCCGCTATCGTGCGAAGCTCGCCGCGTGCCAGCGCCGGCTTGAGCAGATTGGCAGCGTCGCCGGTTCCGGCAGCACCACCGGCGCCGATCAGGGTGTGGGCTTCATCAATGAAGAGGATGACCGGCGATTCAGAGGATTGAACTTCGTCGATTACGGCCTTCAGCCGTTTTTCGAATTCACCCTTTACGCTAGCGCCTGCCTGCATCAATCCGACGTCGAGCATGCGCACGCTCACTCCCTGCAGTGGGGGCGGTACATCGCCTTTGGCGATGCGCAGAGCAAAACCCTCCACGACTGCAGTCTTGCCGACGCCCGCCTCGCCGGTCAGGATCGGATTGTTCTGCCGGCGTCGCATCAATATGTCGACAATCTGCCTGATCTCAGGATCGCGGCCGACGACCGGGTCGATCTTTCCATCGCGGGCGCGCTGGGTCAGGTCGGTGGCGTATTTGGCCAATGCCGAATCCCCGCCCGGAGTCCGCCGCGGGGCCTCTGTCGCGGTGACCGTTGGCGCAGCGCCGGCTTCGAGTGAGCCCTCCGTGACATCGGCGAAGCGCGTCACGACGGCGTCGGCGTCGATCTTGTCGAACTCGCCGCTGATCTTCGACAGCAGGCCTTCCAGCACCGGTGTCTTCAGGCAAGCAAGCAGAACATGTGCGCTGCGGACCTCCTCCACGCCGAATTCCAGTGTTGCCAGATTCCAGGCCTCCTGGATGGCGTGGAAGATATGGTCGGAAAACTCTTCGATCGAGGTTGCGCCATAGGGCAGCTTGTCCACCGCGCGCGTCATATCGGCCGTAAGTCGGCTCGCATCCAGTCCTGCATCGGCAATCATCATTTGCACATCCGAGCGGTCGGAGAGCACCAGCTGCTCGATGAAGTGGACGAGTTCGACGTAAGGATTGCCGCGCAGCTTGGCACTGTCAGCCGCTGCCTTGAAGGCGCGCAACCCTAGAGGGTTGAGCTTGCCGACCAGTTCCTTGCGCTTGAAGCTCTGCGATGACCGGCGCTGTTCCATCGAACGTGCTCCTGCACTCTGCAAGTCGATAACCTGCCACATAAGCAGCCGCTTGACAAAGTGCGGGATGAACAAAGGTTTCGATGCCCCGTTATGCGGGCTCCCATCATTCGTCGAAGATGCCGCATCGCGGCCGCAAACAACCACGAGCCTGACAGCCCAGGTGAGACGCATTCCCGATCCACGGCCCGGCAAACACGCCGGCGGATTCAACAATCAAGACAAGGCTGCATTAGCTTTTGTTAATTTTTTCCGTACTCGCTGAATTGTGGAAAAGCGCAACCGTGTGATAACGTAGGGACAGGTCGGCCTCAGGGCCGGTGACTGGGGGATCGGTGTGATCGACGTCGCACTCTGGCTTGCTCCGCTCGATGGTGAAAATCCGTCGGGAGAGGATTTGCGTAACGATCCGGCGTTTCACGAACTGGAGCGCCTGACAGAGCCTCAGGTCAAGGTTGTCCATGATGGCAACAACAAGCCGGTCTCGCAAAGCACCATTCCCGTCGACTGGCCAGCAGTACTCACCAAGGCCGAGGAATTGCGCGCGCGTGGCCGCGACCTGCGCCTGATTGTAATTGTCACACGCGCGCTGGCCAACGAGCATGGACTGGTCGGGTTGGCCCAGGGTCTGACGCTTATTGGGCGGACATTCGACCAGCATTGGGAAACCATGCACCCGGCGCTGCGGCCCAACACGTCGCCTCGCGAAGCCGCCTTGCGCCGCATCAATGCGCTGCTCGACCTTCAAAATGGTCAGGACGGGCTGTTGGCCAACCTGCGGCAAATGACTTTGTTTGCGCCACGCTCGATCGGACCGATCAGCGGACGCGATTTGGAACAAGCTGCGCTCGACGACCGCCTCATGCTGCAAGAAGCAGCGTCAGGATTGAACGCGGCCGAAAAGGCAGCGCTTGTCAGTGCGCATGGACAATTGTTGAACCGTGTCCGTGCCGGGTGCGCGGCACAGGCGGATCAAGCCAACGAGGAAATGCAGTCGCTCATTACCGATGCGCGCGCGGCGGTCGCGGCACTGGAAGCCGTCGAGACAGCCCTCAACGCTCGCCTTGAAGGCAGCGGCGGGACCACCATTCCGGAATTAAAACGGTTCCTGCAGCGTTTGCTGACAACCCTCGAGCGCAACTCGGCTGCCGGCGCGATGGCGAATGGCGCAGTAAAGCCGTCCGCTTCGCCGGCAGAACAGGTAATGCCTGCCCGAAACGGTCATGGAGCCGATACTATGGCAAGTGTGGCTAGCTACGCTGACTCGAGCACCGGACTTCCCGACCGGATTACTTCGCGCGACGACGTGGTGAAATGCCTGGACCTCGTCGTCGCCTTTTATGACCGGACCGAACCGTCGAGCCCGATTCCCCACCTCGCCCGCCGTGTGCGCCGGATGGTGCATATGGATTTTGTTGAACTGATGGAAGATCTCGCCCCGTCGGGACTGAAGGAGTTCCGGCTGCTTGCCGGCGTTCCCGATGCCAGGAAGACGGCTCAGAAGGATGAAAGGTAGCAAGCAATGCCAGCCGAAAGCAAAGCCAAGGTCATCGAACGAAATCGCGCGCCGCGGGTGCAGATCGCCTACGACGTGGAAACCTATGGCAGTCCAACGACAATCGAGCTGCCGTTCGTCATGGCCGTCATGGCGGACCTTTCAGGCGCTTCGCAGACCAAGGAAGCGTCGAAGTCGATACTGGACCGCTCCTTTGTCGAGACCGATGCGAACCGTTTCCCGCGTTTCATGGAGGCACTTGGACCACGCGTGAAAGCCCGCGTGAAGAATACGCTGCCCCAGGCCGAAGGCGCCGAGCGGGACGAGGAGCTGGCGCTCGACCTTACCTTCACCAAGATGGGCGACTTCGCGCCGGACAAGATTGCCGAGCAGGTCCCACAGTTGGCCGAAATCCTCAAGATGCGCCGCCAGCTCGAGGAACTTCTCGGCTTCATGGACGGGCGTGTGGATGCCGAAAAGCGCATTGCGCAACTGCTGAACAATGAACCGCTTCTTGGCAAGATCGCCAGCCAGGCGCTGGCGGACGACAAGGCAGGGGAATGACCATGGCCGAACAGCAAAAAACCGCCGCCGTCGCCGAGGCGGAAACCATCGATCTTGGAGAATTCAGCGGGCTCCTCGAGAAGGATTTCAAGGTCAAGAAGGACGACAGCGAAAAGCTGCAGCAATTGGTGCGCAATCTCGCACTTGCAGCGCAGACGCGTTCCGATACCACGACCATCTCGTCGAATGCTATCAAGTCGATCAAGTCGCTGATCGCCGGGATCGACAAGATGCTGTCGGAACAGGTCAACGAGATCCTGCACGCGCCGGAAGTGCGCGAAATGGAGGGCACATGGCGTGGCCTGTGGTATCTCGTCAACAATACCGAGACCGATCAGAAGCTGAAGATCCGGGTGATGAACATTTCCAAGGAGCAGCTGGCCGACACGCTTGAGGATTATGAGGGCCAGATGTGGGATCAGAGCCCGATCTTCAAGAAAGTCTACACGGACGAGTATTCGATGCTTGGCGGCGAGCCGATCGGCTGTGTGATTGGTGCCTACGAATTCTCCAACCACCCGCGCGACGTCGGTCTGCTGCGCAACATCTCCGGCATCTGCGCCTCAGCGCACACACCCTTTATCGCAGCTGCCTCGCCGCGCCTGTTCCGCATGGACAGCTGGCAGGAATTGCCGAACCCGCAGGACCTGCAGCAGATCGTCTCCAACCCCGCCTATGCCTCGTGGCAGTCGCTGCGCGAGAGCGAGGATGCACGCTACATCGGCCTGACCATGCCTCGCGTTTTGGCACGGCTGCCGTATGGCACCGATACCGTTCCGGTGAAGGGCTTCACCTTCGAGGAGGAGGTACATGGCGATCATAACAAATATGTTTGGATGAACGCCGCCTTCCCGATGGGCGTGAATATAAACCGCAGCCACAAGCTCTATGGCTGGGGCACGCAGATCCGCGGCGTCGAAAATGGCGGCACGGTCCTCAACCTGCCAGTGCACAGCTTCCCGACCGATGATGGCTCGATAGCGATGAAGTGTCCGACGGAGGTCGCCATCGACGACCGGCGCGAGGCGGAGCTGGCCAAGCTCGGCCTGATGCCCATCCTGCACCGGAAGAACACCGATCTCGCCGCCTTTATTGGCGCCCATTCGCTGCAGGACGACGAGACAAGGGCGGGACGGCTGGTCGACCCCGATGCGCAGGCCAACGAGCGGCTGAGCGCCAACCTGCCCTACCTTTTCCCGGTCTCGCGCTTCGCCCACTACCTCAAGGCGATCGCGCGCGACAAGGTCGGTTCGTTCAAGGAGCGCTCCGATATGCAGATCTGGCTGACCGAATGGATCAACCGGTATGTGCTGGCCAACCCGGCCTTTGCCGACGACAAGGCGCGCGCCAAGCGCCCGCTCGCCGCCGCCGAGGTTCAGGTGGACAGCGTGGAGGGGCGCCCCGGCTACTACAACGCCCGCTTCTATCTGCGCCCGCATTATCAGCTGGAGGGTATCAATGCCTCGCTCCGACTGGTTTCGGAACTTCCGTCCGTAAAGACTTGATTTGCAGCAACAACATCTTGGTTTTTGAAAGCGGTGGAGAAAGACAATGCCCACAAATACGAAGATTGATGGCTTTCTAAAGGTTCCGGACATCAAGGGTCCAAGCACTCGAGATGGCCATGAGGACGAAATCGAGATCCATGGCGTCGATTACAAGATGATCGCACCCTATGATCCAAATTCGCTCTCGCGCCGCGGTCGTGTGTCTTTGGGTATGATCAAGTTCACCAAGCACTATGACAAGTCTTCGCCCTACCTGAAAAAGGCGCTGTTCGAGAACAAGGCGCTGGACGAAGTCGTGTTTTCGGCACGGCGGACCATTGATGGTGAGACCAAGGATTACCTGGTCGTCACACTCACCGACGCCTCGATCATGGAATACGACATGTCGCAGGCCGAGGATGAGGAAGACCTGATCGAGGAAGAGGTCAGCTTCGCATACAAGAAGATAAAGTTCGTCTACGACGACAACGACGAAATCGAAATGGATGTCTATGTCGGCAAGTGAGGCGCGGCGGCCCGGCGCGGACAAGTCGCTGGGTAGCGGCAGTTCGCGAGCAAAGCGCGAAGCGGTCCAGCCCTCTCTGTGGGACCGCCTCGTAAACGATCTGCCGGGCGTGACCTCCGAGATAGACGGACTGCGCCAGGCACTGCAGGACGAGCTTGGCGCGGAGCGGCTGGACAACCTGGTTGCGGCTAGTGCGCGGCTCATCGACGCCGACACGGAGTTGACGGCCGACCAGAAGCGGCGTCTGCATCGCCTGGCCTTTCAGAGCCAGCACCGCGCTGAAATCGAAAGCCGCGGCGTGGTGGTGTCGGCTCGTGTGCTCAAGGAGGCTGTGCGGCGCGATGTCGAGGCTTTGTTCAACACCGAACGCTTCGAGGCCATTCCGCTGCTTTCCGACCTTGAAACCGAGCAGGCTGCGGACAACCCGCCGTCGCTCGCCGATTTTCCGGAGGTGCGTCGCAGCGTCGTCAATTACGGCGTGCCTTCCTTCTCGGGCCGTTCCTCCCGCGACTTCGATCGCGAGGCCCTGGCGCGCGAGATCCGCTCGGTGCTTGCCACCTTCGAGCCGCGTCTCAAGGACAGTGCAACAAAGGTTACGGTAACCCTTGGCGACAAAACCGTGGGCCTGAAGATCGAAATAGATGCGGTGTTGATCATGACGCCGACGCCCGAACGCATGCGCCTGCGCACCACGATCAACCTCGATAACGGCTTGGCTCGGACCGAATTTAGGGAAGCCTGAGATGGATCGGGTCTTCGTAGAATATTACGAGGAGGAACTGACCCATATCCGTGCGCTCGCGGCAGAATTTGCCGACATGCATCCGGCGGTGGCACGCAACCTTTCACTCGATACGGTCCCCTGTCCGGACCCCTATGTCGAGCGGCTGCTTGACGGTGTTGCCTTCTTGGCCGCGCGGACCCGGCTCAAGGTTGATGCGGAACGCTCGCGCTTCTCGCGAGCCGTCCTTGATGTTCTCTATCCCGATCTTGTCACGCCGGCGCCGGCAACGGCCATGGTGGTCCTCAGACCCGGCCAGCAGGTCCAGACAATGATTGGGGGGCATGTCGTCAAGCGCAACACGCGGCTGGTTTCCAGCCTCCAGCCTGGCCTGTCGACGCGTTGCACGTTCACCACCGCCCAGGACATCACGCTGTGGCCGATAGCCATCACCTCGGTCGGGTATTTTCAGGATCGCAGCGCCTTGGCGGCAGCCGGCATCACGCGGATCGGCGGTGTCGATGGCGAGGCGGCGCTTCGCATCACGCTGGCCCGTACTGGAAAAGGCAAGCTCGACGAACTGTCGCTCGACCGGCTTGATCTCTACTTTGCCGCGCGCACCAAGGCACCGCTGCTTTTCGATGCGATTTTCGGCGCCTGCTCAGCCGTTGGTGCACGACCGGGAGGCAAGACCAACCCAATATCGGCGTTGCCGGCACCCGAAATGGTCGGCATCAGCGACGACGAGGCTCTGATGCCTCGTACACGTCCGACCTTCGAAGGATATCGTCTTCTGCGCGAACATTTCATGATGCCGGAGCGCTTTCACTATGCTCGGGTTTCGGGGTTGCAGCCCATCGTGCGCAGATGCACAGCCGAGCTCGAGATCATCTTCATCTTCAGGCGTCCGGCGCCTGAACTTGCCGATCTGATGGCGGCCGATTTTGAACTTTTCGCAACGCCGATCATCAATCTGTTCGAACGCGAGTGCAACGTCGTCGAGCTCGATCCGCGCAAAACGCGGCAGGTGCTGCATGCCGACCGCACGCGAGCGCGGGACTTCGAAATCTATCGGGTTATCCGCGTCGAGGACGCCGACAGCGAGGGCAGCGACGCCACAATCCCGGAACTCTTCAGCCTGGGACAGAACCGCGGCAGCGGCTGGGTTTATTCCACCGAACGGCGCCCACGCCGCCCGACGGAGGAGGAACGGCGCGATGGCCTCACCCGCACTTCATACACGGGCGATGACGTTTTCCTGGCGATTTCACGCCCAGCGGAAAGTCCACCGAACCGGCCGCTGAAGCGCGTCGACATCGTGGCGCTCTGCACCAACCGCGATCTGCCGATCCTTGACGACAACCCTACCTTGACGCTGGAAGCCGGCGATCCGGTCGAAACGATCCGGCTTCTCGGCGCATTGCGCCCGCCTCGCCCAGCCATCCCCGCAGCGCTGCCGGCGGGCGCGGGTGAATCGCGAGCCGACAATCTCGCCTGGCGGCTTGTAGCGCAGCTCGCGCTCAACTTTCTAAGCCTTGCAAAGGAAGGTCGCGGCGTCGAGCCGCTGCATGCGCTGCTTGAGCTTTACGCCGACAGGGGAGACCCGAGCCTCGCCCGCAATGTGCACTCGATCGTGCGCATCGACTCCCGGTCGGTCATCGAGCGGCTGCAGATCGATGGGCCGATGTGCTTCGGACGAGGCACGGAGGTGACATTGCATGTCGATCAATCGGTCCTGGCGGGGCAAAGCACCTTGCTGCTTTCGGCCCTGCTGGCACGGCTGTTTGCCCGTCATGCCGGAATAAACGGCTTTGTGCGAACCCGCACATGGCTGCTGCAGAAGCAGGAGGATGTGCCATGGCCGATGACGCCCGGCAATCGCTACCTGATCTAGACAAGCCTGGCCGGTACGAAGAGCTGTCGGATGCGTTCGACTTCTTCGAGCTGTTGCGGCGACTCGAACGGAGAGGCGGGCTGTTCGGCTATTCCGGCCCGCCGGAGCGCGAACCCTCGCGGCTCGGGCAGCATGTCCGTCTCAGCTTTTCCGCCAAGGACTTGGCAGAATTCCGCGAAGCGACTGACAAAGCGCCCGCCCGGGTTACGGTCGCAAACATTGGTCTGATGGGACCTGAAGGTCCGATGCCCCTGCATTTGACGCGCTGGGTGCTCGATCGCCTGTCGCAACGCTGGTTCACCGGCGCCGATGCGCAGCAGACCAGCGACACAACCTTCATGGACTTCGTCAACATTCTTCAGAACCGGATGATCGCGCTGTATTACAGGGCTTGGGCGGATGCGCATCCGGCGGTTCAGGCCGAGCGCGCGGCAGGCGGGCGCGTTCGCGCCATGCTCGAAGCCATGGCGGGGATAGGGCTTCCCGGCACCCACAATCCCGAACTGGACGCCGTGAAGCTGCGCCAGGCAGCTTCGCTTGCCAATCAGGTCGACGGCCCCGAGCGGCTGACGCTGTTCCTGGCGGAGGCGTTCAAGGTGCCGGTCCAGATCAGGGAGTTCATCGCTGCCTGGATGACCATACCAGCCGCGCTCCAGACACGCCTAGGCAAAGCCTACATAGCGCTCGGCCGGGGAGCAACGATCGGTCCGCGTGTCTTCAACCGTCAAAGCAGGATCGAGCTCCGCGTCGGCCCGCTGGACTACGAGGAGTTCAAGGCGTTCCTGCCGGGCGGTCAGCGCCTCAAATTGTTCAAGCAGGCCGTTAGCGACATGGTCGGCGAATCGCTCGACGTCGATCTGCGCATCGTGCTGGCGCGCGATGCCGTTCCGCCGCCGCGTATTGGAACCGTCCAACTCGCCCGGACCGCGTGGCTTGCGCGGCCCGCTGAAAGGGGCGATGCTGACGACATGCGGCTGCGGACATTAGTCGGCTGGCGGCAGGAAGGGGCGGAGGTCGCGGCATGAGTCTGCTGCTGACGCTGGAGCAAGGGCCACGCACCCAGGCGGTACGGCAGACCCGGCTTGACGAAGGGGAACTGGTGATCGGCCGCAGCGCGGATGCCGGCTGGCAGATCGACGATCCCGACATGTTCGTTTCGCGCGCCCATTGCAGGATCACTGGTGGGCGCGACGGATATTTCGTCACTGATACGTCAAGCAGCGGATTGTTCATAGACGACTCCGACAGCCCGCTCGGTGTCGGCAAGTCGACGCGTCTTCGCAATGGCATGCGGCTGAGACTGGGCGATTACGTCGTATATGTCGATCTGCAGACGCCGAGTGCCCAACCCACAGCAGCAGCAGCCGCAGGGCCAGGTCCGGAGCGCTCCCCACCGGCGTCTCGGGCGCCGGTCAGCATCGGCCGTGACGATTTCTTTTCAGCCACCGTGGAAGAAGAGCCGCAGCGGCCACGTCCAGCCGGGCTGCCGAACCCGTTCGAGCAGCCGATCCCGGGTGCGTTCGAACGGGCCAATTCCAGACAGCGCAGCTCGCCTGCTTTCGATGACCCGTTCAGCCTCGATCCGATCGCAACACCCGTATCCAAAGGCACCGCAGGACCAGCCCGCGCGCCCAACCAGACAGACCCATCCGGCCTCGACTCGGGATCGTTCCCCAACGGCTCAACGGAGCCCCCGACGGCAAAGCTGCCGGAATTCAATGACGACTTCGGTTTTGGGCCAGCCGCGGCGCCCAGCCCGGGACGCGATGCGGGCTCGACCGGTCAGCGCGAGCGCGACGCCCAACCACTGCAAGCGGCCAATCCCTGGGACGTGCCCGTGCGAGCGGCAGATGCCCCTCCGCCAATGCGAGCAGGCCCAGCCGCCAGCCCCGCCCGCCAGCCGCCTGCGAGGCAGCACGCCGAAATGGCGCTTCGCACCGCATTCCTGCGCGGCATGGGGATCGCGGAAGCCGATTTTCCCGGGCGCGATGCCGTCGCCGAGATGGAGAAGTTCGGCCGCGAATATCGGCTTATGATGGAAGGATTGATGCAGTTGCTACGCAAGCGTGCCGAAGAAAAGGGAAATGCTCGCGTTGCGCAGACAATGGTCGGAGCCTCCGAGGTCAATCCACTCAAGTTTCTGCCGACGGTCGACGACGCTATCGTGACGCTTATCGCCGAACGCAGCCCCGGATTTCTGGCCGGCGAAGCGGCTATCGCGGATGCGGTTCGCGACCTCGCACAACATCACGTACGCGCCTGGCGCGGCGTGCAGGCCGCTCTGCGGCGGATGGTCGACCGTTTTGAGCCGGCAGCCATCGAAGAAGAGCTGAAATCGAGTTCCGCGATCGGCACGCTGTTGTCGGGCGGGCGCGGCGCCAAGCTGTGGGAGCTTTATCAGAAACGCCATCGTGAAATCGCCGAGAGCGCGGAAAAGAGCTTTCTCGGCGAAATCGGCGCTGATTTTCGGGATGCATATGAGGAGGAGTAACACATGATCGATCGACGCGAATTTATCGTTGCCTTGGGTGCGACCGGGCTGCTTACGGCCTGTCAAAGCGCCGGGCCGCCAAAACCGTCGGTCATCACGGTCAAGCTGACAGGGACGGCCGGCATGAACCCTGGACCAGGCGGCGGCGACCGGCCAGTGACGGTGCTGGCCATGCGGCTGCGCAGCACCGGTAAGTTCAATTCCGCCGACTACTTTGCCTTGCAGGGGGATGCCGGCTCGGCACTGGCAGGTGATCTCATCGGATCCGACCAGATTGCCGTCGCGCCTGGAAAAACCGCGACCAAGACCATTACGGTTGAACCGGATGCAACGGCCCTGGGCTTCGTTGCACTTATCCGTGAGCCTGGCGGGCGAAACTGGCGGACGACCAAATCGGTTTCGCCCGGATCAAACTTTGCGATCAATGTCACACTCGGCAGCGGCGGCATTTCCGCCTGACGGCCAAGGCAAGGGGAGCTCGATGCAGAGAGTAGCCGGATGAGCGATGCAAACAGGGTGCTGTGGTCCGAGGGCCTTTTTCTGCGGACCCAGCATTTCCAGCAGCAGGACCGTTTCTTCGAGGCGACTGTGCGCGGCGCGTTGCAGGCCGGCCAGCTGCACACGTTCGGCTTTCAGCAATTGACCCTGGATAAGGCATTGCTCGATGCCGGCCAGATCTCGATCCTGTCTGCACGAGGCATTTTCCCTGACGGTACCCCCTTCTACATTCCGGATCAGATGGACGCGCCGCGTCCGCTGCCGGTCACCCCGGATACAGGCGCCGGCCCAGTGCTGGTCGCCCTGCCGCTCGAGCCGGCCGGCGGCGTTGGCTTCGATCCCGCGCATGCGCCACCCAGCGGTGCGCGCTATCATGGACGGATCGTTTCGGTGCGCGATGCCGTCCAGGGCGGTTCAGACCCCGAAGAAATCGAAATCGCCCGACCGCAATCGCTGTTGCTTGCACCCGGCAAATCGGTCGGCGGCTATACCGCCCTGCCGATAGCCGACATCAAGGGGGTTCGCGCCGATGGCGGCGTTTCGCTGGACGAGACATTCCTGCCACCGGCCCTGGTTACTGGTGCAGTGGCCTGGTACCGGCAATTGCTTCTGGAGGTCGTCACAGGCCTTGACCAGATCGCCGAGGCGCATGGCAAGATGGTCATGGGCGGGCCAGGGCGCAGTGTCGAAGACCTGTTGATGCTCAACCTCGCCAACGCGGCGCGTCCGCGCCTGGCCCATATGCTGGCGCAGGATGTTTTCCATCCGGCCGAACTCTATCTGGAACTGGCCGGGCTTGCCGGTTCGATGGCGACCTACGGCTCGAGCGCGCGGCGACTGGGCGAGCTGCCGGCTTACGATCACATGGCGCCCGGCCCACCGTTTTCGGCGCTGGCGGATGCATTGCGCTCACTGATCCTGAGCCTGCGCTACATCGAGCCGAAATCGCGCGCGCTGCCCGTCATGCGTCATTCGACCAATGTTTGGAAAATCCGCATCGACAATCCGAAACTGCTGGTGGCCAGCCGGATCGTCATCCGGGTCGGTTCGGAACTGTCGGAGGACGCGCTACGCAAGATATTCGTCAACCAGGCGACTGTGGGCTCGGCTGATGAGTTCGAGGGCCTGTGGAAGTCCCGCCTGCCCGGCATCCCGCTGAAACCGCTTCATTCGCAACCCCGCGAAATTCCTTACGACGGCGATCGGCTGTGCCTTGAGCTCGACCAGAAAAGCGAGCACTGGGCATCGCTGCTCGGTGCCCCAGGCTTCGTCATTGGCGTTTCGGGTGTACTGCCGAGTGAACCGCAGGTGGACTGCTATTCGGTGAACAGGTGAAACCATGAGCCGGGATGATCCTTTCGGACTGTCGGAGGATCGCGAACGCACTCGCATCAGGCTGACCGGTACGCCGATGCCGCGGCCGATGGCGGCGTCCTTGCCGGGTGGGCCGGTAAAACGCTCGCGCACGCACCCGAACGGCCTTGTCAACGCCTTCGCGCCCCTGCTCGAGTTTGCGCCTGAGCTTGAAAGCGCGCTGGCACCGGAAAATCCGGAAGTGTTACGCACTCGGCTGCTCGAAGAACTGGTTCGGGCACGCGACACTGCCATGGCGGCGGGGTCGTCGATGGAACGGGCCGATCAGGCAGCCTGGGTGGTGGCCGCCTTGCTCGACGATCTGGCTCTGAACACGCCCTGGGGCGGGGCCAGCGCGTGGCCGCGTCAGCCGCTTGTGGTCATGTTGCGGGGCGATGTCGACGCCGGCACGCAGTTCTTTACACGGCTCGACGAACTGGAACGCCATCCAAACCGAGATCGCGAATTGCTCGAACTCCAGTATGACTGCCTGGCACTCGGTTTTCGCGGCAAGTATCGCGTGCCCGGCCGGTCGGGCGATCGCTCGCTCAATGCCGTTCGTGTGGCCGCGGCACGTTTCCTGCGCGATACCGACGCCGAGAATGCCCCGCTGTCACCAAACTGGAAGGGCGTCATCGCATCCGACGAGCCGCAGCGCTTCATCGTTCCGATCTGGGTGATGGCCCTGGCCGCAACGGTTATCGCCACCGCGACTTATGTCGGGCTCTCGATGGGACTCAGCAGCCAGGCGGTTGAGCTTTCAGCGCTGGTCCGCGCCCTGCCGCCGCCGACACGTGGCGACATCAGCCGCGTGTCGCCAACGGTCGATGTCCCGCCGCCGGAGACTGTGGATTTTGCACTGCTGCCCGAATTTGAGGCCGGGGCGCCGGGCAATCTCAGATCGGCTCTCAGCGGCACGGAGAGCGTTTCGCTGGCCAAGCTGGTCATCCAGGCCTCCAGCCCCGAACTGTTCCAGTCGTCGCGGCCAACACTGACCGAGGGATTCGAGCCGCTGATCGGCTCGATCGCCAAGGTGATCCTCGCCAATCGTGATCTGATCGGCAACATCACTGTGGTCGGACATACGGACGGCGTTCCTCTGCAAAGAACCAATCCGCTGTCGACCAACCAAAGGCTGTCAGAGGCTCGCGCCCAGACCATTGCCGACATGCTGGTACAAAACGGAGTGCCACCGGAACGCGTCCATTCCGAGGGCCGGGCAGCCACGGATCCAGTGGCAGACGACGGCACGCGCGAGGGCCGGGCCCTGAACCGGCGCGTTGAGGTGCTGGTCGAAAAGAGGCTGTGAGATGTTCATCCTGCGCTTCCTCTGGGCGGTCCTGACATCGCGCTGGCTGTGGACACTGATTGGCATCACGCTGCTTTCCTTTGTGATCTGGGTATTCGGTCCGATCGTCAGGGTCGGACCCTACGACCCTTTCGCCTCCGACAATGTGCGCATCGTCATCATCGCGTTGCTCGTCATCTTCTGGCTGATCTGGCTGATCGCTGCGCAGCGTCGGGCGATCCGCGCCAACCGGATGTTCGTTGCCGAAATCGCCGCGCCGGCAGTGGAGAAGCCACTCAGCCCCGGCGAAGAGAATGTCGCTGCCGTCGGAGCCAAGTTCGCCGAGGTCATGGCCGAGTTGAAGCGTCGCAAACTGGGCGGTCGCAAGTTCCTGCGCGAGATGCCCTGGTACGTGATCGTCGGCCCGCCGGCCACCGGCAAGACCACAGCCTTGCGGCAGTCGGGGCTGAATTTTCCGATCGACCTGACGGACGACCTGGAAGGGGTCGGCGGCACGCGCAATTGCGACTGGTTCTTTTCGGAGAGCGCCGTTCTGATCGACACTGCGGGCCGCTATGTCCAACAGGAGAGCCAACCCGACGTCGACGCGGTAGAGTGGCTGGGCTTCCTCGACCTTTTGAAGAAGCACAGGGGCCGTCGCGCGCTCAACGGTGTGATCGTAGCGCTTTCGATCGATGTGCTCTCGGAGGGCGACGACGCCATCAAGGCGCATGGCCGCAAGATCCGGCGTCGGCTGGCCGAGCTCAACGATCGCCTCGAAATCCGCCTTCCGGTCTATCTGATGCTGACCAAAGCCGACCTGATCAAGGGGTTCGAGGCTTTCTTCGGCGGTTTGTCGACGGCTGCGCGCGAGCAGGTCTGGGGGACGACGTTCGCCCTCGATGCGCATGTCGATGCAAAGACGATCTCGCGGGAAATCGCGACGTTAGCAAGCGAGCTCGAGCGGCGGCTGGTGCCCCGGCTGGAGGATGAGGACAAGCTTGCTGGCCGCGCCGAAATCTTCAGGTTTCCCGCCCAACTCGCCAGCCTGTCCGAGCCGATCCAGGTACTGGTCGAGGCGATGTTCGGGGAAAGCCGGTATGAGGAGGCCGCCTGGCTGCGTGGCCTTTATCTGACATCGGCGACCCAGGAAGGGGCGCCCATCGATCGGCTGACCGCGGCGCTGTCTGCCTCCTTTGGCCTTCCGCCGCGCCGGGCGTTGGCCGCGCCGCGTATCGAAAAACGCAGCTTCTTCCTGAAGAACCTGCTTACAGAAGTCATCTTCAAGGAAGCCGGCCTCGGCACGTTCGATCCGCTGGCGCAACGCCGCCGCGTCTGGATCTGGCGTGGCGCGGCTGCAGCATGTGCCGCAGCCGCCCTGCTGGTCAGCGGGCTGTTCACCTGGTCCTATTACGACAACCGCAAGGCGATCACGGCCCAGGCAAGCCAGTTCCAGGCGCTGCAGACGCCACTGACCTCGGCCGCGGCAAACCCGGCATCGGTCGAACAGCCTGCCATCGACGGCGCTCTCGGCGCCATGGATGAGGTCGCCAATGCCCGCACCCCACCGCCTGGCGCCGCGCAGGATCTGCTCGGACCATCGGCCTCGGCGGAGCTGGTGCGAGCACAGACCGACACATACGATCACGCTTTGCGCAATATTCTTGAGCCGCACATGGTGGCGCTGCTCGAGGCGACGATGTGGCGGCAGATCCGCGATCCGGACTTCATGCTTGGCGCGCTGAAGACCTATCGCATGATGACCGGCCTCTCCCAGATGAATCCGGATTTCGTCCAGAACTGGTGGGTAAACAGACTGCCCGAATTCGCGGCCGCGGCCCCCTTTCCGACAGCTGATGCGGAAGAGCACCAGCTTGCCGCGATCCGTCGCATGGCGGTCGACGCCAGCTATATCGCCCCGGACCAGGCCCTGGTTGCCGAGGCACTGAAAACCGTCTGTACGATTTCCTTGCCGGCGCGTGCCTACAAGCAGTTGCTGGCCGACCCGGCGGTGACTGCGCTCAAGGAATGGATCCCTGCAAACTTCGCCGGCCCAAACGGCGCCAAAGTCTTTGCGCGGCGTTCCGACAAGACGCTTCGGGTCGGCATTTCGGGAGCGTTCACCTATGCCGGCTTCCATGACGCCATTCTCGACCGGGTCGAGGATGTCGCCGCCCAGGCAGCACTCGACCGGGCGGTGTTTGCTGGCGGCTGCTCGGAAAATTCCGAAACCTCGGTCTCGGCGCTGTCCGAGGATATTCTGAAGCTCTATTACGATGACTACATCGCGCAATGGGACAGCTTCCTGCGCGATATGAGGCTGGCGCCATTGACCGACCTCAACGTCGCCAGCGAGAATCTCAAGGATCTATCGAGCGCCGATTCCGCGCTGAAGCGCCTGGTCACCGCGGTGGTCCAGGAGACTGAGCTTACGCGTTCCGATGAAGCGCCGGCAATCGACAAGGCTGCGGCGGCAGGCGGCTCAAAACTTCTGGGCAAGCTCGGCAAGCTTGGCAAGATCGTAAAAACCGGAGCAAAGCTTTTGCCGCGTGCGGGCTCCGCCGACGAAGTGGATCTTACCGGCAGTCTGGTGGCCGAGCATTTCAAGCCGCTCAAGGGTGCCATCGCCGAGGTCGAGGGCCAGCCGCCGGCGCTCGACGCCGCCATTGTCGCGTTGACCGCATTGTCCAACGTGCTGCAGACGGTAACGGCCAATCCCGATCCCCAGGACGCCATCAAGAAGCAGGGCGGCCTGGCAGAACTGACTGGAGCGGTTGCCAGGCAGGCGCAGATCCTGCCCGACCCGATCGACGATTGGTTGGGCGGCATTGCCGGCGATACCAGCGGGCTGACGCAGAAGGCGGTCACCTCGGAGCTCAACGCGATCTGGCGAGCCGACATCCTGCCGTTCTGCCAGGCAGCACTCAACAATCGCTATCCCTTCAGCCCTGACAGCGCCGTGGACGTCAATGTCCGCGACTTCGCCCGTCTGTTCGGACCGGCAGGGCTGATCGACACCTTCATCAACGACCATCTGATCAGTTATGTCGACACATCGGCGCAGCCATGGAAATGGCGCGCCGATTTCGGCCTCGACCCGTCGGCGCTGGCCGCGTTCGAACAGGCAAGGCGGATCCGCGATGATCTCTTTCCGGGGGGTACAGGGCCGCTGATGAGTTTCACGCTCGAACCGAAGGACCTGTCGCCCAATGTTGCGCGCGTGACGCTCAACCTCGACGGCCAGAACCTCGTCTACTATAACAATGCAACGAGGCCGCAGCCGATGACATGGCCCGGCAAGGACGGCACAGGGGTCATCTCGCTTGCCTTCCAGCCGATCGATGGCTCGCCCGAAATCTTGCTCAACGAGACCGGCAGCTGGGCGTGGCTGAGAATGTTGCGCAGCGGTCGCTTCACCGGCACCGCGCTGTCGGATGTCTACAGCCTGCGCCTGGGGACGAACGGCACGTACGCCGATTTCCAACTCAAGGCCGCCAGCGTCGAAAATCCCTATAACCTGCAGATGTTCAAGAAATTTTCATGTCCGCCGCAGATATGAGCACTGGATTTTTCGGCAAGATCCCGACGACGGGCGACTTTGTCGCGTGGAACTTGCCGCGGACCTTCATCGACCGCTGGGACCGCTGGATGTCGATGGAGTTGCTAGCGCGACCAGACGAGGGCGAACTTGACCCGCATGTCTGGCGCTTCACGGTGCCGGCTGGCATCTTCTGCGATCAGCCTTGCGCAGGCGCGTGGCGGATGAGCGAGGATCGCGTCGGGCGCAGATATCCATTCGTAGTCGCCGCCGTCGGACGCCCGCCCCGCATGGAAGACGAATGGTTCGATGCTGTGTCCGAGATCGCAGGTGACGCGGTGGCGCACTACTGGACGAGTGCCATGGTTGCCGAGCGGATCAACGCGGTTCAGCCGACGCCGGCCAACCACGCGGAGCCCAAGATCGTCTTCTGGTGCGACGGCTGGAACGTGCACGAATGCCATTTCAAAGACATTCATGATCTGGCCGACAACGCCCTGCCGGTTATGCGTACCGTGCCTCTGCCGGCCGAGGAAAGCTGATTATGGCCATTACCGTCTTCGCCGAGAACATGGGCTTCTTCCACAAGGGCAGCAATGGCAAGGGGATCGCGCCGGGCGATGTCTGTCTGTCGCCGCCGTCGCCGCCGGCGGGCCCGGTTCCGGTGCCCTATGTCAATATGCTGTCCTCTTCCGACCTGTCGAAGGGTACCAAAAGCGTCAAAATCGACGGCGAGCCGACGGCGATCGAGAATTCTTCGGAGATTTCGACCAGCACCGGCAACGAGCCGGCGACCCAAGGTCTCGGTGCAGGCGTCATCACCCACAAGATCAAAGGCAAGGGCGTTTTCAAATTGTGGTCGTTCACGGTCAAGGCGGAGGGCAAGGGGGTCGATCGCCACGGCGACATGATGGCTCAGAATACGGCAAGCGATATACCCAATTGCATCGACCAGACAGCGATCAATACCTTCAAGGCGCTGCTGAGACGCAAGGGTATCACACCCGGCCCCTGTCCGAGCAAGCCTTACGACGCGAAGGTCCACAGACCAGATAAGGATCCTTCCCCGGCCCAGAAGAAGGCGGTCCGCAACAAACCATGCTGGGAATGCAAGCGGGACGACGCGCGGGTAAAGCGCGCTCACTGGCGCACGACGCGACCGAGCGGTGGGGCGATTGTACGATACGAGGATCCTGTCCATGGGAAGGATATGGCGCGCGGTAAAGGCCATATGACCCATGACCATCAGCCGCCGCTGTGCGTGGCCTGGGCGCTTGGCGGATGCAATATGAAACTTGCGGATTTCAAGAAGTATTTCGAACGGGCAAGCAGGGTCAAGCCGCACTGCGAAGCGCATTTTCGCAGTCAGGGAAGCCAGGCGGAAGCCTATGCGACAAAGCTAGGTGCGCCATGATCGCGATCGCCAAGAGCTACGACGATATCCAGCAGCGCTACATCGCCGAACTGCGCGCGCTCCTGCCCGAAATCAATGCTTGGTGGAGCGGCATCGTTGCAGTCGAAAGCTTTGATGCCATCTCACTAATCTGGCCGACTGGAATTTCCGGGCACCCGCGCTTTCTGCATATCTTTCGCACGCACTATTTCGAGGTGGAGAATCTGAACCGAAAGAACGAGCACGAATTCGTGGAGGAAGCCGAGAAGTCGCTTGAGGAAAAGTGGGGTGTCGACGACCTCGGCGACAGCCCCCGCTATGTCGGCCATATAGACTTGCTGATCGACGACATCCCCAGCAAGGCCCCCGATCTGACCGAAGTGGTCAACGGCTTCGTTTTTGTGCCGATCGGGCTTGACCAGGACGAAGAGATCACCTGATGGCGCTTATCACCTATTTTGAAACCGACCGCGGCATTCGCCGCCTGCTGCGCCAGCCCGGCTACATCGAGCCCCGGGATGCGAAAATCGCGGCGCGCAAGCTCGCCCAGAGTTCGGGGCGGCATCAGGATCTTTTCGACGGGTACTTGGAAGACATCCAAATGGCCTACGAGATCGCGGCGCCCTGGTGGGCAGACACGGTCAAAGCACAACAACAGCAAGGATTGAACCGCGACGAGGCTATCCGCAAGGCGTTCAACAAGCGCGCCGCCGGCGCTGCCGCGCATGGCCACGTGGTGTGGATTGTACGCAATTACTGGCTCGATTGCTGCGACGCCAACAAGAGCTCTGGAGAGGTCATCTATCCCGAAACCCTGCTTCTGCAATGGTTGATCGACGCTAGGAAGAAGGAATTGGTGCGCCTGATCGCCTGTATGCCGTACTGGCCGATCGGCATGGATGAGAACAGAACCTGGTGCTGACCGATGAGCTTTGCGGTCTGGTTGGAGAATCGTACCCCTTTCGCTGTAGGGTCTTACACACTGCCTGATGCGGAAGGTCAGGAGGTTTTCCTGGGCATTTTTTCGGCGAGCTTCCAAGGCGCGGAGGAAACGACAGCCCTGGAACCGGCCCAGGAACAATTGCCGGTGACGCTCAGCGACGTCTTTTTCGGCGATCCTGCTCTTTCATCGACGCGCTACGAGGCTGACATCGCTATGCGCAAGCCCGGCGTGGACGTTATCGTCAACGGCACCGCATACGCGCCGAACGGGAAGCCGGTTCGAGAAATGCAAGCCGGACTGAAGTTCGGGCCATTGCAAAAGGTACTCAGTATCGTCGGCGACCGCATGTACGATGCCGGCAGCTATAGCGCGCCACATCCATTCACACGGATGCCTATCGTCTATGAACGCGCCTACGGCGGCACCACCGCCGATCTGAAGACCCATCCTCACAATCCGCTGGGAGTGGGTTTCGCCCTTGCCCGCTCGGCTGATCCAGCAGTCAAGACGCAGGCGCCAAACATAACCTACCCGGCCGAGCCATTCATGAGTCCCTCGGACAAGCCGCGGCCGGCCGGTTTCGGGGCGCTCGGGCGCGGGTGGCAGCCGCGCCTGCCGTTGGCAGGGACCTATGATCAGGCCTGGATCGACTCCCAGTGGCCCTTGCCACCGAAGGATTGCGATCCGCGCTACAATCTCGCGGCGCCGGCGGACCAGCAACTTCCCGATCTCAACGGCGGCGATCAGGTCACTCTGATAGGACTCACTCCCGGCGGCCGGTGGAAATTTAAGCTCCCAAGCGTGGTCGCGCCCATCCGCCTGATCTTCGATGACCGCGTCGAAGACCAAGTTTTCAAAGTGGATACGATCATCATCGAGCCCGACATATTTAGGGTCACGATGAAGGCGCGGGTGGCTATGACGACGCGGCGCAACCGGCCTGCGCTGCGCGAACTTGTCTTCGGGCACGTCACGCCGGCGCTGATTGCGGCGAAACGAAAGGGTAAGGACTATTTTGCGCTGCGCGGGACTGACGGAACCATTAGCGAACGCCCGGCGTGGCTCCCATGAATCGGCCATTGTATATCGTCGGCGGTGGCGCGGTGACGCCCGCCGGCCTGAACCGGCGGCAAACGCTCGCCGCGATCCGCGCCGGGCTCTCCGCCTATGAAGAGTACCTGCTGGCCGAGCCTATGGGTGCATCGCAGATCGTCTCGCGCATTCCCACTCACTGGTCACTGAAAACCACCGATTGGGACTGGCTGGTCAACATGGCGGCGCGCGCCATCATGGACGCGCTCGCATCGACGGCGGCGGATCCGCGAACGACCGTGCTGATCCTGGTGCTACCGGAGCAGTTCAGGAACCATGCGGCCTTCGAAGAAGAATACCCTTCTGGCTTCCTGAATGCCGTCGTGCGCTCATGCGGCGGACCATTCCATGAGGCATCGCGGGCGCTCGATGGCGGCGCCGCCGCAAGCATTGGCGTGCTTCAGAAAATGCCGGAGATACTTGCCCATCCGGGCGTCGAGCGCGTCTTGCTCGGCGGCGTCGACAGTCTGGTCAACGACAAGGATATCGCTCGGCTCGCCGAGGCGGGACGGCTGAAGGGCTCTGACAATTCTCAAGGGCTTGTTCCCGGAGAGGCGGCAGCCTTTGTTTGCTTGCAATCGAGACCAGATTCGAAGTCATCGTGTCTCGCCGCCATCCATGGCGCCGGCTTTGCTCAGGAAGCCGATAGTGTTCTGACGGAGCGATACAGCCAGGGCAAGGCGCTGCTTGGTGCGCTTCAGGGTGCCTTGAATGGGACCGACAGTGGTCCGCAAGAAACTGACATCGTCTTTGTCGTCAGCAATGGCAATGGGGAGCGCTATAGCGGGTGGGAAGCAAATATAGCAAGATCTCGCTTCTATCGTACACGGCGTGAGATCTTGCCGATTGCCTATCCGGCGATGACCGTCGGCGAGGTGGGAGCGGCCGGTGGGGCGCTGGCGCTACTTGTGGCGTCCGACAGTTTCACCGCCGGCTACGCGCCCGGTCCGGTAGCTATGTGCGAAGTTGCGTCCGAAGCCGGATTGCGCGCCACGGCGCTGGTCAGCCAGGTAAAGTCCAGCTGAATTACATCCAGGCGGGGAAGCGCTGCGTGCGCCGCCAGTCGGCCAATGGGAGGTCACGGTTGTCCAAAGAGGCTCGGATGGCCGCGAGCCGCAGCCGACGCATGGAGCGGAATGCGACGTGTTTGCCCGGTCCCCGCCCATCGTCCCACCATGCACTCGCGCGTTCGGCCATTGGAAGCGGCGAGTCCTCGATCTTGGCGAATGGCTTTCCAAGCGGCGAGGTATCGACTGTGAAGACGTCGGTATCATTGAAATCGACCTCGAACAGATCGCGCCAAGCGAGGCCCGCGGCATAAGCGGATTGGGGCTCGCGCATGCGTTCGATCAGCCAGGGGACGATTGATCTGTCGCCAAGCATTCCTATGGTGGCTAGAGCCGGTAGTCGCAACGAAGGTTCGTTTAGACATTTCTGAAGCCAGGCCTTTGCGGGAGTTCCCGCCGAGGCGAGTAGCCGGATTTCGATCACCTCACCTTGGGGAACACTACGCGAGGCAAGCAATTCATCAAGAACAGGCAGGGCCATACGGTCCGCGCCGAGGAGACAAGCGGCGATCGAGGCCGCCAACCGTTCCGGCAGCTGATCGGCGGCGAGACGCTCAGCTACCGCCGGGAGCAGATCGCGGCGGCGCAACGCGCCAGCCAACCGCAATGCTCGTATACGGATCTCAGCCTGGCTATTTGCGACTAAATCGCCGAGGCTCGGGCCGGCATCGGCGCGATGGTGCCAGAGCGCCGAAAGCCCGATGCATTTTAGCATCGTTTCCCTGGAATCGACCCACTTGGCGACAAAAGGACGGAGTTTCTCGCGCGGTGTCCGGGCGATGGCGCCTGATATACCCTTGATGCCGGTTTCGCCGAGTGCGGCGGCGGCCTCGATCACTGCGGCAAGCGGCTTTTCCAGTCCCCAATGGAGCGCCAGGCACGCCATGACAAAGAGCTCTGGGGCTTCAGAATAATCGGAGAAACGCGCCTTCGCCGCCGCCCACGCAGCCTCGCCCGACGCGAACAGGCCTTCAAGATTGGCGTCCAGCCGCTGGTCGATGCGGCCGATGTCGATTTCGCCCAGTAGCGGTCCATCGATCTCGCGGCGCCGCCGTGACCAGAGGAAAGCGGCGTCCTCCGCGTGCTGGTCAACGATGGCGGGGATCGTCGCAAGGCGCTGCATCGGCTTGACCTAATTCAGGTGAACGGCCGCCCCTCGTATACGGTTCGTACCGGTCGCGTGGCTGTTGAGCTGTGTGCCGCGAATGGAGACGCGCCCGTTCTTCTCCAAAATGATGGACGCCAAGCCACATCTGAACTCAATGCGATCGCGAGCATTCAATATCACCGTCTCACCGTCGCGCAACACTTCGACGGGATGCGGATTGGGACGCGGATCAACTATCCGTCCGACCACAAGCGGCCGGGCGGGGTCACCCGCTTCGAACAGCAGCGCCACTTCCGAGCCGACAGCGGAAGCGTCGAGAGCGGCGAGGCTGCGGGCCTTGAGCGCCGTGTCGCTGGGATTGCCGACGAAAACGACGAGCGGCGAGCCATCATCGAAGCCGATCAGCAACCCAATTATCACCCCATCAACACGCTCCACAACGTCCATCGCTCGGCCCTCAATTGTTGTGAACACTGCTGCCTTTGATTTTGGTCTTGCCGTCGGCCTTCACGTCGATGTCGCCGCTGCCGTCGAGCCTTATGTCCTTGCCCTTGACGCTAATAGTGCCGTCCTTTTTGAGGATGATGCTGGCATCGCCGCATTTCAGCGTGATCTCGTCAGCCGCCTCGACGTAAAGCTTCTTGCCGAACTTCATCACGCCGTCTTCGCCGACAATGACACTGCTCGCCTTGGCGACTTTTAGCGAGTAGGCCCCGCCGACCTCGATCCCCTCGTCCGCTGCAATCTTGGCCAGCCGCGCCTTGCCGACCTGCGAGGAATGGGCGCCGCCAACAGTAAAGCTCTGGTCGGCGGCGACGTCAACCGTCTGCGCGGCGCCGATCTGCCATTTGTCTGCCGAGCCAATCGTGTGGCTCTGCGCCGCGCCTACAGTAACCGATCGTGTCGCACCGATCGTATTCGTTTGCGGTCCGCCGACGCTTCGTGTCTCGGAGGCACCGACCGTATCGACGCGCGCCGCCCCAACCGTGATCGTCTGGACAATCGCTACGGTCTGCGAATGGTTGGCGTCAATGTTTTCCGTAGAGTTCGCGCCGATGTGGATCGTCTCGTTCGATCCGACTGTCAGCGATCGATTCACCCCAACTGTCTCGGTGTCGTTCGACCCGATGTTAGTTGTCTGGTCGACGCCGACCTTGACAGTTTTGTTGTTGCCTACGTCCTCGTCGAGATTGTGCCCGACAGAGTGCTTGGCGTCGTGGTCGATGCGGTCGGACTGATCGTGCTGCACCAACTTGTTGCGGTCGTGCTTAATCAGAAGGTGATGGTCCTTCTGCGCCTGGAAGTTGACCAGTTCGGAGCCTGCCTTGTCCTCGAACATCAGTTCGTTGTAGCCGCCACCACCTTTCGACGAATCGGATTTCCAGCCGGATTGCGTGGCGTTGCCGGGCAGTCCATAAGGCGGCATCTGCGCGGCGTTGTAGACCCTGCCGGTTATGATCGGCAGGTCAGGATCGCCTTCGATGAAGTCGACGATGACCTCCTGGCCGATACGCGGAATCTGGATAAAACCCCAGCCGCTGCCGGCCCAGGTCTGCGAAACCCGCACGAAGCACGAACTGTTCTGGTCCTTCTTGCCCAGCCGGTCCCAATGGAACTGGACCTTCACGCGCGCATATTTGTCGGTGAATATCTCCTCGCCGGACGGACCGACCACAGTCGCCGTCTGAGGGCCGCGCATGATCGGCCGTGTCGTGACCCGTGGCGGACGATAGGGCAATGCCGTGGGTGCCACGCCAAGGATCACCTTGAAGTTCTCGCTCTCGACATCCGCATGGGCTCTGTAGCCGGGGTCGAACAGCCTGTATTCGGCGCTCACCACCAGATACTCTTGGTTCTGGTCCTCGCGCGGAAAGCCGTCCAGCTTGAAGGTGCAGCCTGAATACAGGCCGCGCACGGTTCCAACCGCGGCGATGCGCTGGTGCACCGCCTGGATTTCCTCGCGCCGGATTGCCGCCAGGCTGTCGCCGCGGCCCACTTCGAGATGCGCGCCGGGCTGACGGTAATTTTCACCCGCAGCCAGCTTGTGATTGAACGGCTGGGCCGATTTGGCCATCAGGTCGGCGCCCGGCTTTTTGAAATCATAGTCGGTATGGACATAGGCGCCCGGCCGCACCGAACTGCCCGGGATCCATTCCGTGATATATTCGACATCCCGCCGGGAGCCCTGCCCTTCAAAGTGATAAGGCACTTTTTCATAGCCCGGCGCCGGCTTCAGCTTGCTCATCGAATCGGCAAGCACAAGCGTGTGCTTGCCCTCGCCATGCTCGAAGAAATACAGGATGCCCTCGTGCTCGAGGAGTCGCTGCACGAAATCGAGATCGGTCTCGTCATACTGCACGCAGTATTCGCGCGGCGGATAAGAGCCTTGCAGGCGCTTCTCGTATTTTGCGGTGCTGTATTTTGAAAATACTTCTTCGACGATTTCGACGACGCTCATGTTTTGGAAAATGCGGCAGTCGGTCGTAGTTCCGAGAAACCAGAGCCATGGTCTGACGACCGTTTCGTAATAGGCCAGTTGGTCCTCGATCCGGGTAAGTCTAAACTCGGACACCAGGCCGCTGAACCACCGTTTTGGATCGGATTCACCTTCGATCGAGACGGCCCCACCCAGCATCTTCAGCGGATCGATGTCGTGGTCGGTACTTACGAACCCAACGGTGTAGCCAAAACAACGGCTTATCTCATCGCGCCCGACAAGGTGCGTGAAGGTCAACAGCTCGGCGCCAATCGGCGTCTCCACAACCGTGGCACGTTCATTCGGCATTGGTCGTGCCCCTCCTGGACCCGGCCGCCAGTGGATTTGAAGGTCCTGCTATACTGTCCTGCTATACTAACGACGGCAGGTTCAGGAACTCAAAGCCAAACAATTCTCACTGGGTTGCTGGTCCGTGTCGAGCGTACCACATGTCTTGCGAGGGCCAAAGCGGCATGCATAGCTGGGCGAAGCAGCAAGATCGAGGGTTCGCCCGCTGCCTTGCGCCAATGTGATGCGAAATTGGATTAGCCACGTTAAAAACATGGAGTATCGTGCCGACAAGGCCGCCAGCGATCACACAGGCGATTGTGCATGTTAATCAGTCTGCAGATCAGCAATGTCGATGCCCTGCCCGCTGGCGTATCCCCCGGCTACAGATCGCGTGATCGCACCTTCAAAATCGGACGCGAAAATTGCGACTGGATCTTACCCGACCCGGACAAGTTCATTTCCGGCCGGCATTGCCAAATTCGATACGAGGCAGGCGCGTTTTGGCTGCATGACATCTCGCGCAATGGCACTTTCATCAACGGATCGAGCCAACGCATCACCGGTCCACACCGGCTGGCGCACGGCGACAGGCTCCTGGTCGGCCGCTACGTCATCTTTGTATCGATTGACGAGCGCGCCTCGCCGACCCATCCGCAAGGCGACGAAGGTTCGACACAACGACACATGCCTATCGCGGCCGATCGGCCGCTTGACTCTGGAGGCGAGCCCTTCTTGAATTCGGCACAGCGATGGCTTGGGCAACGAGCACCGTCGCCGCCCGCGTCGGTCCCGTCGACGAGAGACGAGGTGCTGCGGGAAATCGCGATTGGAGCGGGTATTTCCCCGGAACTGCTGCAGTCGCGGGACCCGCATGAAGTTGCGGCCGAAATTGGCTCGGTCCTGCGGGTGGTGGTCGAGCAACTGGCCATGCTGCTGAAGGCACGTGCGGCCGCCAAAACGCTGGCCAAGAGCACGCACCGGACAATGATAAGCTCCGCCGACAACAACCCGCTTAAGTTCGTGCCGGGGATCGACGACATCCTCGAAATCATGTTTGCACGGCGCAGATCCGGCTATCTCGATGCAAGGCACAGCGTCGAAGATGCGTTCCGCGATCTCAAGACGCACGAATTTGCGACTTATGCCGCCATGCAAGCTGCGCTGTCGCGACTGCTTGACGACCTGTCGCCGGAAGCGATCGGCAAAAAGCTTCCACCGACATCGTTCACCTCCAAGAAGGCCCAAGCATGGGACGCTTTTGTCGCGACATGGCGGACCATGGAGGAAGCCCATGAAAACGGCATGCTGGATATATTCTTGGCCTATTTCGGCGAGGCGTATGCCAAAGCTGACAAGCACAAATAGACCGGCCCAATAGACTGCGCCGTTCTAGCTGACGAAGAAAAGCGCATCGGCGCACCGCATCATGTTCCAATCGACAACATCTGAGATTACGATCACATACGACCGTTCGCCAGGCGGGTAAGCCTGATTGACCTGGGGGTCTGCGGCAGATGTCATATCGCGGCGACATCGTTTCTTGTAGCAAAGACTGCTGCGGACCAAGGGCTCGCTGGCCGGCCCCTTGCTTGCCCTATCCGGCCAGGAAAGATCTGGCGCCTCTCGAACGCGAGCGCGGACATTGCATCGCGGCGGCACATCGGCAATGAGCTCGAAGGACGATCCTTTCGGCCCGGTCGGCAAGACCGTCATCCGCACCAATCCAGGGCGCGGGCAGAATGCCAAACCAGCCGCAAACGAACCGATTGCCAAGTCGGTCAGGCCCTTGGACGTCAAGGAATCGACAGTTTTCGATCCTGACATAGGTCGGCATATGCCGCCGAACTGGACATCCGGAACCATTTTTTATCAGGGAGCGTCGTCCGGTGCAGCGGCCAAAGCCGAGACAGCCGAGTCAAGGCCGATCATTCAGCAGGAGGTGCTGCTCGAAGCCGCCGACACGGTCAAATATTCGACAGCAAATCCGATCCTCGCGGCGTCAGCACCATTGCTTGTCCTGTTCGGGCATCTCAGGCTTGTGCCGGTTGAAAGACAGGCGGCGCCACTGGCCGAGCATATCGCCGAAGCGATCGAGAGGTTCGACCGGACGCTGGAGAAGTCGGGCGTTGCCGAAGAGGATGCGCGGATCGCGAAGTTCGCCCTTTGCGAAACTGCCGACGATCTTGTTGGCAACCTGCCCTGGACCGGCAAGGACACCTGGGCACAGCGCAGTATGTTGTCGCGGTTTTTTCACCTCGAAGCCACGGGCGCCGGCTTTTTCGAAGCGCTAAACAAGGTGCTGGCCAATCCGGAGCCACACTTAGACCTGCTGGAGCTGATGCATGTCTGCCTGTCCCTGGGATTTGAGGGCCAGTATCGGGGCCTGGCGCGCGACGATATCAGTCTCGAACGTGTGCGGCGCGACGTCTACGAGACGCTTCGCTACTTCAGGGCCCGCGCCGGAGAGGACATCTCCCCCCGCTGGCAAAGCATGGCGGCGACGATGGTGCCGTCTTCGACCCGCCTGCCGCTCTGGGGCGTTGCCGCCGCGGCATCAGCCCTGCTGACGGCCGCGTTCTTCACGTTGCGCGCGTTCGTGACCGATGAAGGCGATGCTGCAGCCAGACAGTTGCTGGCGCTCAATCCCTCGACACCCGTGACGATCGAGCGCGCCAGTGTGGTACCCCCACTTGCCGAACCGGCGACAGTTGCCTCGCCTGCCGTAACCGAGCAGATCGACCGCATCCGCTCGGCACTGTCCACGCAAGTCGAGCGCGGCGGGATGACCATCGGCACAAAAGGCGACTTCATCGTAGTGGAGATCAACAATCAATTGTTGTTTCAGCCGGGCAAGACCGAAGTGAAGCCTGAGTCTCAGTCACTGGCCGAACAGATTGCCGCAGCCCTTGAGCACGAGCCGGGGCCAATCAGGATCGTTGGCCACACGGACAACGTGAAGCCACGGAAATCGAGCGCGTTCAAATCCAACTTTGACCTTTCGGTCGCCCGCGCGAAGGCTGTTGGAACAATGATCGCCGCGAAACTTAGCGATCCCGCGCGAGTGACCGCTGATGGCAAGGGCGCAGATGAGCCAATTGCCGACAATGCGACGTCCGAGGGCCGCGCCAAGAACCGCCGTGTCGACGTGATGATCCCCAAGGAGGAAACGCTGTGAAGACCGCCGGTGGGAAACGCCAGTGATGCGTTGGCTGCCGCGGATATTCAGCACGGCCGCGTTGGCCGGTTTCGCGGCAGCGATCTGGTTTGCTGGACCTTTGATCCGCTTCGCCGATATCCGGCCGCTGGGACCTGTTTGGTTGCGCGCGACAATCATCGGCACGATCGTAGCGACCGCGGCCCTCGTTTACGGAGTGCGCGTCTGGCAGGTGAGAAAGGCGCAAAAAGCGCTCGAGATCGTCATTGCTCGCGGCGACGGGGGCAATGACGATTCACCGGTGCTCGAGGCGCGCATGAGTGAGGCCATCGGAACACTCAAACGCTCGAGCGGCAAGCGCAATTTCCTCTACGATATTCCATGGTACATCGTCATTGGCCCGCCGGGCGCCGGCAAGACGACGGCACTGGTCAATTCGGGTCTGAATTTTCCGCTTGCCGGTTCAGGAGACGCCCAGCCGGTGGCCGGTGTTGGCGGCACCCGCTCCTGCGATTGGTGGTTCACTGAAGCGGCTGTGCTGATCGACACGGCAGGACGTTACACCACGCAGGATTCCAGTGCTGGAAGCGACAGCAAGAGCTGGCTTGCGTTTTTGTCATTGCTCAAGAAATTCCGCACAAGGCAACCGATCAACGGGGTCATCCTGGCCATCAGCCTTGCCGACCTCATCAGCCTCGATGACCAGCAGCTAGATGCCCAAGTCGTTGAAATACGCAGTCGCCTGAGGGAGATCCACCAGACGCTTAAAATCCAGTTTCCGGTGTACCTGCTGTTCACCAAGGCCGATCTTGTTTCCGGCTTCATGGAATACTTCAGCAGTTTCGAGGAGCCGCGCAGGCGCAAGGTCTGGGGCGCGACATTCCAGACCACAGACCGCAACAAGAACATGGCCGGTGAGGCTCCGGCCGAATTCGATGCGCTGGCGAACCGCTTGGCGGACGAGATGGCTGACCGCCTGCAGGAAGAGCTTGATCCGGTCTCGCGCATATCGATCTTTGGCTTTCCGGCCCAGTTTTACGCGCTCAAGGGGCGAATTGCCAATTTCGTGACCAGCCTGTTCGATCCGGTGCGCAGCCAGGTGAACGTCAGTTTGCGTGGGATCTACTTCTCGTCGGGGACGCAGGAGGGAACGCCCATCGATCAGGTCTTGGGCGCAATCGGCCGCAGTTTCGGCAACAATTCCCGCCCCCACCTGTCCGGGACCGGCAAGAGCTTCTTTTTGCACGATCTCCTGACCGATGTCATTTTCGCTGAATCCGGATGGGTTTCCTATGACCGAGCGACCGAGAGGCGGGCAGCGGCCCTCAGATATGGCGGCTTTGGCATCATAGCCTTGATCACTGCAGCGGCCCTTGGCGCGCTCGGGATGAGCTTCATGGCCAACCGCTCGCTGATCGCGTCTACGACGCAGGCGACGAGCCAATATCGCGAGACAGCGGACGCCCTGCTCAAAAGCACGACGGTCGCGGATGTCGACCTTGAAAACGTCATCGGGCCACTCGACCAATTGCGCAACATGCCGGCCGGTTTCGAAAGCAGTGACTCACCGATCCCGATCGACGAAACGTTCGGCCTGAGCCAGCGGGAAAGGCTTAGTTCTGCATCGACAACGGCCTATCGGCAAGCACTGGAACGAATGTTGCGGTCGCGTCTGCTTGTTCAGGCTGAGCGGACGGTCCAGGCGACGATGGCTGAGCCCGCCACGCTTTACGAACCGCTCAAGATCTACCTGATGCTCGGCGGCAAGGCACCCAAGGTCGATGACGCACTGATCATCTCTTGGATGAAGCAGGATTGGGAAAAGAACCGGTATCCAGGCGAGAGCAACCGGGAAGGACGCGCGCAGCTCGAAAAGCACCTACGCGCCATGCTCGCGTTGGACGATGCCTATGATCCAGTTTTCGAACTCAACCAGCCGCTTGTGGAAGCCGCCCAGCGCTCGCTCGGGCGCATGAGCCTTGCGGATCGCGCATCAGCATTGATCAAGTCGGCGGTGTATGCGGCTGCGCTGGACGATTTTGCCGTCTCCCAAAAAGCTGGACCGGAAGCGCAGCTTGTGTTCGAGCGCGTCGATGGCGGCGATCTGTCGAAGCTTCGTATACCCGGTCTCTACACCCAAGCCGGATTCAACAACTTTTTTCTCGGACAGCTTTCGCGCATTGCCCAGACACTCGTCGACGACCAGTGGGTTCTGGGCGGTGGCGGCGAGCAAGGCGACATCGATCAGGCGTTGCTCAAACTCGGCCCCGAACTTCTCGATCGCTACGGCAGGGAGTTCGCAGCCGCGTGGAACAGCGTTCTCGATGGTTTGAAATTCAAGGCCATGCTGAACGACAAGCCGCACTATGTCGCGCTTTCCGCCGTAGCCTCACCAAGCTCGCCGATCGAACAGCTTTTTACCGCGATGGCCGAGGAAACAACCCTGGCGCGCGACTCTGTCTCCGGCGCCGACTCGGGCACTGGGATGCAGGTCGGCACCGTCCTGCGCCAGTCCCAGGACGCCGCAGACATGGCCAAGGGCCTGGCTCGCATCGGCATCCAAATTGGCTCCGCAAAATCGCAAAGCCGTGCCGGTACGGGGTCCGAGAAATTTCATAGCCAGAACCCTGGGGCAAACATCGAAGCGCAGTTCAGGTCCTTCCAGGCTCTGGTAAGCGGTCCTTTCGGACACCGACCGATCGATGCGCTGACCCAGAATTTTCGCGACATCCACCAGAGCCTGCGACTGGCAACCGAGGTCCCTTCGCAGACGGAACGTGTCAACGCCAACCTGCAGCTGCAGATAGCCACCCTTCGCGCCAATGCATCGCGTCTGCCCAAGCAACTCGGCAGAATGGTCAACGCAACTGCAGACGAATTTGAGGGCAACGCGGCTGAAATTTCGTTGACTAATCTGAATGAGATGCTCGACCAGGCCGTCACGCAGCCCTGCGAGAAGGCGGTCAACGGCCGCTACCCCTTCGCCGGCGATGGTACCGAGGATATTGCGATGGCGGACTTCGCCAAATTGTTCTCTCCGGGCGGCCTGATGGACCGGTTCTTCGCACAAAACCTTGCTTCCTTGATCGACATGAGCGGCCAGGACTGGAGCTGGAAACAGGATGCACGCTTTGGGCGCGACCTGTCGAAGTCGACGCTGAAAAACTTTCAGCTGGCTGCGGAAATCCGCGGCGCATTTTTCCCGTCGGGCGGGTCAATGCCGTCAGTCAACCTGACCTTTACCCCGTTCTCGCTGAATGGAGATGCAGATGCTGCGGTGCTCGACGTCGATGGCCAGATCGTCCAGAGCAACCAGGCGGCTAACACGCCAAGCACTGTGTCCTGGCCGACCGGTGCGGCCTCGACATCCGCCAGTCTGAGGCTGACGCCGGAAATGCCGGGCCGCGAATCCGTTATCAGCTTCGAAGGGCCGTGGTCGCTGAAGCGGTTGCTGGACAAGGCGACGATCACCAGAAAAGACGGCACTGTTGAGGCGCGCTTCGTAATCGGCGGACGCGACGTCAGCTATACGATCCAGACCGGCTCCGGACCCAGCCCCTTCTTCCTTCCCGCACTTTCTGCTTTCAGCTGTCCGAAGGCGTTTTGAGAAGGATTTGACCTCGCCGAAGGCAAGTAAGATCGCGAAACCAAGCTAGGGTGAGGATCGATATTTTGAATATACCGACGCTCCTGTTTTAACGACGGGGTCGGCAATTTGCGCTGGGTGGCACGTCGCTCGCTCGGATCCTGAAAGATGCCGGGTCCTGACAGTGGCATCTAGGTCGTCGTCTGGAGCACCGATCAAGGCGAGATCGCACGGCGTCATTCCGGCGTTACCTGACTGGCTGCCTGGTTGGTTGTGGGATAAGAGCTGGAACACTTCGGCACCGGCACGTTGTGACAGGCGGGGAGATCGCAGGATGCGCAGTTGATCAGGCGACGGAGCGCTGTCGCGCCCTCAAATCATCACTTGAGCTCTTTGTCGGGGTGACCCGCCACGAAGGTCACGCGCTCAAAGCTAGATTTCGATATTTTAATATTCGAGCCTGTGGCAAAGTGGCGCCAGCGAGCGCCTTAGAGTGCGCTGCAGAGGACGCTTCGAGAAGCGCTTGGTGGCAAGTTGAGCGATGTCGCCCTTTCCTTTGAAAGCTTCGGCGTAAGCCACAATGGCTGTGTCCGTGAGCACAATGAAGACAACTATCTGGTCGAGCCACGAACCGGCCTGTGGGTGGTGGCCGACGGTATGGGTGGGCATGAAGCCGGAGAGGTCGCTTCAGCCAGCATTGTCGACCATCTGGCCACGATCGGCATTGCCAGTTCCGCCCCGGATCTTCGTGCGCGCTTCGAGGACAGGCTGAGCCGCGCCAACGCCGAGATCCGCAGGATCTCCGAGTCCCGCGGCATAACCATCGGCTCCACCGTTGCCGCCCTGCTGGCGATGGATGGGCGATTTGCTTGCCTATGGGCGGGCGACAGCCGGGTCTATCTGATCCGCAACGGATCCATCTCGCAGATCTCGAAGGACCACACCGAAGTTCAGGAACTTCTCGACCGTGGCATGATCAGCGCGGCCGAGGCGCTCACCTGGCCGCGCCGCAATGTCATCACGCATGCGGTAGGCGTCAGCGACGAAATCGTCATCGATTTCCAGCAAGGGGAAATCATGCCGGGAGACATCTTTGTGTTGTGCACCGATGGGCTGACGGCGCATCTGACCGACGCCGAGATCGGCGCCGCAGTTGTGACTGCAACACCTCAGGCGGCCTGTGAGGCTCTGCTGAAAACGGTGCTGGAGCGAGGCGGGACAGACAATGTCACGATTGTGCTGGTAAAATTCGCAAGCAGAAGCAACGGACACCCCCCCTACCCTGATCTGTCCAGAGCGGAGGGTTGAGGCTGATGAGCGCCGACGACAAGACGCGAATATCGCCGCAGCTGGCCAACACCGCCGTCGGCACGCAGCTCAGCGGCATCTACGAACTTGACGAGCGGATCGCATTCGGCGGCATGGGCGAGGTCTACCGCGGCCACAACATTCAGACTGGCGACCATGTCGCGATCAAGATCGTCCTGCCCGAATTTGCCCGCGACCCGACGATCTTGTCCTTGTTCCGCAAGGAAGCGTCGATCCTCAATCACCTCTCGCACGATGCGGTCGTGCGTTATCACGTCTTCACGATCGATCCAGGGATCGGTCGTCCCTACCTTGCGATGGAATTCGTCGACGGCGAGTCCCTATACGACATCATGCGACGTGGCCCTATGCCGACTGAGCAGGTGCGCAAGCTCTGCCATCGCCTCACGTCGGGTCTGAGCGCCGTGCATCAGGCAGGAGCAATACACCGCGACCTCTCTCCGGACAACATCATCTTGCCCGGAGGTCAGGTCGATCGCGCCAAGATCATCGATTTCGGAATCGCGCGATCGGCGACCGTCGGCGGGGAGACCCTGATCGGCGGAAAATTCGCGGGAAAGTACAACTACGTTTCCCCCGAACAGCTTGGGCTGTACAGCGGCGATGTCAGCGAGCAGTCCGACATCTACAGCCTGGGGCTGGTGTTGGTTGCCGCCCTGCGCGGGAAGCCGATCGACATGAGCGGATCCCAATTCGAGATCATCGAAAAGCGTCGGACCGTGCCTGACCTGTCCGACATCGATGACGATTTTCGTGACATTGTCGAAGCCATGCTGCAGCCGGATCCGCGAGACCGCCCGGTGAGCATGGCGGAAATTGCCAGGATGACGCGTGACGAGGACGAAGGGACAACGCCGCCGACGTTCATCCCAAACCGCGACAGGCCGGGTTTGCCACGAGCGGGGCAAACCCTTGCGCCCGACCCGAAGGCCTCGTCCCCGCCATCCGATGTCTTGGGCCATAGCGGGCCTTTGGCAGGCTCGGGTGGGCAGCGCTTTGTCCCGCATGTCCGACCAGCGCTGCTGTCCGAACCTCGGGCCTCACCGGTCGCTGCGCCGCCACGTGCCCTCGTTGGTGCTGTTCGCGGAACATCTACAAAAGGCCGAGGCATCGCCATCTCTGCCTTCGCGACATTGGCTCTCGCCTCAGTTGCCGGCCTCTATTTTAGCGGCTTTATAACGCCCACCGCACCGAGCGCTGTCAAAACCTCGCTTTCCGCGCCAGAGCCACCGCAACTTGCACCACAAGCAACAACGCCTTTCCCGGATGCATCAATTCCTGAGGCAGAGGCGTCAAAGCCGCTGGCGACGGACAATGATGCGCACGCGCCTGAGCCGCCACAGGCAGTTCCAGCCCCAAAGCCGGAAACGGAAGCTACATTAGCGCCAACTGAAAATCAGGCGGAGGCCGCCGCGGCCAGAACGCAGCCGCCGGCAGCGTCGCCCAAGATGCTCCCGCAAATGCAGGAAAAGTCGAAGCCGTCGGCAAGCGCGGCGCAACTGCCGGCCGAAACCGCAACGCCATCATTTCAGCCCGATACGCCCTCGCCGCCTGCCACGATTGCTCCGGCTCTCCCGCTGGTCGACAAGGCTCCGGCGCCGCGCGCCGCGCAGCCAGACGCCGCACCGAGCCAAAAGCCTGAACAGCAGGCAAGCCCGCAGGCGGGGGCGAAACCGGCCGTGCCAGCTCCCGAACCGGCTGCGGGCCAGGCAGGTGCGACGAGCCCAAAGGAGCAGCAGGCCGTCCTGCCGCCGCCCAAACACCAGGCGAGCGTGCCGGCGAAGACGATACCAGCACCGCCCGTTCCCGAGCCGGCTGCACGCCAGGCGGATACGACGAGGGCAAAGGAGCAGCAGCCCGACCAACCGGCGGCCGGAGAACCAGATCCGGCCATGGTCGCCCTGAACTTGCCCAAGCCGGAAGTTGCCCCAGTAATCGACGAGATAGCGCAACGTGTGTCGTGGGTTCGCGACTTCAGCGGCGGCGACTGTTTCTACGCCGCCGTAACCTCGATAACCGATAAGACCGCTGCGATCGAAGGATTTGGAACCGCGGTCCAGCCATTCGAGCAGATGCTGGCTGATTTCCAGGCAAAGTTCCACGTTGAGCCGGACATCAACGTGCGCCTTATTGAGCCGAGCCAGTGCGAAGTCACCAACTTTCTGCGTTTTCTGGGGCAGACTGCTGGCGAGAAGCCGCAGCTTGTTCTCGATCGAACATCGGTGCCGAACGGTACGCCGATCAGCGGTACGCTGGTATCGCGTGGCGGGCTCATTTCCAGCGTGCTGCTGATCGACCACAAAGGCATGATGTTCAACCTCGATGACCGCATGGTCGTTCACTCGGACAAGGCTACCTTCAGCATCCCGATCGGTCTCGGCGCCGCCGACAGGGCTGCAGGCAAGGCCGTGCCGCAGATCATCATGGTGATCACCGGGCCCCAGGACATCCAGGCGGCTGCGATCTCCACGCCAGTGCCAGCCTCACGGCTGTTGCCCAAAATTCTCGAGGAAATTGAGGCCAACGGTTCCAAGTTTTCGGCCAGTGCCAAGTATTTCCGACTCGGCGGCTAGCATGGGCGTCCGATGGAACTGCTTAGCTCGCGTTCGCCCCGCTCGTCTTCCGACCTGCCCGTAAAGCAGCGTGGTCGGCTTCGAACCTTGCTTGCCTCGATGAGCCGGATGAGGCTTGCGGTCGTTTCGGCCGCCGCGTTGCTAGCCGTGCTCTCGTGCAACGAAGCGCGCGCCGAATTCACGGTGTGCAATCAGACGCTCGACGTCGTCAACCTCGCTGTCGGCCAGGAGGTGGACAATGCCGACCAGACCGACGGCTGGTGGACCATCGGCGCAAATCAGTGCGTGAACGTCATCCGCGAAGAACTGACGAACCGCTACATCTACCTCTACGCCACCGACGTTTTCGGCCACGCGATCCTGACCGGATCGACCGAAATGTGCATTGAGCGGCGACGTTTCTCGATACGCGGCATCGACGAATGCTGGCAGCGCGGCCATATTGCCGCGCGATTTGTCGAAGTCGATACGCTTGAACAGGTGCGGTGGACGTTTTTCCTGACCGGAAGCAGTCCGTGACGCACGCTATCGACACCAGCTTCAAGGAAAAGAAGCAAGCACGCGCTGCCCTTCGCCGGCGCACCTTTTGGCGCAGGCTTCTTGCCGGCCTCGCCACGGTTTTCCTGTGTTCGATTGCAGCCGGCTTCTATCTCACCGCGGACTACTGGTCATTTGGCGACGAAGACGAGGAGCTGCATGCGGTCGAAGGAGCCGACGATGTGCCGGCCGATGCCTCTGTTTATGTGCCTGCCATTATCGGCCTCGCGGGAGACCCGATGTGGATCACGCTCGCACCCGATTCCGGCGCCGCAACGAAAGGCCGCGTCGTTCCGCGTCCGGCCGAACTCGACCAGGCCGGGGTTTCGTCACAGATCGAGATTTTGTCCGACGTCATGCTTAGCGCCAGCGAGAAATTCATGACGACCATACCGTCGACGCAGGAGGATTTCGCATTCTTCCAGGCGCAACGAAAGACGGCCCCCGCAGCCTCCAGCGATCTGCAGAACGATCTTCAGCCATCTCCTGCCGCGGATGAACCCGCCCCTGCCGCCGATCAACTGGCCGAAGCCGATGACCCGGAGGCCGGCTGGGGTGAAACAATCGATGCAGGCGATGCAGCTCTTCCCGCGTTCCACAAGACCCAGATCGAAAACAACACCAGCGTCGCAACTGTCACGAACGAATTTCAGCGGTTCGAGGCTACGGAAGACACGTTCGTGAAGATCCTCAACGATCGCAGTCTGGATAGCGTTGCGCTCGATGCACATTTCTCCGCCGACGACGCCAAGCAGGCAGGCGAGGCGCTGAAGGCGCTCTTCGGCCGGGACGGCCTGGAACCGGGCTATGTCGTGGCCATGCGTGGATACCGACCCAACCGCGAGACGACAACGATGTCCCTCATGCAGGTGTCGATCTACGCCAAGAACGTCTTTGTCGGTACGCTGACGCGCAATGCCGCGGGCGTGTTCGTTTCGGGCGTTGATCCTTGGGTACGGGAAGATCTTTTCAACTACTCGGGCGCGCCGGCGGAAGGCGCCCACAAACGGCAGTATCGTCTGCTCGACGCGATCTACTCGACAGCGGCACGCAACAGCGTTCCGACCGGCGTGATCGGCGAAGCCATCATGTATCTGTCGAGAGGACAGGATCTGGACGCCTTCGCAAGCGAGGACCAGCGTCTTGTGCTGATCTATTCGCAGATGCCGCGCGGCAAGGACGAAGGCGCTGGGCGGGTGCTGTATGTGGGTGTCCAGGGCACGACAAAAACTCTCGACTGTTTCGTTTTCCAGCAGAGCGATGGCCAGTTTGCATGCGTGACAGGCGACGATCAGGTCCGCTCGCTGACGGTCACCAACGGCATGGTCACACCGGTCAACGGGGTGTTGACCTCGACCTTCGGGCCCCGCAAGCACCCAATTCTGGGCACCGTTCGCATCCACAAGGGCGTCGACTGGGCGGCGCCGGTCGGCACGCCGATCGCAGCCGCCTTCGATGGCGAAATCAGCTTCCAGGGCGATGGGGGCGGCTATGGCAATCTGGTCAAGATTTCCCACGGAAACGGGCGCGAGACGCGCTATGCGCATATGCAGAAATTCGCAATCGTGGGCGGCGTCGGCACCAAGGTGAAGGCAGGTGACATCATCGGCTACATCGGCACCACCGGACTGTCGACCGGACCGCACCTGCATTTCGAACTCTACCAGAATGGCGCGGCGATCGACCCGCTGGGCACAGTTACTGCGGTCGCTTCGGACTTTTCCGCCGTGGAAACGCTCACCGACCGCATCGTCCACGTCGAAAGTGGCGGCAGTGCCCGTGCCAAGAACCCGAATTCTTCAGCGACCGGTGCCGGCCAATTCATCACCAAGACCTGGATCCGTATGATGAATACATACCGCCCTGAACTTGCACGCACGCTCTCGACCGCCAACCTGCTTGCCCTGCGTTACGACGCCACGATCTCGCGCGAGATGGTTCGCAATCTGGCGCGAGAGGGCGAAGCCTATCTTCGGGCGCGCGGCCACCAGATCACAGCCGGCCGGCTCTATCTGTGCCATTTCCTCGGCATGGAAGGGGCGCATCAGGTGCTGTCGGCGTCGGGTTCGGCGCAACTGAGCGCCGTGCTCGGATCAGCCGTCATTCAGGCCAATCCCTTTCTCACCGGCAAGACCGCCAGCTATGTCGTGGACTGGGCCGAAAGGAAGATGGGTCGAAAGCTCAGCCCAGCAACGACCGCGAGCCAGCAGACGACGACCACCACTGAAATCCGGCAGACATCGCCCGAGTTCGCAAAGTACAAACACGTGATCATGGCGATGCTGAGCTCCGTGCAGAACGCGCTTTGAGCCATCGCAGGCGTTCGTAAGAAAGGGTTCAAACGACTGCCCTGCTCGCGGCAAAGCCGTTGTGGCTCGAAACTGCCGCACAGTTTTCGGCGGCGTGCGCTACTCGGTCTTTATGCGCATTTCCACACGGCGATTGACAGCATCGTATGGGTTGGGGCTGCGCGGATGCGCTTCGCCCAGGCCGATCGGATTAATCCGAGCCGCCTCAATGCCGCTTGATGTCAGGAAGGACGTCACAGATTGCGCTCGTCGCTGTGAGAGCCGCTCATTGTAGTTCGCCGGACCGGAAGCGTCAGTGTAGCCTTCGACGACGAAATGGAAACTGCTAAGCCGGTTGTCCTTCAGGGCCTTGGCAAACTCCGCGAGCTCGGCGCGCGCGGTTGCGTCGAGTTCGGCCGAATCGAGTCCGAAATTGATCAGCATGTCGAGACTGGATTTGCCGGCGGGTCCCTCGTTTGGCTTACTCTTGCTCTTGCACTGCTCCTCGGTGCCGACACAAATTCCGCGCGACTTGCCAAGATCGGCCGCGCCGGCAAAAAACTTGACGATGTCTTCTGATTTCTGGACAGGGTCGGCGCAAACATGCGTTGAGAAAACCATGACCGCCAACACCAAAGGTGAACTGGCCCACCGCATAGCGGTTACTCCTGTTGAGCATCCGATATTATCAAGCGTGAACATACCAAATTCCGAAGCAATTGTCTGCGGGAAGCACCGAGCCGCGACTGTATCGCCGTTATCACTCCGCTGCGAGTAGAGACTTGACCAGCGCCGCGCTGCGGGCTTGAGTGCTGACAGGCTCTCGATGAAAGCGTGGCGTCATGGCCAACGGGCTCCGATTCAAAACGGCACGAGATCTTTTCCTAGCTTGTCCCGCCGCTGCCCGAGACATGCGAACCCTTCCAACCGAACAGCATTCGATCGAGTTTTGCCGCGATCTCCTTGCAGGGCGCGTTCCCGAAGAGGCAATCACCTTTTGTGCCTACCTGCTGCCGGATCGGGCTGCGGTCTGGTGGGCTCATGAATGCCTTGGGCATTTGAGCGAGCTGCTCGATGAAACCGATCAACAACTGCTCGCACTCGTCAGCAACTGGGTCAGCGAACCGGGCAGCGCCCACCATCGTGCCGCGCTGGGCCAGGCAGCGGCAGTGCCCCCTACAACCCCGGGCGCCTGGATTGCCTTGGCTGCCGGATGGCGTGACAATGGCCTTGGTGCTTGCCGATCCGTCGGCCGCACAGCAGTACCACCCGCCTCACCGCCGTTTCCTGCCGCCCATGCCGTCAATGCCGGAGTTCTGGCAGGGCTGGCGCGTGTTGCACTCGCGGACCGTTTTGCCATTCTATCTGCCTTTGTCGAAATGGGTCTACAGATGGCCGACCCCTCAGTGCCCTAAGGTCATCTTGCCCGGAACTTAGGAGAGATCAACAAACGATTTCCTGTGGAATGGGAGGTCGGAAATATTCCGTGTTTCTTTAAGCGGGTGATCGGATAACTGGCTCGCGCGATGACGACCTTGTGCCCCCTAGGCTCCACAAAGGCCTGTGGGCACAGCGTTGTTATGTACCCTGGCGACGTCCTCGATCAGTTCGGTTAAGGTGCGGACCCGTAAGTCGGACCTATCCCCTATGTTTCCCACATCTTTGGTCACCATCCCCGGCGAAGACATGGACACCGCCCCGCTCACCTTAATGTTGACGGTAAAGGTTCTTCTAGGCGCCTTCTCCAATTCTCGCTTCCTGTAGATCTGGAAACGAATCGACGGGGTTAAAGCTTTGACCTGCCGGCGTGGCGCGGTGTCTATGTCGACAGCCACCTCGCCTGCCACGTCAGCCTTGGCCGCCTCCAGCGATGCAATCACGACGTCGTTTAGCCAAGCCTTTGCTTGCTCGCTGAAGTCCGCCATGGGGGCATCCCGTTTTCCCACCTCCGCGCCGCCGACGGGCTCCTCCTGCTGACGGCGAGCTTTCTTCCCGCGCTCAAGGGCTTCTTTAAACTTTGCCATCCCTGTTGCTCCGATTTGTCATCAGACCACCCCCGTCAGATCGGCTATGGCGCCCTCCCATTTCACTAGAACGCGCACAGTCGGGGTACGTTGCGTTGGGGAGCCTTTGGGTTCGCCACTGTCCTCATCTGGCACGCTCAGAAACCTGACAACGGAATGGTGATTCTTGCCGGCGGCGCGCCGTAAACGGTGTGATTAAGGGCGTTTACGTTGAAGATTGCGATGCTGGTCATTCGCCACCTCAGGCCGATCCGTCGATTTACAGAGCGCCGCTGCCGGCAGGCTCCCCAGCTTCGAACCACAGTCGGTAGCTCTCCCGCATGGCTCGAGCACCAGCCTTCGAGGGGCCAACAATGGCGAGACGTTCCAGTTGCGCGAGCGGGTGTCGCGCGGCCATTTTCGGTCGCAGACGCTCGAGCGTAGCCCGCGGTTCAACATCCGCCACATAGAAATAAGCCTCCTTAGAGGCTGTTTCGAAATTCGCTCTGGCGAGTCATATGGTGGTGGTTTCGAGAACCGGAGCAGCGGACATTTGGGTCCGTGAGAACCGGAAGCGCAGATTGGTCCCATGGCCCGTTTGACCACGAATTTTCAAACCGAAGGCCCAGATCTTACTTGCAGCCGCCTTGCGCCCACTTGGCTAGCGCCACCTTGAAGCGCGTCCCGAGGGGATGTTGCAGACGCAGCACGGACACATCGTTGGCGGCGAAATTCTTCGCCTGTTCGCACAGCCGAACCTCATCCCACTCGTGGCAGCCATTGCAGTGCTTGCCCTGCCACACCGCTTTATCGAGCCCTTCCACGGGAGCAAAGAGAGGCTTGCCCATGATCAGCTCGGCGATACTCTTGCCGTCGATCTTTGGATCTCCAAAATCGACAGGTCGGTCGAAAAAGATCGGATCGTCCGAAGCCAGTTTCGGAATTTTCTGCCGCAGGACATTAAGCGCAAGCTGTGCCTCATCGTCGCCTGACGAATTTGCGGTAGCGTTGCGCCCATCCGAACCGTCTTCCGCATGTTGCGGAGCGGTCGCTTCGCCGACGATCAGCGGCGCGTTGAGATTGACCCTGTGCAAAACGACCTCGGTGGTCAGCGAGACATTGATCCACGGGCGCTGCTTGCCGGCCGTTGCTTTGAAGACATCGGCGGTGACCATGTTCATCGCGTCGGTGATGGAGACGTTCGAAGCCCCGATATGGGCAAGCAACGCGGACGTGAACGGCGAATGCTCGCTCGATCCGTCATAGGCAACCTGATTGGGACTGGTGGAAAAGGCGACCAGTGTACCCGCACCGCCATTCTCGATCGGGATTTCGGCAAGCCCGCTTCTCGCTCCCTTGACGCCTGCGGCCTTTGCCAAGACTTCAGCCAGGGGATTGTCGCGACAGGCGTCGAGGAAAATCAGTCTTATGCTGGTCTCGCGCGACATTTGCCGCAAAACGAACTCGACAGGCACCGCCTCGAAATCCAGCGAAGTCTCGTCTTCCAATGCTGCATCAACCGGAAGGAGATAGTTGCTGCCCGAAACCTGCAAACCATGGCCGGCGTAAAAGAAAAGCGCAATGTCGGCGCCGCGAACCTGCTTTGCGAACTGCGCAATCGTCGTCTGGGTCTGCAATTTGGTCAGATCGAAACCGGAGACGACTTCAAAGTCCAACTTCGAAAGGCGGTTGGCAACAGCCTGCGCGTCCCGGACCGGGTTGGTCAGCGCCGGCGCATGCTGGTACTGGGAGTTGCCAAGGACCAGAGCAACACGGCGTTCCGCATTGGCCGCCGTCAATGTCAATAATAGCGAGAGCGTCGCCAGCCCGATCGCGCGCGGGGCACTGCCAAAACAGGCAATCAGATGGAAGCCCCACCGGAACAAGAGGTCCTTCCTCAGTTGACGAGTTTGGTGGCGGAAAACTCGATCCGCCGATTGAGCGCCTTGTTCTTCGGCGTATCGTTAGCCGCGACAGGCCGCTCCTCGCCATACCCGGTTGCCGTGATCTGCGTTCGTGCAATACCCGCGGCGACGATGGCATCGGCAACGGCCTGGGCTCTGCGCTCCGACAGCAGCTTGTTGGAGGCAGGCGAACCATCGGAATCGGTATAGCCAGAAACTTCTACCTTCAGGCCTGGGCACTTGCCGACCACGCCAACCACCTCCGCCAACAGCGGGCGGCTTTGGTTGTCGAGCCGCGCGCTCGCCGACCGAAAGTAGATGGCCCCAGTGCGGGAGAGCACCGCGAACCGGTTAAGGCACTCTTCTTCGCTGAAATTCGCTTTCGCGGCATCGGTGGCGACGGGCCCGACGTCGGCAGTACTTGCCGCGACTGTCTGCACGGCCGCGGGCTTACTGTCGCCAGCGTTGAACACAAAATCGAACGATACCGAAGCGGTCGGAACAATGTTGGTCACATTGGCGGCTTGCTGCAGCTTGTCGACATTCGGCAGCAGTCCGAAGTCCTCGACATGCACGGCAACAGGCGCCTCCGAAGCGACGGAGACCATGCTGTCGCTGATCATGGTTACGACGACATTGGCCTCAAGATCCTTGTCGACGCCGTGCAGGTTGAGGCGAAATGGCAGCACTGCCTTCACCCTTCGCTTGGTCGCCAGGTCTGCAAATGCGGCAGGGTCCACTTTTGCTGTCAGTTCGGCGGACGGATATTTGAATGTCTCAAAGAAAAGGAACCGCATGCGGACATTGCGAAGGTCGACACCAGTGTCGACGGAGTTAAGGTCAAAAGTGATCTTGGCCTCACCCGTCGAAGAAAGAGTGCCGGCTATGTTCCTGATCTTGTTGGTTTCGACGATCGTATTCTTCTTGACCGACTGGTAGGTGAGCACGGAGGCGGTCGGGTCGAGTGTCCAGTTCGTCTGTGCATTGGCGCTTTCCAGCCCAGGTAACAGCAGCACCGATACGGCAACGATCAGGCCAAGGGTGTTTAGGGCGAAGCAGCTTCTCGAGCCCGTTTTCCACCAGTCTCCGACGACTTCGAACATTGGACCCCCCACAGGACAACAGCCTTCCGCGTTGCAACCGCGAACTGTGCCGTGCCAAGGAGCATAGAACAATTGTCGAGGCTTGGCGAGCATCGGCGAATCGACCGCAAGGTGTAAATTCCGCTCAGGTCCCCGGGCTGCGGAAGTCCGGCAAAATGGTGATGGACGAACACTTGCTACCCAGCAGTCTTGTTGGCGGATATTGGAGCTGACTGAAGAACCCGCTATAGCACCTGCCCCGTCTTTGAAGGCCGGTCACGGTGGACCAGCCCAAGTGAGGGAAAAGCCCGCCTGCTCCATCCTGCTTCTGCCGCGGACACCTACTCCCCAGCCCGTCGTCGACGCTATTCTGTCAGTCTCCATCTCCATTCCGCGCTGAAGATGGCTTCCCTTGGCAGGTCATCAAAGCACTATCCCAATGGCTGAACTGTCCGGCGAATTGGGAGCTCCACGTTTGTAACCAAATGGCGTGCTCCGCGTTCTCTTCAACGGCGTTCGACTATGCGCTCGCGATGCAGCCGTGTGATTTCAGGGTTTCTGGATGGTCAACCGGGACAGGAGCCGGCATGAAGGAAGCTTCGACTGCCTGATCGTAGGTGGCGGGCCAGCGGGCCTAGCAGCTGCGACTTATCTTGGAAGATTCCGAAGGCGAGTAATTGTCGTCGACGCAGGTGAAAGCCGTGCAAAGCGGATTTCCTTGACGCGCAACTGCCCAGGCTTCCCGGACGGTATCACCGGCGCTGACCTACTTGACCGCCTCGAACTGCAGGCTGCTCGATACTGCGCGAGCTTGGTCCAAGACAGGATCGTATCCATTCGCAAAACGAAGGCTGGGTTTTTGGCGGGCGCTTCATCTCCCATTCGTGCCCGCTCGGTGCTCATTGCTACCGGCGTTGTTGATATCCTGCCAGATTTTCCTGGCGTTACCGACATGATCCAAGCTGGCGTCTTGCGATTGTGCCCTATCTGCGACGGCTATGAAGCCATCGACAAACGGGTGGCCGTCATCGGACCGATCGAACACGCAATGAAAAAGGCGTTGTTCATGCGCACCTTCACACGGGATCTCACTTTGCTGATTACCGATCCATCCGAGCCCTCCCCCGACAAGCGTACCAAGCTCAAGAGGGCCGGTATCGAGATCGGCGTATGCAGACCCAATGCCGTTTGCGCCACGCGCCGGGAGGCGGTCGTGGAACTCATCGACGGCGGAACGCTGTCGTTTGACACCATCTACCCTGCGATGGGCTCGACCATCCGCTCGAGGCTCGCGGTCGACCTTGGTGCATGCTGTGACAAAGCGGGCAATCTCGTCGTAGATTCGCGCCAGCGCACCGCAGTCACCGGCCTTTATGCAGCCGGAGATGTGGTCAATGAGATCAATCAGCTTGCCGTAGCATTCGGTCACGCAGCGGTCGCTGCAACCGACATGCACAACTATCTTGCAAATGGCGACGGCGAATATTGGTCCAGGCCGAACACGGCCCACGGTGACACCAAGCGCACGGTGCCAGGCGCCGACGCCGAAAACAAAGCATGAGGAACGAAGAGGCACGGCGACCGTTCGTGATCATTGAGTTTCATCATGTATCTTTTTCAAATCCTGCTACCTCGCGCGGACAATTCCGGCAGACCGTTCCCCAAACAGGAATTCGACCGGCTCAAAGAAGAACTGGCCCAGCAGTTCGCCGGCGTCACAGCCTTTTTGCAGGCACCTGCGGAAGGGTTGTGGCGGCAAGGCGGCGAGTGCAGCTATGATGAGATCGTCATCTTCGAGGTGATGACGGAGGAGATTGATCTGCAAGCCTGGCGAACACGCCGTGCTGACCTTGAGCGACGCTTTCGTCAGGACGAGGTGATCATCCGTTACTCATCGATGGGCGTCGTGTAAGATGCGTAGAGGTTCGGTTCCAGCGGCGGGCAGGTTCGACGCAGGTTGACCAGAGTGGCAAAGGCGCGGCGCTCGAAGTCCGTTACACGATGCACATCAGCTCGCGGCGATCAGCAACTCTTTTTAAGTTCGGGTCTGTGACGGAATCTCTGTAGTAAGGCTCACGTCGTCCGGGCGCTGCTGCGAGCAAAGGCCGAGAGAACCATCAAGGCTCTCTGGGACGCGGTCGGCGCGGTCGTCGACCTCTTCACCCCAGCCGAATGTGCCAACTACTTCAAAGCCGCAGGATATGAACCGGATTAACAGGACGTGCTCTGGGTTTGTGCCAACGCGTACTTCAACGGCTCTGCACCGACGACACGTCGACCCCTCGCCCTTGGATGGCGACGTCTCGCATCTCGCATTTTGAGGGGCAAAAGCACGAGGGCGAGCTCCTCGAAGCTAGACCCCGAAACGGACAGCCCGGCAGCACCACGGTGGAACGTTTCAGAGCCGCCGTGATTCCGATTTATGGCCTGCCCACGGAGATCATCGTGCCCATGGTTCGTAAACCGCGCCATGGAGCCTGTCGGCGATTTGTTCGCTTCAGAATTCGGCGACCCGCCAACGGGCGTTATTTTGAGTTTAGCTTTGCCCCGAGAAGGCCTGTTCAGTCTCAATTGCATCGTGTAGCGGGACTTAAAATCGCGAAGCTGCGCGTTCATGCAACCTCCGCTTTCTCTTCGCGTTTAGCCCCGTTCAATCCTGGCGAGCGAGAAAATGCCGGCGTTCATTCCGATTACAATTTACCTGAATTGCAGGCCAATGGTGGTTGCATCAATATCCGACGCTGCGAAAGCACTTGAACAACCATGGCCATACGTGGCCAAGCCGCGGCGGCTCGAAGCCGTCCGAATGATCAGGGAATGCTTGGCCGGTCATTGCAACCAACAAGCTGCGATCGATGCCTTCAAGGCGGCCGCAATCGAACAGGGACTTTTTACGCAAAGGCCTTCGAGCGTAGGCCTAACGAAATTAGATGCGGTTGTTAGAGACGTGGTGTGAGCTCATACCGCTCTCCGCATCTGGACCGCAGGCAGGCTTCGCCGACATCACTATGCCGACGCCTCCCACGGCGTCGACGTTCCCTGGAGAATGCGGCAGCGCTCGACGGCGGTGTTCTTCCAAATAATGCGGGTCAAAGCCGGGAGACCTGCCCATAGCTTGGAATTGCTTCCGCCAGCTCTGCGAAAAGATGCACTCCCACGGAATACGATGGGCCGCAATGATTCCGACCGGGGCACAAACAGTCCTCGAGCTGCCCCCCTAACTGCAAGTCCGGCGAGCCCGCTCGCGTCCATCCCGGTTTGCAACGGCCAGACTTCTTGCCGACTACCACAGTGCGCATACGTTAGATCAGCCATTCTCCGCTTATAAGCTTACTGCTGCTGCGCATCTCGTTGCGCTTGGCAGCCGCCGGCGGGACTTGAGCGACCGCTTCGTGCAGGACTCAGCTTGCCATGATGGCTTTTGAGTAGCGCTCAGGCGTCAGAAACTCCCCCGTGCTTGGTTTCTTGATCAGCCGCCGCCGCTTCCATTTCGAGCCGCGCCAAATGGGCCTTAATTTCCTCAGGCTCGGCGTGCTCCAGCCCGACGACATTGTTCCTCGTTTCCTTCAATGCAACGATAATTTCATCGAGCTTGGCATGGATGGCAGCAGTGTCGCGATAACCCTGGATCAGAACAACGCCGGTAATCACAATCGCAGCTACTGAAAGCGCATAGGTGATTACGCTTGTTAGGCCGAAAGGGACCATCGCAGTGCAGGCTATCATGGCCACGATGATCAGATAAAAGCCTGGCGGCCGGGACAGAAAATCAGCAATTACAAAGAGAAATCGGTTCATGTGAATCCCCAACCAAATGATGAAATCCGATTCGGGCTCGTTTTTGGGTGCTCGTCAATGCGGTCCGAAATGCGGACGGCTCTCGCCATGAGCCAGCGGAATAAGGAGCCCGGACTGTGCATGAAAGGTTGCTGTGCAGTCTCCTTACTTTTCCCTCATGCGGGAATGTGGCGTCCCATCATCCTCTCCGGATAGGACGTGAGGGTTGGCTTACTTAGTCACCTGCTTTCGCTGTCGCCAGCGGTGCCATAAGATGCGCAAGCTGGCATCGCAAGCCGCCGCTGGCGGTGCGCCGTTGCCGCCGCGATACCATCGGCTCTTCTGGTTGTGGTTCGCCTTCGGCTTCCCCGCCTTCGCTGCCGTGCTCGGGATTTTCTGGCTGATGATCGCGCGGCCTGCGATCAGGTGGTAGGTCGCAGGCAGGTCCCACTGCGATAATGCCCAGTCAAAGCACTCCGAAAGAATTCCGACCCATGCAGCGCGAATATCTCCCGGAGTGCGCCTGCGCCTCGACCTGTAAGTCGCACCGGAGTCCGGTCTCGTATCATTTCCAATCGCGCGCTCACGCCCATCGGCACAGGACAAGATCCCGTCTTGAGGCTGGTTAGGCTTCGCTTACAAAAAGATGATGCCTGAGGGGAACACGGGAAGCACATGCAAGTTCGGTGCGCAGTGGAGGAGATTGCGCCATGAACAGTGTTATTTATCTCATCGGCCTTGTCGTCGTCGTGCT